>NZ_JAESJQ010000019.1:0-146528 GCF_017891615.1 Staphylococcus sp. GDY8P198P
AGGAGTCTGGACTTGACTCAATTAAAGTATCCTTTCTACAATACTACTTTTTTAGTTCTATTATAAATTTATTAATATATTTCGAATAATCTTTGCCAGTTTTCTTCATTATACTGTCTTTCACTTTATGAAGTAACTTTTCCATCTTCCCATTTTCAGCATATTTTTTTATTAGCTTTTTTATTTTATATTTCATAGTACGATCACCTTCTAACTTATATTCATTTTAAATTAAATTTGTAAATTCAATGCAAGATTCATAATAAGTTTTTGTAAATTAACCACCAACCAATGTGATGCTTGGATGATGTAGATACAATATACTATAAATATCAATGAATATATTGCGTTTAGTGAATATACTAAAATCATTTTAAAAAAACAAATAATTTATGTTAGTTAACTAAGAATCACTTGCTGTCGTCCCTATTGCCGTACTATTTACGAGACCGTAAGATATCATAAACTTTGACACTTGTTCAAATTAAATACTCACAAAAAATTTTGAAACTTAAGTTATTCGCATGTAATATTATAGCTTCCCTTTTTACTATAAAAACAGAGCAAGCACATATGCACTTGCCCTCCAATCAATAGACATAAATATAAGAAAAACTCGTTTCGAACACCTGAAACAAAAATAAGCTCTCAACCATCATAGATGAAAGCTTTTTATTGGAGTTGAAGTTAAATTTAAAAAATAACTTAAACTCGTTTACTCATAATATATTCAATTCCTTAAATACATGAATTGTTTACTTTACTGTTTCTTCAAAATTTCTCAATCATTTTTATAATTCAACTTATATTTCACACCGATAATTAATAAACTATGCTACTATATATAAATTAAACGTTGTCATTCAAAAGTTCTACGTCGATTGAAATAATTTTACTCACATTAATATATCTACCACTATCTTTTAAGTAAAAGTATTCATGCTTTTTAATCGCTTTTTCAAACCTTTTCAAAGCCACTGCTTCACTAATTTGCCAAATATTTTCTACATATTCACGAAACATATTTCCATCGTTCGTTTTTATTTTAAAAACAAAAATTTCGTCCATCTATATTCACCCTGTGTAAGTATTATAAATTAATTATCCAACTAATTACTTAGCATTGCAAATTAGATACTTTATATAATGTTCTCCGTGAATAAAATTCTAAATTTTTCCGGCCATTAATGCTCCTTATGTGTTATTTAAAAAATCGATTTTTTCTGTCGTATTTTAGTATGTATATGTTTTTAACTTCTAAATTTTTCCGTTACATTCATCCAATAATTCCAAATGATATAACGCTTAGAGTAAGCATAAGCCTTTGCCATTGAGTAATTATGTTCCTAACATTCGTCTATGTTGCATCAAAAAATGTATAAACATATAAGTTATTCGTTTGATGTACAATAATCGCATTTGATTTGCATATAACTATAAGTATTTTTACAAATAATAATCATCATTATAACTTTTTGTTATCACCTTTATTTTTTAAGTATAGTACACTTAAGTTATTAATTACTTTTAAGGGGATGTATAAATGAAAAAAGTCTTATTTTTATTATTAGCAAGTTTCTTAGTTTTAGCAGCATGCGGAAATAAAGAAGAAAGCCGATTGGATGATAATAAAAAGTCAGAAAGTAAAAGCAAGAAATCAAATGATGATAAAAAGACAGCTAAGCATAAGAAAAATGAAAATGATAAGAAAGATAATAACAAAGACTATTCTGATAGTGATAATCAAACTTCTAACAATGATAATCACTCACAAAATAATGTTGACCAAAAAGCTAACGTAGATAATCAAAATCAAACTAATAACAATACACAACAAGCCAATTCAGACCAACAGAATCAACAAGCTAATACTAACCAACAACAAACAACTGCTAACCAGCAACAACAAGCTAATGCAAATACGCAACAAAACCAACAAGTACAACAAAACAATCAACAAGCTAACGGTTATGACCCAAACAATCCATATATGAACATGCCTGATCAAGAATGGAGAAAAAATACTGGAGATGGGCTTTCATCTGGTGAAAAGCAAACCATGTATGCAATTGAAAATAATCAATATGAAGTTGAAGACGCAGAACAAAAACTTGCAGCATTTAAATATTATCAAAATAAATATAGTCAATAATATTTAAGGTCTTCCTAGGGCCATATATTCGTAAAATAAGCCCACCTATTTATTTAGGTGGGCTTATTTTATCTCCACAATATCTTTTAAATTCAACAGTTTTTTCATATAAAACTAGTATCTGTGTATATGTGTCTACCTATATATGTAACCCTTTTAGTATTAATATAGCCAATTTCAAAATAATGCAACACATTTATGGATTCGTGATATATATTTTTATATTAATATATCGTTTAAATCATTCAATTTATCATCGATTAGTGAAAGTTTATCTACTTTGTTTTGGTCTTCAACATACTGCTCAAATCTCTCATAGTGTTAAGGCGTATTTTTGAATAGCTGACTTGTGGTATGCGTGAATTAAGATATTCACGTGGTATTTTACGATAGTCAGTTTCATTTTTATATTTATCTGGCATCATAATATCACCTCATAAATATAACAGCACTCTCGTTCGCTTAAGTAAATAAAAAAATAACCACCCAGTGACTAGTGTGGGCGGATTAAATCAAAACGGTACAGTTAGCTTCTTACTACTAAACGAAAGTAAGTCCACTGCACATAATAAAATAAAACATACAACCAAATGATAGTATGCTAGTGTTAAACACTGTTTCCTCATTTATATTATACCATAAAAAATAGGGCAAGCGCATATTGCCTATCCTAAACAATATTATTAGAGAGCACTCTATTAAGGAATGGTAAAACTTATTCTAGTATACTAAAATCATTTTATTACTTATTGGTTTTAGTAAATACTATCAGTTTGGAATTATATTGTAACACTTATGAAAAACCCCATTTTATTTTACGTTATATTGTTATGTTAGTTATATAAATCAAAGGAGGTATTCATTATGAACAATTATGCGAAGTTTACTAGTACTGTATTAGCATCAATATTTACGTTATCTTTAGCAGGTTCACCTATCACACAAGCGAGTAAAGAAAACAGTAATGTCCATCAAAAACAACAATTGAGTATAAATAACATACCAAGTGATGCACAAAATGAAGGAGACCACTACGTTAAATATATTTCAGATCAAGAGTTAAAATCAGAATTAAATAAAAAAGGATATGATACTAGCGGTTTTGAATCAGCTGAAAGTAATAATAGTATCAATACTTATGCCGCTAAAAAAGGCGGAGTAACAAAAGCAGTATATGGTAAAGGCAAAAATTCGGATAAAGTAGACTTATACCTATCACATAGTGCAGCAACAGGTATAATAAAAGCTGGAGGGTCTGGTGCAGCTGGTGCGTTAGGAGCTTTAATAGGCGGTGTATCAGGTGGTTTTACGGGTTCGTTTGCAGGGTATTTAGTTAATGCATTTGGCGGTAATGCAGTTCCTAAAAATGGCATTATAATTAAAGGTAAAGTTGATGGCACTGTAGATAGTGTTGTAAATCAGTAGCAAATGAGGTGTTTTCTATTATTAAAATTTTAATTGTTTTTTTATCAGCCTTATTATCCACGTTGTACACGTTGCTAATTTTAAATTTAGTTACCAATCAGACATTAAGTTCTATCTTAATAGGAATTGGTCTATTTATAATAGTATTTACAATTACTACATTTGGACAAAAGATGAATAATAACAAAAATAAATAAAAAAGGGGGGTTTCAGCCCCCTTTTATTTACTTCATTTTATCCAATAAACTATTTAACATCTGCCTAATTCTTTGTGACTGCACACCAAATATACTCCCAGCCTCTTCAAAATTCACACCATTATTAAGTAATAAGAATAAATTATGTTCTTCTTCAGTCGCCTCATTCTCTATAACAGCATCTATTTCATTATAAAATATACTTTCTTCAATATTATTATTATCTATCTCATGAGTTTCTGCTTGATCGTTAACATTAAAGAAGTCATCAATCCCGACATCTTCATCACATGAAACTCTATTATCTTGTATCTTGTGGTAATTCAATATAAATTCTTTTACCGTTGCTTTATCATACCTCATACATAATCTACTGCCTTTGCAACACGTTTTAATATAACTTCTCTAGCATGTCTTAGTGTTAATTCACTGATCTCTATTACATCAGCTACAACTTCATCTGTGTGCTTCTTATCATCCCACCATATGAGCTTAATAATCTGCTGCACTTTTACATCACTATCGTTATATACTGCTGTAATTCCCTTTACAATCGATTCTAGGTTCATATATTGAAATTCATCCATATCATGTGATTTATTCTTATAAGTATCAACCATGCTATGATAATTACGCAGTTATCTTTCTAGAACAACTCTTAATAAACTTCAAAATTTTCATACATGAAAAAAGCACTCAACCACAATGGTTGAGTGCTCTAATATGGAGACGGCGGGAGTTGATTAAAGTGATTATGTATACATTTTAAAATAGCTATAAGTATTGTCAAATCAACATTTACATTGCATTACTGATTGAGTGTAAAATGTTAAAATTGCAAAAACAACATAAATTTGTGCACTCTAACTAGATTTAATTCTAATTAAAAATACTTTGTATACCATTTTTAAATTTACTATCTAATTAATATCAAGAGTTTTTTTCATATATACCTTAAACTTCTCGTTTTTCCAAAATCCAATACGAATTCCGTCTATTCCTCTAGTAAGCAATACATAATAGATATTTAGAACAAAAATAGTAAATTCAAATTCATTTTCAGGGCTAGAATCATCTTTTGGGAAAACACCATTTACATTATGAAAGTTTTTAGGTTCCCCATACAATTTACCTTTTGAATCCACTTGTAAATCATTACCTATTAACACACCGACTTTATTAAGATCAATTCCTTGAACTGCAAAGACTGACCCTATTTGTTCTTTAGCATCTTCATCAGAAGAATTGATCCAATTTTCTTGCCTAGAATTCCATCTTCTCTTTATATTATCTTCGTGCCAATGTGTAATACTAGGGTCATTACCGTCTGATTGTTTCCATGGTTCGACTAATCCACCTAAAACTCTATTTACATGATTATGATTATAATTCAAATCATCATCCAACCATTCAATTAAGCTTCTTAAAGGTTTTTTTTCAAAATAACCATAGTATGCATCTTCACTATTATCTCTAAATAAATCCCTATCAAAATCAGGATTAAAATTTGTCATATCTAAAAGTCCAGTATCTTTATACAATAAATATTTAATACCATTTATATAATCATCAGAGTTGTAATTTTTACCATCTGGTGCTTGAATTCTAAATTGAGTTTTTAAATATTCTTTTTGAAAATATTTTGTTTCTTCCATAAATTTAGAACGTTGAATGTTCGCAGGCCTAATCCCTTGTAACACATCATACATTAAAATAACTTGCTTTCCAATTTGTTTTATACATTCTAAATGGTTTTCAGCATCTGCAAATTGATTTTGATAAACTTTATTGAAAGTCTGTTGCTGCTTTGAATACCTTCTAGACATTTTATGTGACTCATCTACTATAACCACATCAAACATTTCTTCTTCTCTTAAATAATCATTGATTAGTGATGTTGATGTTTTAATTTTCAGGTTATTATTATTTAGATCATAGACTTTAAAGATTTTCTTAGCCGTATCTTTCCAATTGGGTTGTACTACTATAGCAATTTTCTTATTAGTTTTTTTCAATAATTCAGCAACAATATGTGTTAGTAATACTGTTTTTCCTGTCCCTGCATCTCCGTTTATCACAAAATCTTCGTGTGGTTCATTTACTATTTTTGAAATTAAGTTACCCTGTTCCAATGATAATGTTTTTATAGGACTATATTTTACTAAAACATTAGATTTTAATTTATTAATTGTTGGTGTATTCACCCATAAAGGATATAATTCATTTTCCCAAAAAGGTAATATAACTTCTGTTTCAACTTTTTCTTTCTCCATATAATCAATTACAGCATTCCCATTAGTTAAATTGATCACTTCGTCATCATCATAATTTATTTTTTGATTTTTGGATAAATCAGCTGCAAAATATGTAATTAATTGTTTTTCAACGTCATTTAAAGCAGATAAATGAAAATATTGAGATGTAAGTATTATTACTTTATTAAAATTTGCTTCATTAAATTTTACTTCATTTCCATTAAAATGTTGCTTGTGTCTTTTTAAGAAATGCTTAGTCTGTCCTACATATTTTTTTTTAGGCTTATTACTTATGTATATATAAATTATATTGCCGTTTTCTATTAATTTCTTTTTTTTATTATTCAGTTTATCTAAGTTAGTTATTTGACCATCTACTATATCTAATTCAAATGCATCATACTTTGCCACTTATAATCCCCTTTCTGTACTTTGATTATTTACTAGTTCAAAATTTCCAAATGAGTAATAATATGACCAATAAGTCCATCTCCAGCGAAAATGTCGCTATCATAGAAATTTTGATTTAAATCTATCCAAAATAATTTATTTTTCTCGGGTACTAACTCAATTTCATCTTTTAATATTCCATAATATACTTCAATAAAGACATCTTCTAACCAATAATTTAAATCAATATATCTTATTAAATTTATTTCATCCATAGATATGCCTGTTTCTTCAAACAACTCTCTATAAGCAGCATCTTCACTATTTTCATGACTTTCAATTTTACCACCGACAAAATTATATCTACCTTTATACGGCATTTTGTTTCTATAACAAAATAGCAACTTATTCATATCTTTATTAATAACCATAATCAAATTAAACTTCATAATACTACCTCTAATAAAAATCATAATTATATTTTGTTACTATTACCTTTTTATTAATTGGTTCTAATTTTATACATTGCTACTAAATGATAACATAACTCGACTTATATATAGAAAAAATAAATAACCATAATATTTTCATCTAAAAGCACTCTGACATTCGCTCTCTGCTGCATCGAAAAATGAATAATCATATAACTATACGTTTGATTGCTCATATTCACTTTTTAAAATACTCATGTGAATATCAGTTTCATACTTCCCATTAATAAAAGCTCCTTCTCTCTCTTCACCTTCAATTTTGAACCCTACATTTTCATACGATTTAATAGCTCTTTTATTATAAGCAAGCACCTTTAAATAAATTCTGTGAAGTTTTAATTCATAAAAACCAAAGTTCAATATTGTGTTTGAAACCTTTGTTCCAATTCCTTTATTCCAATATTGAGGATTGAATATACCTATCGCAAACTTCGCTTTATTATTTTCATTGTCTATTGTTAATCTAACTTGTCCAATAAACTTTCCTTCATATTCAATAGCCCATTCATAAGGGTTTGAATTGATCTCAGATACTAATAATTTCGCTTTATCTAATTTCTTTTCTGTACTTGGACTCATACTAGAACCATACATTTTCAGCAATTCTTTATTGAATGGAATTTTAAGATATTCTTTTGCATCCTTATCAAACGCATCTCTTAACTTTATACTTTCATCTACTAGTATTATCTCCTTCATTTTCATCATCCTGTTCATAAAATTTCATATCCGACTTTTCTTCTTTATAATAGTTTAATCTATCTTGTAATGTACCTGTATGTAATTCTATTTTGTGACCGTCTGGATCAGTGAAGTATATTGATTGTTTATCTCTTATATCTCTACTACGTCCTTCTAATATATTCACATTGTTATCTTTTAACCACTGATACCATTCATCAAATGTATTTTCATCAATTGTAAAAGCAATATGCGTATATGAATATTGAATTTCATTTCTAGGTATATCTTTTTCTTCATTAAGCGCTAGCCACAGACCACCTAAAGTGAAATATACTGTTTTATCACTCTCTACTAAAATTTTAGCTTTCAAAATATCTTTATAAAAAATAGTAGATTTCTTAATATCTGATACAGAATAGGTAACGTGGTTTATAGATTGAATCATAAAATAATCTCCTAAACAAATCATTTTACTGAATATTCTAACATAAATTCATATAAAATTATTACAACCTATCAAAAAGATGATTTTGCAAAATTATTATTCCAAATAAATTATAAGTAAATTATTACTAAATATTTTAAATCATAACTTTTTGTTATCAATATTGTTTTTTATGTGTAGTACACTTAAGTTAACAATTTATTTTTTAAGGAGAGTATTCAATGAAAAAAGTCTTATTTTTATTATTAGCAAGTTTACTAGTTTTAGCAGCATGCGGGAATAAGGAAGAAGAAAGTCGTTTAGATGATACGAAGGAAACTAAATCATCGAGTAAAGATAACAAGAAAGACGATAAGAAGTCTAAAGATAGTAAAAAATCAGATGACGATAAAAAAGAAGAATCAGATAAAAAAGATACGTCTAATACTGACGAATCACAACAAGATGATTCACAACAAGCAAGTACAGAACAACAAGCACAAAATGTTGAACAACCACAGACTACTCAAGAACCTGTTCAATCACAAGAACAAGTGAATAATCAAGAACAGCAAACTACACAAACACCTGTAGAATCACAAGAACAGCAAACTACACAAACACCTGTAGAATCACAAGAACAGGCAACTACGGAACAAGAAACACAAAAACAACAAATTGATTTGAATCAATTCCCAGGCGGTGATTTTTCTACCGAAGGTATGTCTGACGATGCTCAAAAACAAATCGAAGAATTAAGTAGACAAAAAGATTTTGAAGGTTTACCACAAGAAGAATACAATGATCGAGTATCTGAAATTATGAATAATGAAATGAATTAAATAGAACAGAATATACAATTCCTTTTATGTTTTATCCGTTAGCCTAATTTTTAAAAATAAACCCACCTATTAATTTAGGTGGGCTTTTGCATATTTTTATAATTTTGATATTATAGCAACAAGAAAAAAATTTAATTCCAAATTCAAAGGAAAGAACGAATTATGAATAATAAAAAAAGAAATGAAAGAATTAAAATAGAAGTTTCTGCTTATGTCACAATGATTGTATTTAGTGCAATTGTAGTAGTAACTACTATTTACTTGCTTAACCATTTAAGTAACCATGAAAATAAATTCCCAATACTTGCTGCAGTATTAACAACAAGTACTCTTATATTTATGAACTTGCCAGAGCCATTATACTACTTAATCGTAAAAATAATTAGAAAGATGGATATAAATAAATATAAAGATGAGTACACATTTGGTCTTATGTACTTAAAACTTACTGGAATAGCTATGTCAATCTTGTGTACATATATTTATTATTTAATTCTAAGTTAGTAAAGTCTTTGAGTTATTGGAATTGGGATTGAACTTATAAAACATATCAAGCTGATTAGATTTATTTTATTCCCACAATATCTTTCAAATCTAATTTAACTATCCCTTTATTTTCGTATAAATGTAGTGTTTGTGTGTGAACATCTACTTTGTGAATGCAACCCTCTTTAGTTTTGATATATCCATCCACAAAATAACGTAATTCAATTTTAGGATCATTGTACATTTTGAATATTAACTTATCGTTTAAATCATTCAATTGGTGGTCGCTTAATGATGGTCTATCAATTTTATTTTGGTCTTGTATGTACTGTTCTAATGTCTCGTATTGTTCGGGTAAGGTCTTGAAAGCTTGCCATTTAACCATGCCCCGCCCTTGTGGTATACGTGAGTTAAGATATTCTCTAGGTATTTTACGATAATCAGTTTCGTATTTATATTCATCTGGTGCGTCTGGATTTATTATTTTCATATTATTACCTCATGAATATAATAGAACACTTGTTCGTATATGTAAATAAAAAAAGAGTTAACTGCAGAAACAGCTAACCCAAAAACAATTATCACAAATACTCTTCTTCTGCTTCATCCATTCTTTCATCAAGATAATTTCCTGCAGTAGCCATCATATCTTTAGTTTTACCGCTATGTTCACCGTAAGTTGCTTCAGCGTCCATTACACCACCTGTTGATGTATCTAAAGGCTCCATTAAGTAGTTTTCTAAATCACCTGTATCATAATTATCCTTAATATAGTCGTCTTTTAAAATAGTTTCTTCATAATAAGATTGGTTATCATAAGCTAATTCTAAAGCTTTTCCATTTTTCCCTTTACTTAATAAACTTGCTAACTCTCTATTGCTGTCTATGTATTTTTCTATTTTACTTTTAGCTACTTTTTCGTCACTTTTAAAGACATTTGAAGCGTTAGTTTGCCCCATGTGAGTTGATAAACTAAATAAAAAAACTATAGCAATAATCAATAACGTAATTGCTTTCTTTCTTTTAGTTGACATTAAATGAACCCAAAAGTATTCATTTAACGTTGAATCTTGATTTTTACTTAAGAACCTTGAAAAAAACTTCATTATGAAACCTCCGAATTAATAATATCATTGAAATTATATCACATTATTTTAATTGTACAACGCTATTTAAAAATGAAAAAACACCCAATCACTAGTGTGGGTGGTTAAAATCAAAATAGATTATATAATTTTAATTTTCGCTGTTACCCAGTCTATATAATCCATAAACAACAGCAACTATAATACAAATTATTACAGCCCATTTTTTATAATCAAAAGGTTTTTCTGATTCATAAGCTTCGATTACATTTCCTTCTTCATCGTACATTTTCAATTCTTTTTTATATGTAGTCCATTTTTCTCTTGCAAAGCTTTCTTCCTTTTTATCTCCTTCATCACGTAAATCAACTGTTACAGTTGACCCATTATCATTTACCACTTCATAATTATATACATCTTTATCATCTTCGCTATACTGATATGTAATGGTATCTTTAGTTATTATGTACTTGTTATTTTTCCCTTCCCATTCTCCTCGTACATCTTTTTTGGCATTATCACACCCAGTCAAAATTGTACTTAAGAGAACAACTAACATTAATATAAAAATATTCTTTTTCATTTTAGCCTCCTTAATATTGCGCAATAGAGCATATTGTTTTTTTAATTGTACTATATATTCACACAAAAAAATAGGGCAAGCACATAAGTGCCTACCCTAGTAAGTTACATATTATAGGCGATAAATTGCTTTAAAAATCTTCAACTAATCAATTTCTAAAATTTCTTTTATATTGAATGAACCACCAAGATTTTCTATAGCTTTTTTTGCTTCAGATTCATTATTAAATATCTTCAAACCAATATCAAAATGTTCTTGACTATTTGGCAGTACTTTTTTTACCATTGCTTCATTAGATAAGTCGCTATCACTTGGAATAAAAATTCCAGTTTCTCTGAGTGATAATTCAAAAAAAGGCTCTTGATTCCCCTCTATCCTTTTATTTAAATTAGCAAAATAGATTTTATATTTAGCCTCATTTTCAATTTTTTCGGAATATAAATAATATGTTCCTATTGTTTCTATTCCATATTCACCATAAGGCTTTTTGAAAAAATTTAATATTTCATTTTTTTTACTCATCGTTTGTTATCCCCTTTTTAATATAATTAAATATATAATACACAACTTATTGAAAAAGTAATAGACAGAACATAAAAGCGAACATAAAATAACCACCCAGTGACATGTGTGGTATTATATCAGTAACATTAAAAAAGAATATGGTGATAATATTTGGAAAATGTTTTATCAATAGCAACAATAATAGCTGGATTAGCTGGTATATTTACAATAATACACCCCTTTATTAAAATTTATTTTGACCATAAACGATATAAAGAATATTTAAACCAGAAAAGTAAATTATTTCAAAAACGAATTATTAAACAAGCAAATAATACATATCAAAATGATGGTCAATATAAAAGAGCTTCAAACCATATAAATGATATAATCAGTGAATTTAATGAATTTTTATATTATGAACTAGAACAAAAAGAAAATATTGGAAAAAGAAAAAAGATTAGAAGACAAATTAAAAAACAAAGATCATTATTATATAAATTAATAAAGAAATATGAAGATGCAAAAAATGGAACAACTCAAATAGAATATATAATTATAAAAAATGAAATCACGAACTATTTCTTAAAGTTTTAAATCTAAATTGATTTTGTATACAAAAAATAAGGGTAAACACATAAGTACTTACCCTTATTATGATCACGTGGTGTACTTATATTGTATCTCCTTTATTTATATTTAATACCTTTTTGTTTACCAGTGATTCTGTCAAATGCACAGAAGAATATAAACTCTCCACTAAATATAGAAGGTAGTCACATATAATACAGTTACATATATCTACTACTTAGGATAATTTGCTCAATAATCCATCAAATATCTGACCAATTCTACCTGAACTCACTGAAAAAACATTGCCTATGTCTTTATACGAATATCCTTCACTTAACAACCAAAATATATAATGCTCTTTATCTGTACCAACTTCTTCTACAATCTCCTCTAGTTCATTATAAAGTATTACATCTTCTATACTATTATTTTCACGAAAGTCAGTTACCACTTGATTATTAAGTTCAAAGAAATCATCAAGGTTATCATTAGATTCGGTTATATCATTGCTTTTCTGTACACTATGATAGTTAAGTATAAATTTCTTTAATGTAGCTTTATCATATTTCATTTAGTTATCACATTCCTTACACTACAGTTGTACTTCTATGGTCTCTAGCACAATTGATTTGGTTACAATGTTTTATTTTATATAAATCTCTTTGCAACTTATCAATCGTCTCAAATGCTTTTATACTCCCATTAGAACGTATATAATCCATTACTTCCTTTTGTTCTTGTTTTGTATATTCACTAACAATATGTTTTAATAAATTCATTCTTTTAACACTATTCATTTTAAAACGTTCTAGATCCTCTTGCTTTTGTATAATCCATATAACTAATTTTTCTATGGGATATGATACTGATATAACACCACTGACTTCATCACACACTGTATGAGATATATTTAAATGATAGCTCTCATCTATTTGTTCTTGAAGATAGTATATCTTTTTATTGATAATAGTCGGATTATATTTTATAAGTATTTCATACTCACTTACTTTAGGTTCATCAAAGTATAATAAAACTGATTTAGCACGCTTTAAAATCATGGCATCCTCCCCATTTAAATAGAAGTCAGACGCTGACACATATGCCAGCGCCCACTGTTTTATTTTGCTCTATCATTAAAATCTGGATACTTCACAACCGACTTACCTTTACCTTTTGCAGACAATAAACCAATTGTTTTATGCCACATGAAAGCACTGTAAAAGCGTTCTGAATCGTAGTATGTTTTATCTCCGTTGATGATAGGTTTAACTAGTTCATTAATTGATTCATAATTGTTTATTTCACCTATATACGTATTATTTAATTCGATTTTTGATTGTAATTCATCGATTTTCATTTTCAGTTTATGATTTTCATCTTCAACACTTTTAACCACTTCATTAGCTTTTTTATCTTCTTTTTCTGTTACTTTTTTCAACTCTTCAATTGAATTAACGCCATTAGGTAAATTTAAAACAACTCGACCATTCACATTAGGATTAGTTGCTTTTTCTCGTCTTAAATCGTCTATTTCATTCACTACATCATCATATTCATTGACAGAAAGATTACCATTCTCTAATTGCTCAAAAAGAGCATTTATTCTATCTTGATACGAATCTTGACTTTGTATGCCTTTATTTTGTTCAAGCATATTTTGAATCACTTCAATGTATACTGGGAATATTTCATTCACGTTAGGTTTTTCGTCATTTTTTGTAGCCATATTTATCTCTCCTTATTTATATCTGTTATATAGTCTTTTTATTTTATTAACTGGATTACTATCTTTCGTTTGATCCATTAAGTCATTTACCATATTTTCAAGAACACTTAATTCACGCAAGACATTAGTTAAATACCTACTTTTATTTCTATCAATTGTATCTAATTGTTTAGTATCATCAATTTCTTGTCTGATTTCTCTAATCTTACTCTTCACTTTTTTCCATTCAAAAATATTTATATTGCTCATTACAACATCTCCTTTGTTTTATTTAATTTATCTTGTTGACCGTATTTATATGTCAGCGCAAGATTATAATGATTTTCTAACCGTAATATTTAAGTTGATTATAGATAATCCGTAGATGATTCATTTGATTCAGTTTGGGTATTTTCTTTAGGTAATAAGTCTGTTAGTTGTTTAATTGCTCGTTGATATGATTGATCACGTGTATTATATAAGCGTGCAATAGGTCTCTCACGTTCATAAGCAGGTACATTTTGAGATTGTTGAAACAAATCGTATTCGCCATTCTCTTGTATGTCCTCCCACATGTAGTTCAACATCACTCTGTTACGTGCTGCTTGCTTGATAAGACCTTGTGCTACCTTTAATTTTTCATTTGGTAAGTCTTTGTATATCTCTAGCAACCGTTTTTCTTCTATAGCAACTAACTTTTCACGTTCTTTACGTTGTTCTTCGTTTAATTTCATTAATCTACTCCTTTTTAAATATAGATGGTGGGAGTATAGGGTTATATGCGTAAATCATTCAAATTCTTTCGGAATCGAGACCACACGCCGTTCTCCCAATCGGGAAATAATCGAGAAATAATTTTAAGGGGGGGTGTTTAACCACCCTACATTCACTTATTTTTCATATCTAAATAGCTTTTGTAATTTATACCTTTTAATACCTTTGCAGATGTTTCGCAATATACTAAATAACGTGCCAACAATTTGCTATAAGTCATAACGCAACATCTCCTAATGTAGTAATGCTTCCAAAGTATTGCCTAGTTTTAATTCAACAGGTAACCAACGTATGTCTGAATAATCAAATGGATTTGACATTAAAGGTAAGTCTAAATACACACCATGCCTTGCATATGTTGTTACATCTGTTCGTTCTAGTTCAAGTTGTTCTGATGTTAATAGATCACCAACTATACTAATCACTTCATTACTCCAACCATGCCACAACACTATATTGTTATTGTCTACATGTACGAATGTAAGCTCACCTTGATATTCAATATGCAATGATTCAAACAGTTCTTCTAAATCAATAAAAGTTACATGGGTATAGTATTTAATATAGTTGATAATATATACTTTCAATTCATCTTTACACATGTCATACTCCCTTATGCTTTGACCTTGTTTACATTGTTCTTCACATGTTTAATAGGTGATACATAACCTACCTCTCTTTCGATGTACTGCATTCTGTTACCTATTCGATACTGATACCAATATGCATTACTACTGCTCATCACATTCAATTCGTTTATGAGGAACTCTATTGTCTTTATATCTGCTCGTAAGAAGATAGTCATATGCCCCACACTTGTATAGTTGAGCTTAAGGTTGTATCCCTTTAACCATGTGGTTAATAGTTCCATGTTTAGTTTAGATTGAAGATATGCCTGACCTTTACTTGATAAGCACCAGTCACATGTGATGAAGTCTATTTCTAAATATTGATACTTTCCATATGTTTGATAGATGTGACAGATAGGCTTGTTGTTAGCCTTTAATTGATTAATATCTATATGATTCAGTCTTTGTTTATTTAAAGTAAATGTTTGTGTTGGTCTCTTGTGTATCATATTCATCATCCTTTATTCCTTTTAATGTAAGTTAGATAGTTCTTCACTCTTGCCATTACCAATTCAAAATTGCCTTGCGTTAAATATAGATATAACAAATCGTTAATATCCTTAAAATAAATTTATCACTGTGAACCATTCAACTCCTACTGCCCCAAGAGTTCAAGCAATAGTTCACACAACAGTTCACGTTGTATTTAAAAAGTGTGAACCGTTTCACTCTTACTCTCCCAATGGATTGAGGGCAATGGTTCACGAAGTTCACGTTTTTTTGAAACATAAGCCCTTATATAAAGATAGATAGAATAAAGTAATAAATAAAATCTGCTTTCTTATATATATATGCATATATTCTTTTTATCGTGAACTTCGTGAACTATCTACTCTAAACCCTTGGTACTATTGACTTCATGCGGTTCACGTTTTTCGTTTTTCACCGTGAACTCATCGTGAACTCCGTGAACTCTAATCATATCCATACGGATTGTGGTATTGACTGAAATCATAATCTAACTGATCTAAAACATCTTTTTTTATCATATAGCCATTGGGCTTTGTTCCTTTATGACTAATGCGTTTGGTACGTCTGCCATCTTTATCAATAATAAGATAATTATTATCGACCCAACCACCTGTGATATTGTTTACTTCGTCACCCAAGAAGTCTTTAACGGTTTGTGTAAGGATACATAAACCTTCTTTTTTATAAATGGCTTTTATATCACCATGTGTAACTCGGTCGTATCCTTCGCCTTCAATGCTATTTCTATTTGCATCCAAGTAATCTAGTAATTCTTCCAGCATTTTTTTAGACTTATCAATATTTTTATTATTCTTCATCATGCTGTTGAAAGCACTATGCGTAATAATGTATGGATCATGTTCGAAACCTTCAATATCATTTAATATTTCACCAGCCACTTGTAATAAAGCAAAACTTCTAGCGATTCTAACCATAACTTCATTACCTTCAGCCTTACCTATAAAAACTTTTTGAGCGCCCTTGAACGATGATTTGTATTTATCCTTATCACTGTTATATTTTTCAATGAATAATTTACCAAGTAATCCATAATTGCTTTCGAATGTTTCGGCTATCTCATTGAAAATATCTTGTGACGTATTAGGAAATGGATTCTCTAACAATGTAATTACACGACCAGCTACGCCACCTTTTTCAGAAATATCTGGTGTTGAAACTTCACCGGTAGATAATAATATGGTGTTCCATTCTTCAAATACATCAATACCTCTTTCTTTAGTAGCTCGCCCTTTTGACTTTCCACCCGAAAATTGGTAAAAAATCTGTGGTAGATCTTTATAGTTTGCTTTTCGAGTATCGTCCATAATTAAAGGGAATGAATTTAAAAATGCTGCCATTCGTTCAACACTGGTTTTTGTAGTGTTCCATTCCATTACTAAATCTTCATGCCAACCCCACACGCTTGCACAAACACGTTCTGTAAAAGTTTTACCTTTTGAAGTTCTAACTGCTTGCTCTATGATAATGGAATCTGTTCCAAATTCTTTAACTAATATTGAACCAACTGAACCATAAAACATCATCATAACCATTGGATTGTCTTTGACATGTTTAAATAATCCATCTATATATTTTTCGATATTTCCTTTACTTCTAAACCCATCAATTATTTTTTGTTTACCTGGGTCAGAATTAAATAATTTAAAATCATTTTTATTATTATCTTCTACATAAGGTGAAATGAATTTTTTACCTATATGTCCTAATCGTGTAGCCACATCAAAATCTTTTATATTGTTCCAACGTCTGTATGCACTAAGGTAATATACAAGAGAAGGCGATTCGTTTTGTGTAATTTCTAGCCCTTTGTTTGCAAGTTCTACTATATTTCTAGCCTGCGTTATATCTCCAGCATTAACACGCAATTTATGTTTACCTTTTTTGTCCTCAAATTCTAATTCGAAATATATATCTCCTGTTTCGATATCTTGATAACGTTCAGTAAGAATAGGTGGCGTACTTGTGATATAAATATCCTCAATCTTATCTTCTTTTTGAACATATTTAGTAATTTTTCGATAATACAACCATTTACCTTTAATTAAATAAGGTTCTGGAATTGTTGGTTTATCTTTATTAATTTCTTGAAAATTTTTAAGTTTATTCATATTTTCAAAAACATCTTCTTGAGTTACTTCCATTTCCTCTATTGTCATATACTGTCCCCCTCTAGTTGCTCATATGCTTTTTGAGTATTGAATTAAATGTTTTGTTTATTTCCCCATCATCCATAGGTGGATTGCATGATTTCCCCCATGCTATAACTAGACCGTACACAAGATTTACATCTACATATCTACGTAATAAGTAACCACTTATTGAAGCTAGTGCTTGATTACGTTCACCTTCACCAACACCGAACGCAAGATCACGCCAATAAGATGAATCACGTTTTTTATATTGGTTTGAGTAATTAATGGTAATTGGTTTGTCTTTTTGTATGTTGTCCACAAATCTGGACAACTGATTTAAGTTTTCAATAGTAATAGCAGGTGCATCGTTATGTTTAAAGATGTATGGTATATCTTTATCGGGTCTTACTGGTAATGCCATAGCTCTTGAAGGTTGGAAACTACCTTCATCTATTTTGTAGCCTATTTGATGTGCTAATGCTTGCGTATACTTCCTATAATCATCTGCACTCACTGGTTCATTTATAGGCACTATAAGACGTATTCTAGGATTATCTGTAGTGTGGTTATAAGTTGTGTGGAACGCCCATGAATAGCCTTCTAAATGCTTAGAAATTGCTTTGTATAATCCTTTGAAATCTGTTATATCATCATAATCAAGTGCAATAACAGAACGATTAATAATATTGTCGTCCTTACGGTACTTTTCACAACCGTTGCTATCTTCAACATCACCATAAAGCACTAAACCACGCT
Source organism: Staphylococcus sp. GDY8P198P (assembly GCF_017891615.1). Taxonomy (NCBI): domain Bacteria; kingdom Bacillati; phylum Bacillota; class Bacilli; order Caryophanales; family Staphylococcaceae; genus Staphylococcus; species Staphylococcus sp. GDY8P198P. The sequence continues at coordinate 18,580 of NZ_JAESJQ010000019.1, forward strand.
TATACTTGTTTTCATTAATCATTGGTATTTGTAATTTATTGAGCCAATCAGACCAATTCCATGTATCAAAATCACGAAATGAGTTGGAATAAAGGCTGTCATATTGTATAATGGATATACGAAAATCGTTATCCAATTTTATTTTGTTAAACTCTTTCATTTTTCCACCTCTTTTAAAATGAGAGGCAACCATGATAAATTATCCATGCATGATTACCTCATGTGTTTGTTCTTATGCGTTATCTGTTGAGTTTGCCGACTGTACAGATGCGCTTTTTTCTTGCTCATTTTTAACAATCATTACTATTTCATCATTCATACGTTCGTTATCTTCTCTAATGCTTTTTAAAATAGATAACGCAATATAATGTGACTTCCAAGCATTATTAATTTCTTGTTGTAAGCTAAATTCATTATTTTTGATTGCCCATTCTCTAGTTTGTTCTACTGCTTCAATCTCTGTTGCAAGATAATCCATACACGCTTGAATCTTATTTCCTAAATCTGTACATTCCACTGTTTCTTCTACTTTTTCTGTGTATAACATTTTCCTAGTCCTCCAATAATTGTTTTCTATTTTTTCTATCGTTAAACCATTCTGTTATAGCCCATGACGTAACAGCTAGTGGACTATATAAAGCGAAACTATTAAATATATCTTGCGTTACTAGACCTACCACTGATGATGTCAATGAGCTTGCTGCGATAAGTGTTCCGAATAATTTCATATTTGTATTCACCTCCTATTGTCCTACTGAAATTGAATTACTGAATAAATCATCGATTGGCATGTCATATAATTCAGATAAAATTTTAGCTTCTGGTAATGTAAAATTCGCTTTACCTGATTCTTTTAACTGATAACGCTGTGGTGAAATACTAAGTTTCTTTGCAATAGCTTTTTGAGTATCACCCTTTTCACGTCTTACGATGTATAACATCGGATATGCTAAATTTGTCATTTTGTTACCTCCTTAAAGTCTCTTTCGGCGTCATTAATGAATAAAAAAATAGGTAATACTTCATTAATTCTCAACATCATTTTTCCACTGGGAAAAGTCCTTCCGTTTTCTATGTCTGAATAATAACTTCGGGAAATTTTAATTTTTTCTGAAACTTGATACTGTGTTAAATTTAGTTCTTTTCTTTTTGACTTCAACAAAAATCTATAACGCTCATTATTTTTCATACCATCACCCCTTTAGTCTCTTTCGGCGTCTAAATACATCTTACTATACTAAAATTGTGCTTGTCAATAGAAATGTGTTTATCGGCGTCATTATTTTTGTTACTATAATAACGAGGTGATGAAAATGTCTGTCGGCAAGACACTAAAAGAAATTAGAAAACAACGAAATTTAACGCAAGCAGAATTAGCGAACAAGATTAATATATCTCGTTCATATTTGAGCGATATAGAAAATGAAAGAAAACACCCTAGTGTAAAAACTACCCAAGAATTAGCAAAAAAATTAAATGTAACTGTAAATTACTTATCTTCCGGTATTAAAATGTATGGTGATTTAACCGACGAAGAAAAAAGAGAACAATTTTTAAAACTAAATAAAGAGTTGGCCCATAAAAATACAACTAGAGAGGAAACTTTGAAAAATGATTTGTTGGAATTAATAAAGACAGATTTACATTATTTAGATGTTCATTTTCTTAATAATGCATATAATTTTTATGAAACTGAAAAAGAGAATGAAGATAATTTATTGTTTATTTCTGTACTTTTACAACAATTATATAATTATAAAGGTTCCCAAAGTAAAGAGACTTACGATGATATAATGAAAGAATTTGACGATTTTCTAAAAAAATACCTTGATATTAAGTAGGTGATCTAATTGCAACATGACTTAAAGCTATCACACAATATCTATAAAGATGCTAAGCGTAGTACATATTACTTCCGCATCACATACTACGATAAGACGAATACACGTCAATTTATTACACGTAAAGGTTTTAAACAACGTAAGGAAGCAGTTAAAAAATGTAATGAAATAATGGATGAAATCGAAGGTATAGGTAAAATTAATCAATTACCTTTTGATAAGCTGGTAGCAGAATACATTGATTGGTATTCTGCTAGACGTAAGGCATCAAGTTTAAAATCACTTAAAACACATGCGAATAATCATTTGATACCCTATTTTAAATCAATGGACGTTTTCAACATGACTACACAAGATGTAATGAAGTTTCAGAATAAGAAAATGAAAGAAGGTCGTTCGGGAGAATATTTGAAAAAGATGCATGTATTCTTAGTATCTATATTGAATCATGCTATGAAGTATCATGATCTAAAGCAAAATGTTGCATCATTAGTAGGTAACTTTGAAATTGAAACGCAAAAGCGCTTAAATTATTGGACGTTAGACCAATTTAATCAATTTCACGATATGTTACCCAATATACAACAAAAAGTATTTTTTAAATTATTATTTATTGGAGGTATGCGTAAGGGAGAATGTAGAGCGCTCACATGGGACGATATTAATTTCGATGAAGAGTTTATCCATATAAACAAAACGGACTATCACGGTATCGTGACAGCCCCTAAGACGAAAGCATCCATACGTGATATATACATGCCAACTCACATGATGGACGACTTACAAGAATATTTAAATTGGTATAAAGATAATAATATTTACAAATCTAATTATGTTTTATTCGGCACATTTTTAAAAGCATTTAGTGAAGGTACAATTGATAGATGGTTTAATAACGCACTTAAAAAACTAGATGATGAATTACCAGATGGTGAAACCTTCCCACGTATTGTTATTCATGAATTAAGGCACTCGAATGTATCTATGTTAGTCAATCATGGTGCTAGTCCTATGATAATTGCACAGCGATTAGGTCATTCATCTACAGAAGAAGTTACATCTAGATATGGTCATTTGTACCCTAGTACACAGAAAGAAATAATAAAATATTTATGAGGTGAATAAATGAATAAAATTAATTACTTATTTATTGGCAAAGATCCATATTTTTTTAATACGGAAAAGATGAAAGTTGATGAAAATGCAGAATATAAAAATATACAGTTGAAAAACTATCCAACAGAAAATGTTGCATTTTTTCCATATTACACTGATGGAAAAAGAGAAAATAATAATGAATGGTTAAATATTGTAACGTTTCGCAGAATAATCGGACTACTTTCAAAAAAACAATTATCATGCATAGATGATTTTCATACTACATTTCAAAAAAAACCTGAACAAATAGCTTTTGATTATCAAAAAAAGGGTGTTTATTTTTGCAATTTAAATGAAATTAAAGCAAACATTACTAAGGAAAGTATTAATAGTTTAATAATTGAAAATGATAATAAGTTTTGGGAAATTGATACTAACACTAAAGTTCTATGTTTTGGAAGTGATGCTATTAAATATTTCAAAACAAAACAACTTTATAAAAATCACTCTTCAAACTTAGGCACTTTTCCCCACCCATCTTCAAATAACTATAATGTATTTTGGAAACATTATGATAAAGATTTTAATCCTATAATACACAACCTCGATATAGACTTATTACCACCTACACCCTAAAATAAAGGGTGTTTTTTATTTGCTGTGCATTATCTGTGCACTTTCTGTGCACCAAAAAATAAAAAGCCCTCAACCGTAATGGTTGAGAGCTATATAGTGGAGACGGCGGGATTCGAACCCGCGTCCAGAGGTCCTGATACTAATCTTTCTACGTGTGTAGTCTATCAAGGTATTTCGCATAATGTTAGGTGATAGACAGCCGACATTATGCTAGTTCGATTAATCTCTTCTAGGCAGACTTCAAACGGCAGTGCCTAGCGTATCCTATTAAGGTTGAATCGCGTTAACTGCACATAGGAAATGCAGTTAGGCGATGCAGAGTGCTATTAGGCAGCTACTGCGAAATTATTGTTTGATTTGTCAGTTAATTTTTAACTGTGTGTGTTGGTGCGGAGACAGCCCTCCGACACGCTTAACTAGCTCGGGGACCCCTGTCGAATCCAAAAACGCCCCCGTAATAATATAATGTACTTTCTGCAGATTTAATCATCTATCTTTTTCAGAAAGCACATATTATATTACCAAAGATCAATGTCTTTGGCAATATTTTCGCTTAATAACGCGCTTTAAGTGCTCTATCTACGTCACGTTTCATTGCTTTTTCTTTCAATGCTTGACGTTTGTCATGTCTTTTCTTACCTCTTGCAACACCAAGTAAAACTTTGCATTGACCGTGTTTTAAATAGAGTTTTAAAGGAATGATGGAATAACCAATTTCTCTGGTGCGTTCCCCTAATTTTTCTATTTCACGTTTGTGTAATAGTAATTTACGTGAACGACGTGGATCATGGTTAAATCGATTCCCTTCTTCATATGGGGCAATGTGCATATTATTTAAAAACATTTCGCCACGATTTACTTGCGCATAGCTATCTTTAAGATTTGCACTGCCACGACGAATGGACTTAATTTCTGTCCCTTTCAACACAATGCCCGCTTCAATCGTATCTTCTATATTAAAATCATGTCTGGCCTTACGATTTTCAGCTAATGTTCCTGGTGATTTTTTCTTTGGCATTGAGTTTCACCTCTTTGTTGAATTATTTTTTCTTCTTACGAGCTTTATTTTTCACTTTTTTATCTTTGTAAAATGGTTTGTGTTTGGTATTACCACTTGCTGGCTTGTTTTTATTGCGTTGATTTTTACCTTTACGTTGGTTTTTCTTGCCCTTTTTATCATTATTTGAATTATCTAATGACTGACCACGTGGTTTCGCTTGAATGGTCTTACCACGTGAAGGTCTTGGGCTGCGTTCTTTTTTCGGTAATGGCATACCAACAATTTGGAAATCAATCATACGCTCATCAACATCTACGTTAACAACTTTGATTGTAACTGGATCACCGATGCGAAAGACTTTAGCTTGACGTTCTCCAATCATTGCCATTTGACGTTCATCGAAGTGATAGTAATCGTCTGTCATCTCTGATACATGTACCATACCTTCGATTGTATTCGGCAATTCGATAAACATACCAAAATTAGCCACAGAACTAATGATACCTTCATATTCTTCTCCAATATGTTGAACCATATATTCTGCTTTTTTCAATTCATCTGTATCACGTTCTGCTTCGATCGCTCTTCGTTCTCTTTGTGATGTATGATCAGCAATTTCTGGTAATGCTTCTTCCCATTTATTAAGTGTTTTATCATCCATTGTTTTATCAATAAGATATTTACGAATGAGTCTATGCACGATTAAATCTGGATATCTACGAATCGGTGACGTGAAGTGTGTATAGTGCTCTGCTGACAGACCGAAGTGACCTAGATTCACATCATCATAACGTGCTTGTTGCATTGAACGTAACATCATTGTAGAAATGACCATTTGCTCAGGTTGGCCTTCTACTTCTTGTTGAATTTTTTGTAAAGTTGATGGGTGAACTTCTTCACCAGTACCTTTAATCATTAAACCAAAGTTAGTAATAAAATCAAAAAATTGACGTAAACGTTCTGATTTTGGTTGCTCATGAACACGATATATAAATGGCACATTCAAACGATCAAAGTGTTCTGCTATCGTTTCATTGGCTGCTAACATAAACGATTCGATGAGACGTTCACCTTCACCGCGTTTTCTTAATTCTACGTCTGTTGGGATACCTTCATCATTGACAAGTACTTTGGCTTCACTGATATCGAAGTCAATTTCACCGCGGCGTCTGCGCATATTGATTAAACGTTCTGATAAGTCTTTAGCTAAATCTAGCATTGGTGTAACTTCGTTATATTGTTTACGCGTGTCTTCATTTTGATCTGTAATAATTTCATTCACTTCATCATAAGTCATACGATAATTTGAATGAATCACACTATCAAAGATTTCATGATTAACTACATGCCCACGTTCATCTAATTCCATTTGACAACTTAAAGTTAGTCTATCCACTTGTGGATTTAATGAACAAATGCCATTACTTAGTCGATGAGGTATCATTGGAATCACACGGTCTACTAAATAAACACTCGTTGCACGGTCGTATGCTTCTTCATTTAACGCTGACCCCTCTGTTACATAATAACTGACATCGGCGATACTTACCGTTAATTGCGTATGTCCATTATCTAACTTTTTCACACTAATCGCGTCATCTAAGTCTTTAGCGTCTGCACCATCAATTGTAATGGTTAGCTCATTTCTTAAATCACGACGTCCTTCGATTTCAGATGGTTTAATTTCATCTGGAACAGCTTCAGCTTCCTCTAACACTTTATCTGGGAATTCAATTTCAATACCATGTTGATAGATAATCGACAAGATATCGACACCTGGATCATTTTTATGGCCTAAAATTGCAGAAACTTGGCCTTCTGGATTATCGGTACCGTCCGCATATTTTGTAATTTGTACTAAGACTTTATGTCCATCTATCGCACCTAAATTATGCCCTTTGGGAATAAAGACATCTTGCATAATACGTTTATCATCAGGTAACACGAAACCAAAATGTCGAGCTTCACTATACGTACCCACTACTTGAGTAACAGAGTGCTTTTCAATTGATTTCACTTCACCTTCTAACTTACCTTTATGTTCACCTTTAGAGTTTTGTAATTCGACAAGTACGGTATCTCCATCCATTGCACGATTAATTTTCGTAGGTGGGATAAAGACATCATCCATATCATTGTCTTCAGGACGTAAGAATGCAAAACCTTTTTTATTTTGGCTAAGTGTACCTTGTATTAATTTCGATTGCTTTGATTTTTTAGATTCCTGACGTTGGTATCTGTCTGTCTTTGTACGTTGAATTAATCCTGTTTGTTCTAATTCAACAAGTACCTTGATTAAGTCTCTAAATGAGTCGGCACTATTTAAACCTAATGCATCTTGAAAATCTGATACAGACATGGGTTCATAATCTGGTTGTTTAATAATTTCTTCAATGGATTGCTTTAAATTCATTATGCCCCTCCTTTCTTTTATTAAATACTGTAAATTTATTTGGACCAATCTAATGATTCTAAGAATTGGTATATATCTTCAAAAACTTGTTCTTTTTCTTTATCAATTGTAATGACATGTCCTGAATTCGCATACCATTTAATCTCTTTATCATCTGAGTCGCTTTCATTGTATATAATGTTAGCAGAATCTGTATTAATCATTTGATCTTGCTCACCTTGGATAACCAGTAGCGGATCCATAACCTCATCTACTTGATTACGTATACTTTGAATTTGACCTTGTAAATCTTTTAAAGTATCTGTTGGATGAAACGCATCCATTTCTCTTTCTACTGTTGTTTCATCTTTGCCTTCGTATTTTTTAAAATTACGTGCATACGTTAAGACACCATCAAACATTGCACCTTCAGTCTTAATATGCATAGGTGAACACATTGTTATAATACCCTTTACATCTCTATCTAAGCTTATTTTCAATGCATAACAACCACCAAGTGATAAGCCAGCCACCACAATTTCATCATATCCTTTATCCACAAGGAATTCATATCCATCTATCGCATCTTTATACCATGCAAATGGACTAGATTGAAGTATCTCTTCTGGTGGTGCTGCATGCCCGTCATATTGTGGCGCATAAGAAGTGTAACCCTTTTTTTGTAAGAATCGACCTAATTGTCTTACATCTGAAGAATTTCCTGTAAAACCGTGTAAAAGTAATACAGCGCGATTACCTTCTTCAAAAAAGAATGGTTCTGGTAATCTAATTTGCATCGTGATTCAATCCTTTCGTCCAAGCTATTAAAATAAATATGATATCAGTTGTACTCAAAATATATTCCCTACTTTGAAGCATTTAAAAGCCGAATACTTCTATTATAAATAAAAAAGCCCGACTTTTACATTGTCGGACCTTATAAACCAAAATAACTTATGCCTAACATTAACAAGAAGAAAATGACAGACAATACAATTGTTAATCTATGCAAGAATAAATCAACGCCACGTTGTTTTTGTTTACCAAATAACTGTTCAGCGCCACCGCTTATCGCACCTGATAGTCCATTACTTTTACCTTCTTGGAGTAATACAACAGTCACTAATGCAATACAATCTAAAATTAAAATGATCATGAAAAATGTATGCATAAAAATTGTCCTCCATTCATTATATACGAACCGCATTATATCACACGTTTAACTTATTTAGCAAACTTCTATCTATTAAAAGTGCTTTTACGTTTGATTGAAACAACCAACATATAAATCGCTAAAATAAGTGACATGACCAATACAATTGTTAACGGTAAGATATTTATCATTGATTTTGTATCTAATATCGCCTCATAAACCGAACTGATATTAACTAAATTATATAAAATTTGTGAAGTGAATACTGCAAACATAAACCACCACAAATACGTGTGCCTATTCCAAATCGCAATAATCCCTGTTAAATTAGCAATCACATACATGATACCTGTAAATTGGAAACTGTTTTTTATAACACCAATTGCGTTTTCAGAAGGCTTTTGTCTACTATTTATTAACATTTGTTTTATCACACTGTCATCTAAAATAACAAATAAATGGATGGCATATAATATTGCTATGATAAGTGAAGTGTAAGCAAGAAAATGACCTGTTCTAATTTCTTTTGTTTTAGGTTGTGCCTTCATAATCAGTCAATACTCCTTCTATAATTTACACTTTTAATTATATCAGTTTCACTGACAAAGATGAACAAATTAAATAACGTTGACGATGTATTTATTGAATCTTATCTTTGTCTGACACAATTTTGAATCATAAATGATATTAACGTGTCTTGCAATAAAAAAACACGCAAACCCATTGGGCTTACGTGTTAGCGCGTGAACTCTTTTTCAAGATAAATATTATTTATCTAAGTTGTAGAAAGATTTAATACCATCGAATTTGCCTGTTTCAAACAATTCATCTTCGATGCGTAATAATTGATTGTATTTAGCAATACGGTCAGTTCTAGATAATGAACCAGTTTTAATTTGGCCTGCATTTGTAGCAACTGCGATATCCGCAATAGTTGTATCTTCTGTTTCACCAGAACGGTGTGATACTACTGCTGTATATCCAGCTTTTTGAGCCATTTCAATAGCATCAAATGTTTCAGTTAATGTACCAATTTGGTTAACTTTAATTAAGATTGAGTTACCAATGCCTTTTTCGATACCTTCTGATAATTTAACAGTATTTGTAACGAATAAATCGTCACCAACTAATTGAACACGATCACCGATGCGGTCAGTTAATACTTTCCAACCGTCCCAGTCATTTTCATCCATACCATCTTCAATAGAAATGATTGGATATTTATTAACTAATTCTTCTAAATAGTCAACTTGTTGTTCTGCTGTAAGTTTTGAACCATTTTCACCTTCAAATTTAGCATAATTATAAACGCCATCTTCGAAGAATTCAGATGAAGCACAGTCAAAGCCTAAGAACACATCTTTACCAGGTTCTAATCCAACTGCTTTGATCGCTTCTAATATTGTTTCAACAGCATCTTCTGTACCTTCAAATTTAGGAGCGAAACCACCTTCGTCACCTACTGCTGTTTCTAAACCACGGTTTTTAAGGATTGATTTTAAGTTGTGGAAAATTTCTGCTCCCCAACGTAATGATTCTTTAAATGTTTCTGCACCAACTGGTAAGATCATGAACTCTTGGAATGCGATTGGCGCATCAGAGTGAGAACCACCATTTACAATATTCATCATTGGAACTGGTAATTGTTTACCATTGAAGCCACCTAAATATTTATAAAGTGGTTGACCTAATAAATCAGCTGCTGCACGTGCTACTGCAATAGAAACACCAAGAATAGCATTTGCACCTAATTTACCTTTATTTTCAGTTCCATCTAATTGAATCATCATTTTATCAATTGAGACTTGTTCTAATACTGAAAATTCACCTTCAATTAATTCAGGTGCAATAATTTCATTTACATTTTCAACAGCTTTCGTTACACCTTTACCTAAATAACGTGTTTTGTCTCCGTCACGTAATTCTACTGCTTCGTGTTCACCAGTAGAAGCACCTGATGGTACAAGTGTGCGTCCAAATGCACCACTTTCAGTTAATACTTCTACTTCCACTGTTGGGTTACCACGTGAGTCAAGGACTTCGCGAGCGTAAACATCTGTAATAATTGGCATGTTTGTAATCTCCTTTATAATAAGTAGTTTAGAAATATTAAATTTCATCTTCATTATAGCTATAAATGCTATAAATACAAATAATTTAATTACTTCAATTTGATTATGGGTGTCATCAGTCTTTTAAGCAAATTTTAAACTGTGACACGCTTTTATTTTGCTAATTTTAGTCCATATTTTATTTATATCAAATTAATGCTTGATGAGTGATTCGCCAGTCATGTCTTCAGGTTGTTTTACTTGTAACAAATCTAACAATGTAGGTGCTAAATCACCTAGTCGACCTGTTTCACGTAAAGTTGCACCCTCTTTAGTAACAATCACTGGTACAGGATTAGTCGTATGTGTTGTCATCGGTTGCTCATCATCAGTCAATACCATATCTGAGTTACCATGGTCAGCTGTAATAATGGCATGACCACCCATATCAACAATTTTATCTACGACTTCACCTAAGCATTCATCAACCGCTTCAATTGCTTTAATCGTAGGTTCAAGCATACCACTGTGACCTACCATATCAGGGTTGGCAAAGTTTAATAAGATTAAGTCTAAATCACCTTTATTTAACTCTTCAATGAGTGCGTCTTTAACCTCATAAGCGCTCATTTCTGGTTTAAGATCATAAGTTGCAACTTTAGGTGAGTCAATCAATCTACGACGTTCGCCTTCAAATTCATCATTGCGGCCACCACTCATAAAATAAGTGACGTGTGGGAATTTTTCAGTTTCCGCTATACGTAACTGTTTCAAGCCATTATCTTGTGCAACTTCACCAATTGTATTAGTTAAGTCAACTTTTTCAAAAACAATTTTTGCATCAACATTATCATTATATTTTGTAAATGTAGCGTAGAATAAGTCATTTACTTGATCCACTTTAAAGCCTTCAAATGCTTTATCTGTAAAGATTTCAGACAGTTGACCAGCTCTATCAGGACGGAAGTTATAGAAAATGACTGCATCTCCATCATTTACACCATTATTTTGATCTTTGATGATAAATGGTTCAACAAATTCATCAGTTAAGTCTTTAGCATAGTTTGCTTCAACACCAGCTTTAGCTGATTCAAATGTTTCTCCACCAAAGTTACGAATTGCGTTATAAGCTTTTTCTTCTCTATCCCAGCGTTTATCACGATCCATTGCGTAATAACGACCTGAAACAGATGCGAATTGGCCAATGCCTAATTCTTTAAACTTAGCTTCTGTATCTTCGATATATTTAAGTGCAGATTTTTGATCTACATCACGTCCATCTAAAAACGCATGTACATAAACTTTGTCAACGCCTTGCTTTTTGGCTAATTCTAATAAAGCAAATAGATGTTTATAATGACTGTGCACACCACCATCTGACAATAAACCAAAAATATGAAGTGCTGAGTCATTACCTTTTACGTGTTGAATGGCGTGATTCAATACATCATTTTCAAAGAAATCGCCATCTTCAATAGATTTATTGATACGCGTTAAACTTTGATAAACAATACGTCCAGCACCGATATTCATATGTCCAACTTCTGAATTACCCATTTGACCTTCAGGAAGTCCAACATCCAAGCCACTTGCTTCGATTTGGGTTGTTGGATACTGATTATAATAACGATCAAAATTAGGTTTATTAGCTAGTTTTACAGCATTACCATGCTCACTTTCTCTATTTGCAAAACCATCTAAAATAATTAATGCAGTTGGTTGTTTAGCCATATTATTTTGCACCTTCTAACAGTTGTACAAAATCATCCACTTTAAGTGATGCGCCACCTACTAATGCGCCATCAATGTCTGATTCTGCCATGTATTCTTTTATGTTGTTAGGTTTAACACTACCGCCATATTGAATACGTGTTGCATCAGCAACTGCTTGTCCAGATAAATCTGCGATTGTTTCTCTTACAAATGCACACATTTCATTGGCATCTTTTGCAGTTGATGATTTACCAGTACCGATTGCCCAAATTGGTTCATATGCGATAACAACTTGTTTCAATTGTGCTTCTGACAAGCCTTCTACAGCTTTTTTAACTTGGTTGCCAACAACTTCATTAGCTTTGCCACTTTCACGTTCTTCGTCTGTTTCACCAACACAAATAATTGGTGTCATACCGTGATTGAATACAGCATGTGCTTTTTTGTTGATATCTTCATCCGTTTCATGGAAGATTTCACGACGTTCTGAGTGTCCAATAACAACATATTTCACACCTAAATCAGCTAATGCCACTGGTGATGTTTCACCTGTAAATGCACCGTTATCTTCATAAAAGGCATTTTGTGCACCAATTTGTAAGCCTTGTGCTTTACCTTCATTAACTGATGTTACTAAAGCATCTAATTGAATTGTTGGAGCACAAATTACTGATTCTACCTCTTTAGTATCTGGTAATGCTGGTAATTCATTAATAAAATCTTTAGCCTCTTGAACCGTTTTGTTCATTTTCCAGTTACCCGCAATAATTGGTTTTCTCATTATATACACTCCTATTAGTAAATTATGATTATTGTTTAATCAAGTTTTGCTCGTAAATTAGCGATTATTTATTAGCAATCGCAACTACACCTGGCAGTTCTTTACCTTCAAGATATTCTAATGATGCACCGCCACCAGTTGAAATGTGACTAAAGTCATCTGCATATCCTAATGAAATCGCAGCTGCAGCTGAGTCGCCTCCACCGATGATTGTGTTTGCATCTTTCATCTCAGCAATTGCTTCACAAACACCAATTGTACCTTTTGCAAAATTACTGAATTCAAATACGCCCATAGGTCCATTCCATACTACCGTATGTGCACCTTGTAATTTTTCTTTGAATAATTCCACAGTTTTTGGACCAACATCCATCGCTTCTTGATCTGCAGGTATATCATCTACAGAAACTTCTGTAATCTTCGCGTCATTAGAAAACTCTTTTGCAACTTTACAATCTACAGGTAATACGATTTGATCTCCTGCTTTTTCTAACAATTCTTTTGCAAAGTCTACTTTATCTTCTTCTAATAAAGATAGGCCAATCTCTTTACCTTGAGCTTTGAAGAATGTGTATGACATACCGCCACCAATAAGCACTTTATCTGCAATTTTCAATAAGTTAGTGATTACACCAATTTTATCTGAAACTTTAGCACCACCAAGAATTGCAACAACAGGTTTATCTGGGTTTTCTACAACGCCACCGATATATCTAATTTCTTTTTCCATTAGATAACCTGCTACAGTTTCTAGGTGTGCTGCAATACCTACGTTTGACGCATGTTTACGGTGTGCCGTTCCAAATGCATCATTTACGAAGACATCACCTAATGATGCCCAGTATTCACCTAATTCAGGATCATTTTTAGACTCTTTTTTACCTTCTAAATCTTCAAAACGTGTATTTTCAACTAATAGCACATCACCTTCATTTAACGCTTTGATAGATTGCTCTAATTGTGTTCCACGTGTTTCAGGAACAAATGTCACGTCTTTATTTAATTTTTCAGCTAATGCATTAGCTACAGGTTTTAAAGTTAATTCTGCTTTATCACTTTCTTCTTTAACTTTTCCTAAGTGAGAGAATAAAACGACTTTACCACCTTGCTCTATAATATACTCTATAGTTGGTAAAGCTTGAACGATACGGTTGTCATCCGTAATTTCCCCGTCTTTCATAGGTACGTTAAAATCCGCACGTACAAGTACAGTTTTACCTTTTAACTCTATATCAGATACAATTTTTTTTGCCATGTAATCTTCCTCCTTTAGATGGATGAATAAAGTAAAATAAGCGGAGAAGCGTTGAGCTCCCCGCTTACTCCTAAGCTTATTGATTCAATTTCACAACGCTATACTTGTTAAACTAAAGTGAACATCAAATTATTTAGCATGACTTGCTAAATATTCTAATGTACGTACTAATTGTGAAGTGTATGACATTTCGTTATCATACCAAGCTGCTACTTTAACTAATTGACGATCTCCAACAGTCATAACACGTGTTTGAGTTGCATCAAATAATGAACCGTAAGTCATTCCGATTACGTCAGAAGAAACGATTTCATCTTCAGTATAACCGAATGATTCGTTAGATGCATTTTTCATTGCGTTATTTACGTCTTCGATACTTACATTTTTATCTAATACTACTGTTAATTCAGTTAATGAACCAGTTGCAACTGGTACACGTTGTGCTCCACCGTCTAATTTACCATCAATTTCAGGAATTACTAGGCCGATAGCTTTAGCAGCACCTGTTGAGTTAGGGATAATGTTTTCAGCAGCTGCACGAGCACGACGTTTGTCACCTTTTCTGTGAGGCGCATCTTGTGTGCTTTGGTCACCAGTGTATGCATGGATTGTAGTCATGAAACCTTCGATTAAACCGAATTCATCATTTAAAACTTTAGCAACTGGTGCTAATGAGTTAGTAGTACATGAAGCACCTGAAACAACATCTTCTGAACCATCTAAAGTATCGTGGTTAGTGTTGTATACGATTGTTTTCAAATCACCTTTAGCTGGTGCTGAAATTAATACTTTTTTAGCGCCTGCATTGATGTGTGCTTCTGCTTTTTCTTTATCTGTGAATAAACCAGTACATTCTAATACTACATCGATATCTAAGTCTCCCCAAGGTAATTTACTTGGATCTGGCTCAGAAAATGATTTAACTTCTAGTCCGTTAACGCGGAAACCATTCTCTTCAACTTCAACTTCTCCTGTGAAGCGACCTTGTGTAGTGTCATATTTTAATAAATGAGCTAACATTTCGTCATCTGTTAAGTCGTTTACTGCTACTACATCGATTCCTTCTACATCTTGAATTCTTCTAAATGCTAAACGACCAATTCTACCAAAACCATTAATTGCTACTTTAACTGCCATTATAATGGCCTCCTTTAAAATGATATTTAAAAAGTGGAATCACTTTTTATTACTATTATTTGCGATAATACTTGCCGCGCCTTCATCTGTGATTAACACAGTGTTTTTAGGTGCTATCGAAAGATAGGCTTTAATTGCCTCTCCTTTTGATTTACCCCCAGCAACGGCAAAGATAAACTTTTTCGATACAAGATCTTCTAATTGAAGTCCAATCGTTTTTACTTTGTGAACGATTTGTCCTTGTTCATCGAAATAATATCCAAATGCTTCTCCCGAGGCATTGTGATGTTGAAGTTTTTCAATAACTTCACTAGGTGATTGACGTCTTCGCGCCATCTTCAGCGCATCACCAATGCCGTGGATTGTAATATTCGCTTCTCTAATTTTCTCTAAGGTGTGTATCACTGACGGTTCTAACATAAGTGTGTTATAGGTTGTTTCACTGACATTATCTGGCACATAAAGCGTTGTATAATCTCCATCTGTTTGCTGTGCCATACTGGCAGCAATCGTATTGGCTTGATATACAACATTTTCACCAAGTCCACCTCGAGCGGGTACAAAAAATACGTCGTAAGGTTGGCGATGCATAGATTCGCTTACGTATGCCATCGTTGAGCCACCTGTAACTGCTACAGTTGCGTGATCATATAAAACATCTTCAACTAGCTGTCCCGCTTGTTTAGATAACTCAATTTTAACCGTTTTATCAGTGTCTGAATCACCAGGAATGACATAAACATCTTTAATGCCATATTTTTCTTTGATAATTTGAGCAAGGTGATGATCATCCGAGTAAACGTTAAAATAACTGTTTAATTGGCGTACTGTCGTTTCACCAGCTTCAGTGATTTCCATGCCTGTAGGTTTAACTTTGATAAGCGCTTGTTTCTTTAAAACATCTGTTTCAGAACGCAATACTCTTTCAGTTAAATCCATATATTCACTTAAACTACGTCTACCGACGGGTTGATACTGAGCGATAGTAGTGAGTATTGAAAAACGACGATACATCTTTTCAACAATTTCTGGAACTAACTTTTGTTGAATTTTTATCAAGTCTTTCACTACTATCCTCCTCCGTTTCTATATACAAGGGTCAAGTTCTAACCATAGATTGACTTTTTTCGTCCCTACTGGGACAAAAAAATATAACCTCTTATATTTGCAATAATACTACTATACATTTAAAAAAGCAAGAGAAATACTTTTGTCTTAAATAAAGTAAATTCTAAACTTCTATAAATCTTTTGTCTATAGAATAACTATACCCGATTCCATATTTCACTAATCATTTACCATTAATTTTTTTGATGATATGTTTTAAAATCATTTCATCAACATGCGTTTCATTGAATCAATCACTATTTATGCTTAAAATAAATATAAATTTAAATAGTATTTATCAGGAGGAATATACATGTCTAACAATAAACACCCAGAAGTGATAGACCCAGAAGATAAGAGATATAAAGATGACGATTACTTTAAAGAAACAAAAGAAAGTTCTCAAAAAAACCCATATCAACCCTTTAATTACAACAAACACATTGGCTGTCATTTAGGACCTTTTGGTTGTGGTTGTTTAGGTGGTTGCTTTTCCATCATACTGCTATTGTCATTCATTTCATATTTAGTAAGCCTGCTATTTTAAGCTTTCTTTTTCTTTGTCTTATATGATTCGTATTATAAATAATATACGATATTTCATTTCAGTGCTTAAGTTACATTAATTATTACAAAAAACACGCACTGTCATATGACAGCACGTGTTCTAAGAATGTATTTTTCTAATTCCATTTAATCTTCATCAGAGGATTGCGAACTTCCTTCTGAATTTGAATTATTGTTTTGTGTTGAACGTTGTTGGGTATTTTGTTGCGTACTTCGTTGTTGGGTAGAAGGTTCATCGGTCTTCTCTTCTGTGGAAGGCTCAGATGTGCGCTCTTCAGTTGATGGTTCGCTCGTATTTTCTTCAGTTGTTTCTTCCTCTGTGGATGGTTCATCGGTCTTCTCTTCTGTCGAGCGTTCTTCAGTAGTACGTTCTTCTTTTGTTTTTTCAGGTGAATCTTTTTCTTCCGTAGTTCTTCGTTCTTGTGTTCTAGGCTGCTGTGTTTGTTGCGTTTGTTGGGTCTGTTGTGTTTGTTGTGTTTGAGGAACTTGTTGAGTTTGCTGTGTTTGTTGTGTTTGTTGGGTTTCTTCAGTTGACTTTTCTTTTTTCTTGTCTTTTTGTTCCTTTGTTTTTTCTTTCTTTTTGTCTTTTTCTTCTTGTTTTTGGTCTGCCAAACGTTCATTGGCTTTATTTGAATGATCTACGAATGCAAAAATTGCAAAAACTAATCCACCTATAAGTAGTAGGACAATCAATCCACTGATAAGTTTTGCGAAACCACTCATTTTTTTATTATCTTTATCATCAAAATTATTATTTTGATTATGCTTAGGCATATGCTCCCCTCACTTCAATTTATATCAAATCATCATTTTCAAATGGCATTTAACTTCATGTTAGAACTATATTTTACACTATTTCATTGATTAAACAACCATATTAACCACATTTTAATGTAGTTGTTACTTTGTGGTCCAAACTATAGTAAAATAATCATATACAACACTTTTATTTTTAACTTCAACTTAAATAGTAATCTAATTTCAATTGTTGTTTCAACACTTTCACTTAAATTATTCTACTATTGTCAATAATATCATAACAGGATGTGACTAGATTTTGAAAAACTACGACTTATTTAACGAAACAGATCAATCACAACAAAAACCTAAAGGTTTACGACATATGATGACCGAAAATGACAATGATGAATTAAAAATATCAATCAAAACACGCTATAAACTTTTTATACTCGTTCTTTTTTTACTTTTACTCGCTTTTGGCATTATTGCCTTATTTATTTTATAATATGTAGTACTTCAAATTCCCTTTTTAAAACGACATCAAAATTATTTCTTATTATTCAATAATATATATTATAAGGTATAAAAATTAGACCTACACGAAAATCGTATAGGCCTCTACTAAAGGGAGTCAAAATTTTACCTTCGCTAGTATATTATGGGGTATACTCGAAATAATTAAGAGATGATTAATTAATATCGAAGGTACCTTTATTATAACGACATATGATTTTATTTTAAATACATCTTAGATGTAGTAAATGACATATTTTTGAACAAAATTCGAATAAATTTTGTCATACTAAATCATGAGATTTTTTACTTTAAAAGCCTGCACGCTTCAATACTACAATTCTATGAGGTGATACTATGAAACACTATCTAATTACGGGCGGTACTGGTCTAGTAGGTACTCAGCTAATCGAGGCAATTCAACAAAGTGATTCGAAAATCACGATATTAACAAGACAAAGACACGCTACATCACATCCTAAAATCACATATGTTAATTGGACAGAACCAAATTGGGAAAGCCAAATTCCAGATATTGATATCGTCATCAATTTGGCCGGTGCTAGCTTAAATAACCGCTGGACTTCCGCACACAAACAAAATATAATGCTAAGTCGATTACAATCTACACAGGCATTATACGACCTTTTCAAAAACAGAAAGCAAAAACCTTCTGTATTCTTTAACGCCAGCGCAGTCGGTTATTATAAACCCGATTTAACACGTACATATACTGAGTTGTATCAAACATTACCATTTGATTTTTTATCTGAAGTAGTTTATCAGTGGGAACGTCTAGCACGTCAATTTGAATCCTTTGGAACACGTGTAATTATAGGTAGATTTGGAATGGTATTATCAAATAAAGGCGGTGCATTACCATTAATGAAATTACCTTATGAGTTAAATGTCGGCGGTAAAATTGGTAGTGGTAGACAATGGTATTCTTGGATTCATATTGAAGATCTAACAAGAGCGATACTCTATACCATCAATAATGATAAAGCGCGAGGTGTATTTAATTTCACATCACCTATCGCAGAACATCAAAATATGTTTGGTTATACCATTGCAAGAGAAGTACATCGTCCACATTATACGTGGGTGCCATCATTTGCGCTCAGACTTATCTTAGGAGAAATGTCTACAGTTGTACTTGATACTCAAAAAGTTTTACCTAATAAATTGCAAGCACTAGATTTCAAATTTAAATATCCTAACCTAAAACTTGCATTAGAAAATTTAGTTCAATAAGAAAGGTACCATTAAAAATGAAACAAGATAGTTTTAGCCATATCTTATTATTCATTGCAGGCTTGCTCATCATTACCAATAGTATTTTAGCATTTGAAAAACCTGCAATAATGATCTTCATTTCTATAACTTTGTTAATCATTGGTTTGTTAACTTTAATCGTTTCCATCTTATTATTTTATAAAAAAACAAAATCTATTAAATAAACACAACTCATAATTTCAATATATTCAAAAAAACAAGTCACGCATGCCAACCATTTCCTTATGCATCATACATTTGGAAATAGTCATACATTGTCGTGACTTGTTTTATAATCTGTTTATCCTAATTTACTTATGCGAAATATTATGATTCTGGCACCATAACTTCGTCGATTAATCCGTATTCTTTAGCTTCTTCTGCTGATAAGAAGTTATCACGGTCAGTATCTTTTTCAATTTGTTCAATTGATTGACCAGTACGTTCAGCTAAAATTTTGTTTAATTTAGCACGTGTTTTTAGAATATGGTTAGCGGCAATTTCAATTTCAGTTGCTTGACCTTGTGCACCGCCTAATGGTTGGTGAATCATTACTTCAGCATTAGGTAATGCAAAACGTTTACCTTTTGCACCTGCTGAAAGTAAGAATGACCCCATTGATGCTGCCATACCGATACAAATTGTTTGTACATCTGGTTTAATGTGTTGGATTGTATCATAAATAGCAAATCCAGCAGTTACACTACCACCTGGTGAGTTAATGTAAAGATAGATATCTTTTTCAGCATCTTGTGCTTGTAAGAATAATAATTGTGATACGATAGAGTTTGCTACGTTATCATCAATTTGTGAACCTAACATAATAATACGGTCTTTTAATAAACGTGAGTAAATATCATAAGCACGTTCCCCACGGTTTGTAGTTTCAATTACTGTAGGTATTAAATTCATTAATATTGCCTCCTTATTTCTAACTGATAAATTTATTTTAACCTAAAAGTCAAATATGGTCAAAAAATAACGCTTAGAATTTCCTTAAACTGTATAAATTATTGTTGACCAACACTTATAAGATTTGTACACTAATATTATTGTTATTTACCCCTCGTAGTGTAATGGATAACACATAAGATTCCGGTTCTTAGGATAGGGGTTCGATTCCCTTCGAGGGGATTAATAAGTTATTTTCTCATTTTCACCCGATATCACTAGTCGTCAAAACACTTGTGGTGTCGGTATTTTTATATTTTATAGTGTCATTCGTTTTGATACGTTTTGAATTTCGCGCCCCCATTTAGTCCCCATTTTTATTTTAAGTCCAATATCTATTTCCAAAACCGGTAGATTATCCAACTATATCTCTGGTCTTACTTTTTTTAGGTAAGGACCCGGGTCCTTACCTTGTTTTTTACTGCCATTCTTTCTTTAGATTTTTTGGCTTCTATTCTTTCTAACTGTTGTGCATAATCCATTCGTTCAGAATACGTAAATTCTTTGCGCTCTTCGTTTTCACTTATATACAATCAGACTTTTTTGTCCGTTTGCTGTCGTCTTTTTTTTGGATAACAGTACGTGGTCATTTTTGACCGTGTACATTGCTTGCTCTTTTTTTGAGAAACCAAACCTCATACTCATTTTTGAGTAATAGCACATAAACTTTTTTGTGTGCGTACTTTTTACACAATCATTTTTGAGTACATACTTTTGGTTAAACATTTTTGTACGACCAATGTTACTGATTTTTTTACTTTCTTAGCTCTTTTTAATGTTGTTTCAGAAACGCCTGCTAATTTAGCCAATTCAGCGTTTTCTTTTACTGGTGTCTTGACTTTTTTACCGATAGGTTCAACTGGGCTTTTCGGTTTGTTTTGTTTCAAATTTGCTAATCTATTTTCTTTTGATTTCTCTTGCAATTCTTCTATTAAATCTTTGGTATTAAGAACAACATTTAACTTTTGATTTTTATTTAAAGTTCTTCTTTTAACAGCAGTGTCTCTTACGAATTTAAGTGCTTCGCTCTTTGTCATATCTTCCTTTATAGCTGATATTTCGTTTTGATTTAATTCCTGTAACGCCCTAACTCTGTAACGCTTTTTTATTACTTTTATCAAACCGTTTTAAAGCTAAACTTTCATCAATTTTCCAAACGTTTTCTACATACTCACGAAAAATGTACCGTCATTTAATTCTATTATAAAAAACAAATCTCATTCATTTACAATTCATCCTATATAAGTATTGTATATATAATTATCCATCTTATAACTTCTTAATACAACACAAATCTTCTCTCAGAACGCAAAATACATCCCTACCTTTTATAAGATAGAGAAGTATGGGATTTACAAACTTATTATTACATTTATTACCATTTTTATATTGCTAAACATATATTCATATATATAGAAACATAAACAATATTAAAACTAGAGTTTTCATTAGTACATGCACTTTTTTGAGCTGTTACTCAATTTTAAGTAATAGTGTAATAAAGAACAGGTAAAAAAATCACCGAGTCTACAAATCTGGGGGGGCAAATTGGCTTTTGGTCTGCCCTAATGATTCATTCACTCCTTATGGATTAGCATTTTACGTCCTCTCTATTTTACAAGTGTTGTTATAGTTATTACCAGTTGGATAATCTAAATCACTCAGATATGAGTAATTTGTTTTACAGACTCTTCAATTTAGGGTTCTCTAATATATTCAAATCCAAATGTATAACATCACGCTTAAAATTTGCTCAAAGTTATCAAATAACCTTAATGTATAGTTTTAACATTTGGTCTGCGTTGCATCAACTAATTAAAATACATATATTAGGGGATATTTAATGCGTCAATTTTGTCTAACTTGAAAATTATTTTTGTTAATAGAATCCCTAAGTAAAATGACAATCAACGAACATGTAATGATAAATTTAGTTACTAACGCTCACCAACAGGTGAGTGTTTTTATTTTGCTTGACCAAACTATGAGGAAATGATAATTTGTAAATAGACATACAATTCACATTCCTTTATTATTATTATTAAAACACACAAGTAAGAAAAGACAGGCTTTGTGCTTGTCTTTTCTTATTAAATTGCATAATTTAAAATAATGTGTCAAATTGTAAAAATGGCCATTAAACATATAATTATAATTAACATACTATAGATTATAAGGTCTTTCTGATCTGGATTTTTTCTTGTAATAATATAATCAAATCAGTCAACACACTTAACAAATTTATATGAAATAAGCCTATAGGTTTTTTATTTATTTAAAAATTCATTTAGTGTAGAGTTATCACTTTCTTTTTCAATAAGATTCTCTATATTTTCATTGTCATTTTCTTTTGAACTTATAAATCCATCATCTATTAAACTTTCGTTTCTATTTTCTACTTCTTTTGAGTTCCAACCTATTTTGTTGATTTCTTTTTTGTAATCCATATATAATCTCCTTGGTTATTTATTTGTAATATAATCAAATGTATAACATAAATAGCAATAAAGATATTAAATTAATTTAAATATTAAAAAGTAGATCAAAGTTATAATAACTACCTATAAATTATACTCACCTATTTAGATTTGGATCACTTATAATAGAGGACTGTTTTAAATAAGAAACTTCATATAAATCTGCTAACCTCTTAATAAAATCAATTAAATTTCTTTCATTTATTAATTGATTTTCAAAATCTGTTTTTAATTGTATAAATTTCTGTTTTTCTTGTTCGGTGCTTATCTTTTTGAAATACCCCCACATATGACAAAAGGTATTAATTATTGAACCTTTAGATGGTTTCTTACTTAATGCGTATTGAATTTTTTGCTGAACTAATTCGATTTCAGCATCGTTATTCATCAAATATCTAATGTCATTATAAGTATTGTGATCATGCCACAAAACTTCATATTTATATCTACTCCATAGTTTTTCTTTTTGAAGTCGTTTATTGATTTTAAATACCTACTTTCAATATTTAATTTAATAAAAAGGAATTCTTTTACTGGCTTCAATAATATCTTTAGTAAAGAAAAATTGTTTCCCTTGTCCAGTATATGCTGGATTAAGTATCAAATTTGCTTTAGCATTATATAACCATTCGGGATTTATTCCTGAATTCAAAATATCTTGAAACTCTTGAAACTCTTTATTCCAGTCTAAATTGGGTTTCATTTATAATCACCTCGTAAATATAATAGAACTCTAGTTCGTATATGTAAATAAAAAAAGACAGACTAGACCGTCTGCCTTATAAATTAAGAGTTATAATGCTAAAAACTGATAAATACATTTTAACATGACATTGAACTATCAAGCAAATAACCATCCCATAACATACTTGGGCAATTGTTATATGTAAAAATTAATAATTATAAAATAATATATATAGCTGTATGTAAGTTTACTATAGCATTAAATATCAGAATAAGCCTATTTTATACTCACTCTAATGTGATTAAAAGAAAAAATTTAGTTGTATAATAACCAAATAAAAAAGACGACTTTAAAAGTCGTCTAGTGTGTATTCGTTAGAAAGTGATAAGTGAGTCCGTTACCTATTATATACAATTTTAGTTATATTGCAAATATTTAATCATTTTAACTATTAACTTGTCTAACATCTGCTTAACTCTCTGCTCGCCTACTTCGAATATACGAGCCATATCTTTGTAAGTTTTCCCCTCTACCAACAGTAAAAACAAATTAAACTCTTTGAATGTTCCTACTGTTTCGGCGGCCAATTCTAGCTCGTTTAAAAATATCACATCTTCTGTATTCATTTGATCTATACGCTTATGGCCAACTTCAGCACCTAACTCAAAGAAATCATCTGTTTCAATGGGTTTATCTTCATAATCATCGTTAATATGCTCGTGACAACTCAATATAAACTGTTTAATCGTTTTTTTATCATACATAGCCAATTTCACTCGACAATCGGTCTAATATAGACGTTCTAGCACGCAACAATGCCCTTTGTTTAATACCGATGATGTCGCAAATAACGTCATCTGATAAGTTTTCCTTGTCCCACCACGTCAACTTGATAACTTGTTGCTTTAATAAAGAAGAATCATTATATACAGCAGTAATCCCTTTAGCTATATCGCATATATTTCGATATTGAAGGTCATTAACGCTATGAGGTCGGTTAATATACCAGTCACACAATCTGTGATAGTTCAGCATGTACTTAGATAACATTTTATAATTTACATCTTGATACTCAATAATCATATAGCAAGCACCTCACGTTCATTTTGTAGGCTTTTACGTTTAGATTCGATATAATCGTTGTAAATAACTTTATTGGCTTGTGTGCGCTTCTCATTGCGTTCTGAACGCGCTTTATGATGTATTTGGTATAAATCTCTTTGAAGTTTCTCTATGGCTTTGTGTGGCTTATATGAGCCGTTTGATTGCATGTATTGAATAACGGCCTTTTGTTCATGCGGTGGGTAGCGTTTAATCAACTTTTTAACTAGGTTCAGTCGCTTATTGGATTGCTTTTTATATCTATCCAGTTCTTCTTTTTTATCCACGATCCAACATACCAACTTTTCTAGTGGATACGAAGTGGTGATAACGCCCATTACATCATCACAGGTCATATGCGATGTATTAAGGCTATACATACATTCGATTTGTTCCTCTATTGCTTGTATTTTACGATTAATAAACATAGGATTATAAGCAGTTAGCAGTTCGTATTCAGTAATCTTTTCAACGGGATAATATCTTAATACTTGCTTACAGGGTTTTAGATGCATGTTATAACCTCATTTCTTTATATAGTTATATAAACGCTTATAAGTTTCTGCAACAGTTACAGAAACCCATTTCTTTCCAAAATTTGGAAGGCATTATTATATATTTAAGTTTGTACAACGAGATTTGCTATTTATTAGTTTATACTTTCCAATTAATTGTTGTTATGACTCTTGCTAAAATTACGCATCATATTTTTTGAGATTAAAGGATATACCAAAAACGTCACAACCTAAGTAGATAACAAAAATAGTTATGTAGTAACGGACATTTTTGTCTATAGCTAGATAAGTATTTAAAAATGTTGATTATGTAGCTATTACTCAAAAAAGAGTAACAGCTCAATTCGCCAAAGTTTTTCTAACCTATCAATCATCTTTGCCTATGCCAAACTCTTCATATACTGATTTAGGCTTCTTACCTGTCACAAAATCACCTACGGGATCATACTCATTTTTTGTCTTAGGTTCCATAATCTTGAGACGTGCCTCAACAGTTAAGCCTAATTTGGGACAAATGGCGTTCATTGTATTCACGCTATCCCTTTGTATTGTGTAATGAGGTGAGAGTTTACTTCCACGTTCAGTCACAACCACCATTCCTTTTTCTTGAATTTTGAGTGTGGCATTTTTGTAGTTACTATATGTTTGGCAATAAGTAGCAAGCAGACCTTTGTCTAAATCTTTTATAGGTAATTCATTAATAAGTGGAAGTACTCTATACCATTCTTGAATAGCATCATCGTCTAAAAAATCGGGTGGTTCTTTTGATAAAGGTGTAAGCTCATTCATAGCTTTCTCAGTCGCATTTCTTTGTTCTTGTACATCTTTGGTACGATAAGCTTTTTGTTGTGATAATAGTTTTCTCTGTGACATTTATATCATCTCCTATAAATATTATGTATTTTTTAAGCGAGCGCTCGCTCGTATTCTTTAGTAATAAAGTCAGCGCTGTCTTATTGTCGGAAAATCTCGACGCTAATTCTAAAGAATTCATACACAAATGCGACCACGTGGTCGTTTTTTAGTTGGTCGCCGTCCAACTGTTGGACTTCGTTGTAATTTTGAACGGAATTATAAATATTCTTTTTCATAACTTCTTTTTGTAATGACTTTGGTGCATTTAAGAAATTGTCTTTTTGAGCGTTGTCTAGATTTGTAGACAACTCATTTAAATTAATATAGTAATAAATTTTAAACTTATTTAAGTTATTGTTTACGTGCAATTGATTCAGAACGTTGTGCTTGTTCAAGTTGGGATTCGAGTTGAGTTTTTTCTTCGTCGCGTTGTTTGAGTTGTTTTTTGTATTCTTCTAATTCTCTAGTTGTTGCTTCATCGATTGACTTGTTACCGTTGTTTGTTTCAATACCATTTTCAATAACGTGATTGCGTTGTTCTTCAGGCATAGTCGCTAATTGATGCGTTTTATGCTGTCCATATGAACGGAGCGCTCCGTTATAATTTTCTCCAAATTCATTTGCAGAGCTTTTACTCAAACCAATTTTTTAACCCAATTTCTGAATTCTCCATGAACAAGGTCATTTTCTTTCACATGTTTCAATCTACGTCCAATCTCGAATATCGATTGACCTGCAATGTTTTGGTAACTAACACTCACAATTATTTGCTTGTGTTGTATATTGCGCCTATCCACGAAAAGATGAAAGAGAATAATACAAAGCTTAATATTGTAAGCATTAATAGAGACGTAGTTATTTCATCAAAAACTAGGCTCTGTGAGAAGCTCTATATTGCATTGAATGAATAGTTACATGGATTACAGGTCATTACGTGCCGTAAATCGCTTAAATTAGACTATTTCGTTAGTAATCATTGTGAAAAATTACACAATTTTAACTTTTCATTTCAAGATGCGGTTACGGATAAGGCGGGCTCGTTTTCGCTCGAACACTAGAGCCACGGGGTTTTTATTCGCCACCCCAAAAAATATTTTTGAAATTTATTTTTCGAATCTCAATCCGAAAATTTTTACACTGCCGATAAAATTAATCTATCCGTTAAAATTTCCACCACTACTTTAATTATCTACTGGGCAAAATTAATTTACTTTCAATCTAAGTTTAGTTACTTTTTACTCTTTTCATACAACGTATTCTAAGACCATTTAAGCCACATGTAAGATTATTGAGCACCTAAATATCTAAATAATAAATGTATGCTCTGTATAGCTCTCTAAATGGCTACAAATGGCATTGTATAATGCAAAGTATTCATGCTTAGTTATAACGTTTTGTATCTCCTAATTGCTTCTAACATTGTTCTTGCTTATCACTTTACGAACAACAATTATTATTTATATTTTTAAATCTCATTTTGATTTTTGAATTTAATTTTTATTTTGAAATTAGAAATATTATTTTGAAAATAATTCTTTAAAACTTTTTTGTAATTCAAATCTGAAATTACTTTTTACATTTACTTTCTTCTCTTAATGAACTTCTTAACTGAATTGATTCAACAAATGAAATCATTTATCTTCTGAACTCAATCAACAATTGAATTTCAACAAATGAATTAACTTAAACAATTTATCTTAATTGGATTAATCATTCTTAATTAGAAATCAAATATCAATTACAATTCATTTCTTCTCTTTGAATGTTGATGAACAATCACAATGAAACTTCTGTGTGAACTATCTCATTAGTTGGATCTAATACTCATACTAAAAGTAGTGACCTTATAAACTGTATGCTTAATAACCCGACCTTTAATGTAGGTAGCTTAATCACTGCGTACTTTATTGTGCAGTCCTCTAAACTATCCACCTTAATAAGCAGTGTGCTTTAATACACAGTGTCTTTAATGCTTGGGCACTTTATAACTGATGGCGCTTTATTATCTATGCTCATTGTTTGCCTGCACCTTTAATACTTGGGTCTTATAACTGCATGTGCTTTTATATACTATGTTGAAGTATCTGCTACACATTGAATGCGTTCCACATATATCATTGTGATTACTTTCACATATATACTTTAAGAAAAGACCACCACCAATTAATAGTGATGGCCTAAACCAACGTACAGAAGAACTAGGAACAAATGAAAATAACAAGAGTTAAATGCCCAATGGCTAATTTAGACTTTAATACTGAGCGCTCAACATTAAAGATTTAGTATATCTTTAATATCTATATTATACCATGAACGCTGTCATAATACCACTTTACATTACCTAGTATTAATAGAAATTGCTTTTATTTTACCAATCTTTTCAATGAGCTTATTCATCGATGTCACTTCATCTGTATAGATTTGTACACTCTTAACTTTGTTCTGCTGCACTAACTTTATAAATTCTTGCATAATTGGTTTGTCATCCACTTCTATAGACAGTCCATACAGTCCTTTATTGACTACGACAGTTAAATTGCCACGATGTATCGATGCTAGGATATTACTATCCTTATTGTTGTCTAACATCACACATAGCTTGTCATTGTCTTTTAATGCTTGAAATACATTATTATCTAACTCATATGGTTTAAATGTCTGATAGTTAGGATCTACTGTTTGGGTCGTTCCCATTTCTACAGGTTTATCTGTCGTAAGTGCTTGTACTGTAATTCGATTCTTTTGCTTATTATATTTAACGTTATTATCTGATTGTTTGATTGTTGTTAGCATATACTCACATCCTTACCATTGTTTCTTGCCATAATGATATTTTTGGAACTCATCACGAGAAACGGTATCTAATGCTTTCTCCAGTTGCCATGCATAGCCTCTAGGAGTCGTTTGTTCGTCGTACTTGTTGCCATCACCTAAATTAATTTCGTGGGCTAACATTTGGCCTTTATACTGGTTGTGAATGTTACCAGGATTATTTTTCTCTTGCTTAACATAACGTTCACGAGATATACGACGACCAGCCTCATTTTTATTCTCAATCATTTTACGATACACTTTCACAACATCTTGCAGTTTATCCTGCATCTCTTTCGCTAGTTTTTGATGTTCATCCTTAAACCCTGTCATTTCTTTGTTGTATGCCTTGTAGAACTGGTCAAATTCTTCTTCAGTTACTTTATAATCTGATGAGTTAAGTTGTTCGTCGACTTCGATTAATTCTTGTTCTAAATCACCCTGAAGTCGTTTTAATTTTGTTGCTTCAGCAAATTCATCGTTATTTTGATAGTATGATATTTTAGCGTTGAGTTGTTTAATGCGATCCGTTAAATTATTGTATTTTTGCTTCACTTCTTTTGCTTTAATACCTTTGTCATAAATTCCGTTATCGAAGATAGTGATTGTATTGTCTTGTACTGTTTTTACCATAATTCATTTCCTTCTTTCGCTTTATATTGATAATATGCTTTATCTCGTTAAAATCTTTCTGCTTTCTCGCCGATTTTCTTATGAGTGAACTAATATACCTATCTGATACATTACTCACATGAGTGGGTAAACGGGCTAGAATCTGATGTGCTACTTTTTTATGATTGATATTGAATCCCCCTTAATTGAGGTTCTATTTCATAAAATGTGTCTTTTAACTCGTAATTCAAATTATTCTCAATATCATTTATACTTTTGTCCCAATACGCCAGAATGCATTCGGGTAAATTGTTAATAATTGCATGTATATTTTGCTTATTAATAAGATAGTAAATGTTAGACTGTATACTAACTAGTTGATTATATGCAGATACATCTCTACTTATTTCATCTTTATGAGCTTTAAGATAGTAACCAAATGCAGCAGTTATGATTAGTCCTAAAACTTGTGACTTCCTTTTGATTGTTGGTTTGTTGTTCATAAAAACACCACCTAAAAATAAATTATATTTATTATCTTTCGTCCAAAGATTTAATACTTTTCTCACTTACATTAAAACACCAATTGAGTTGTGCTTTATCTTTAACTTCAAAACCCGCTTTAAGCATCGCACCTTTGAATTGTCCGTTGGTTATATAGCTACCTTCAAAAGTACCTGACAATGCTTCACGGTACCTTCTTTCAAATACATGTTTTAATCCATATGAAGAATGTCTTGTGTTAAAGGATTTTATTTTATTCATTGCGTAACAAAATTCGAGTAATGCATTTTGTTTAACTTGGCTTAAAGTTTCAAAATGTTCAGGTTGGTTAATGTTATTCATAATATATGCTCCTTTCTTATTTATATTTTTCATCATTATCATAAGGTACGATACCTTATAGCACCTCACTTCGTTTATGACATTATTTGAATCACTATAATTTATAAGTAATCTAGTTTAAAAGTTACTAACGGTTACTACTTTATTTTAATAGTTACTACTTCTGGCAACACCACAAAACCTTTCATATCAATGCTTTAAAGCTATCAGTTACCAAAGTTACCAAAGTTACTACTTTTTTTAAGGGGGTACACTTATAAGAAAGAGTAAATCATTGTATTAATTTATATATGACCTCCTATATTTAACCTAGTAACTTTAGTAACCTTTTATTAAATAACCTCTATAAACCTTGTTATATCAATGTTTCTAGCGGTTACTACTTTTGTGTTTTATCTAGTAACTCATTAGTAACTTTAGTAACCTTTTATTCCTTTTTAAAGCCAAAACCTAATTCATTTATAATTTCAGTTTTAATCGCATAACCTTTGAAAGGTTCGCCACTAAATTTTATATTTTTTTGCATACCTACATTATTTTTAACAAGATATCCTCTTTCGTCCCATTGCTTAACGGTAGAATTAAATTCAGTTCCTAGCATTTCTTTTATAGTTGGTGTCATAACCAATAAAAAATCGTCTTTGTAAATGGCCATTAGTTCAGTATTATCATGATAGAATTTCTTGTAAGCGATTCGTCCACGGTTTGCATTCAACTTTTCAAGTAGTTCCTCTAACATTTGAAGTGGTTTATCTATATTTTTATTATTTTTCATCATACTTGTGTGGGCTTTATTAACATTGATATATGGGTCATGCTCAAATCCTTCAATATCATTTAATATCTCACCTGTAATTTGTAGTAGTGCAAAACTACGTGCGATACGATCCATTACTTCATTACCATTAGCTTGTTTCATAAAATATTTAACAGCACTATCAAAAGACGCTTTGTATTTATCTTTGTCAGCTCTATATTGTTTGATGAATAGTTTACCTAATAAACCATGATTATTTTCCATTGCTTTTGCTATATCACCAAATTCAGTTTTTTCTGTATTAGGAAACGGGTCATCTTGTAAAGTAATTACACGACCTGCAACACCTGCTTTATCGGGCGCTATATCTGGTATAGCAACTTCTCCACTTGAAAGCATGATATTGTTCCACGGCTCTAAATAATCGATAGAACGATCTGAATTACCATGTCCCTTAGATTGACCACCAGAAAATTGGTATACAATGCTTGGTATTCTAAATGGATTATCTGCCTTGCGTGTATCATCTTTTATTAAGGGGAATGAATTTAAAAATGAAGCCATACGTTCAACACTTACATTAGTGGCATTCCATTCAGTAACTAATTTTCGATTTCCCCATATACTTGCACATATCTTTAAAGTAAATGTTTTACCACTTGATGTACGGCCTGATATCTCACTAACAAATGGGTCTACATCGAAATCTTTGAGCAATACAGAGCCTAGTGAGCTATAGAACATCATCATAACCATTGGATTATCCTTAATTGGATTGAATACACCTTTGATATAATCATCAATATTACCTTTTGTTTCAAACGCATCAATCAATGCTTGATACCCCTTATCAGCATTAAATATTTTGTACTGATTATCTTGTTGATCTTCTGCATATGGTGAAATGAAATGACCATTAATATTGCCTAACCGTGTAGCCACATCATAATCTGGTATTTTATTAAAGCGTCTGTAAAAACTTAGATATTGAACAAGATTACCTGCTTCATTTTGAGTAACTTCTAGTCCTTTACTAGCAAGTTCTACTAGATATTTACTTTGCGTAATATCTCGCGCTAACACTGGTAATTTATATTTACGTTTTGCATCTTCAAATTCGAGTTCGTAATAAAATTCACCAGATTCAATATTTTTATATCTTTCTGTAACATAAGGTGGTGTACTGGTAAGATAAATGTGAACTATATCTATAACTTCACCTTTTGTATTCTTTTTCTCTTTTTCCAAATACAACCATTTACCTTTAATTAAATAGGGTTCTGGAATGGTTGGTTTATCTTTATTAAATTCTTGGAATTTTTTTAGACTGTTCATCGTTTCAAATACATCTTCTTGTGTTACTTCCATTTCCTCTACTGTCATATCCCGTCCCCCTCTAGTTGCTCATATGCTTTTTGAGTATAGAATTAAATGTTTTGTTTATTTCACTATCTTCCATAGGTGGATTGCATGATTTGCCCTATGCTGTCACAAGTCCATATGCAAGGTGTGCATCTACATATCTGCGTAATAAGTATCCACTTATAGAAGCTAACGATTGATTGCGTTCACCTTCACCAACCCCAAATGCTAGATCAGCCCAGTATGATGAATCACGTTTTTTATATTGGCTTGAGTAATTAATAGTAATTGGTTTATTTTTTTGGTTATCGATATTTCTCGACAACTCATTTAAATCACCTATAGTGATTGCAGGTGCATCATTATATTTAAATATATATGGTATATTCTTATCTGGCTTTACAGGTAGCGCCATAGCTCTTGAAGGTTGGAGACTGCCTTCATCAATTTTGTAGCCAATTTTCTGCGCTAATGCTTGCGTATACTTCCTATAATCATCTGCACTCACAGGCTCACTTATAGGCGTCATAAGGCGAATACGTGGTTTTTCTGAAGTATGGTTATAGGTTGTATGGAATGCCCAAGAATAGCCCTCTAATTGCTTACAAATAGCACTGTATAACCCTTTGAAATCAGTAATATCATCATAATCAAGTGCTAGTGTATTTCTGTTTATAATGTTTTCATCATTACGGTACTTTTGAATGAGTTTGCCGTCTTTTTCCATGTCTTTTACATCTCCATAAACGACTAAACCACGTTTATATTTATCATCGTTATTCATTGGTGTTTGTATTCTATTAAGCCATTCCGACCACATTACATCGTTATTTTGAGCAAATGAATCGGAATATAAATTTTTGTACTCGATAATTTTTAATTTAAAATCATGCTGCAATTTTATTTGTTCAAAGCCCATTTATTTTGCCCCTCCTACTGTAAAAACAAGGCATGAAATGGTATAATTAATATATAAATAAGCCGTTCCATGCTTGTTTTTAATAAAAATTTCAAATTGCGTTTAGGCGTTATCTTTGCTTTGGTCGGCAGATAATGCCTTTTTTTCTTGCTTAATATTAGCTTGAATATCATCGTGCATATTCTCGATATCTGTTCTGATAGCTTGTAAAGTCGATGAGATAATGTAATTTTGTTTAATGTTATTATTAACAGCTTGATGATAAACAGGTTGATTCGTTTTTATTGCATGTTCTCTTTCATCTTCTAATTCTGATGATTCCATACCGATGTAGTCGAGAACGCTCTGAATCTTATTTCTCAAATCTGCAAATTCCACGCTTTCTTGTACTTTTTCTGAATAATTCATTTTATTTACTCTCCTTTAATAATTGTTTTTTTATTTTTCTATCTTCCAAACTATCTTTTATCACAATTGATATAAGTGATAGTGGTGTGTATAGACTTAATGCATGGAAGATGTCTTGTGTGACAATTCCAATAATTGATGACACTGTAGCATTTGCGATAATTAATGCAATAAATGTTTTCATTCTATCCTCCTAGGAATTATATATTTCGTTAAAATTTTTCTTAATATACTCTTTCATTGGTTCTGCTAAAAACTTGTAATGATCTGCTTGTGATTTAGGTTCATGTACATACTTTTCAATGTCCTTTTTAAATCTCGGATTAAGCAAAAGTTTTTTCATAATTGAATTCCTTGATAATTGCATGTGTGACTGTAAATCTTTGAATGACCACACAAGTTTAGGTTCATTGATAATTACAATACCTTCACTTTCTTGTAGTTGTTCTTGCATTATTTTCACCTCCTTATTAAGCAGTAGCTTGTGTATTTAAGTATTTATTGTAGATAGTTTTACTGACTGAAATATCTAAACCAAATTTGTTAATAGAAGTCATTAAATCGACTGTGTCATCTAAAATTTGTTGCCGAATAATTAACATATCTTCACTCATTTGATCTTTTTTTAAAGCTTTATCATAACCAAACAATGTTGAAACACATTTATTAACTACAGTCGCACATTTTATATAGCTAATTTTTTGGGGATTAGATAAACCTTGTTGCAAAACGTCCATAGCTTTTCGTTGATGTTGCTTATCCATTAAGTGGAATACTTCATGTTGCTTTAATCCGATTGATTGTCTTAACTCTCTAATAACTTGCTTAACCCATTTTTTAAATTCTTTTGCTTCATCACGTCTGCTATTCCAAATAGCTTCGTAAATACCAAATTCTGAAAGTATCGTTGTTTTTTGTTGTCCTCCAAGGGTACTCACAATGTGAACCCCCTTTTCATCTTCATCAATCATACGATTCATATTAGTTGTGACACTGTATCCTAATACATTTGCAACATCACCTGCTATTGCCCAATACTCCCCGTCTTTTTCAATAAAACGAATTTCTTTACCGTCAAAAAATTGTTTAATCATCGAACTTCCTCCTTAATATTGAATATTTCTGATACTTCAACATCCAAAGCATTAGCAATTTTAATAGCCATGAGTTCTGATGGTTTAGATTTGTCGTTTAAAATTTTAGTCAAATAAATATAATCTATTGGAACTTTTTGTGATAATTGCTTTGCATTTACACCTTTTTTTACCATAGCTATTCGGGCGTTCATTTTTCGAATTTCTACTGCCATAGTCAACCTCCTTTTCATTTTATCGTATTTAACGTTATTAACGTTAAAACTTAAACTAAGTATAAGCAATTTTTGTTAACGCGTCAAGGGAAACTTGTGTTAAAATATAATTAATCAATGTTTATAAAAAAAGAGGTGTGATGATGAAATTAAAAGAAATGCTCAAAAATTTAAGAGAATCAAAAGGGTTTAACAAGAAAGAACTTGCAGACCAAATAGGAATATCAAGAACCTATGTATCCAGAATAGAAAATGGCTCAGTTGAAAAACCAACCAAAAATATATTACTTAAGTTGTCTTATATATTTGATCCAACTGGCGAAAACAAATTATATTTTAAAATGTTAAAAAGTGTTAATCACTCCACAAATGGTTGGGAAGAAGAATTTGAACAATACGCAAAAAAAATTGAAGGTAACTATTTGTCTGATAATAGGTTTAACCCCAAAGAATTATCTTCAATGTTATACAGAGTAAATAAAAACGATAATTCTATCGTCTTTTTAGATTTTCCATATATGAACATTGAGTGGTTAGTTAATCAAAACGATTTTAAACTATTCTGTGGCCATATTCCGAATGTGTTCAACTTAAACAAGAATAGTGAAAAACATGGAGTGCCTTTAGAATTAACCGAAAGTGAACAATTAAAATTAAGAAATTATATAAAGGATTATAAAGAGGAAATAATTGCAGATAGGGAAGCTGAAGAAAACAAAGAATTTGGTCAAAAAATTGAAGTAGACTATCATGAATATCATTTAATATTTGATTTATTGAACGAAAAAATTAATGATAGTGCTCAATTTGTTAGTAGGCTAGCGTTTATCAATAAAGACAGAGAAATATTTAATGCTAAGGAATTTCACGAAGAAATAGAGAAGGCAGTAGAACAACAAGATGCTTTAAAATTACAACGTCTAGTAAGAATGACTACAATAAATGAATTGAAACAATACTTGTCAGAACAAAATTGAGGTGATTAAGTGGCATACATTGAAAAGCGAGGAAAAACATGGAGATATTCTATCTCATATGTAGACGATGAAGGTAACCGTAAAAAAGTTCAAAAAGGTGGTTATCGTACTAAACAAGAAGCTAAACGAATTGCAGAAGATTTAGAGTATAAAATGAGAAATGGTTATGCTGTAAGTAATGATATAACATTTGCAGATTATTTTTATCAATGGTATGAAGTTAATAAACTACCACACGTATCAGAATCAACTAAAAGACATTATGAATCTGCATACAAGCATATTAAAGACCATTTTAGACACAAGTTATTAAAAGATATTAAACGTACTGAATACCAAAAGTTTCTCAATGAGTACGGTTTAACGCATAGTTATGAAACGATTAGAAAGTTAAATAGTTATATACGTAATGCATTCGATGATGCTATACATGAAGGTTATGTTATTAAAAACCCTACATACAAAGCAGAATTACACGCATCTATTCCAGCCAAAACAGAAGAAATGAAGTTTATTAATGAATCAGAATTCAAAAAACTTAAACATTATTTTGAACAAAAAAATACCACCTCATCACTTGTGCTATTAGTAGCACTTGCAACAGGTGGTAGATTTTCAGAAATTGCTAAATTGAAACGTGAAGATCTGGATATTAAAAATAATAAAATTCATTTAAGAGGTACTAAGACCGAAACATCAGACAGAATAATAAGTATTGACGCAGTAACTATGAAACGTATTCAATCATTTATTGATTCACGACCTACTAATATCAGTGGTTACATCTTTACTGTTGATGGTAAAACAATAACAAATGCTGCTGTAAACAAAGTACTGAGAAAAGCATGTGATAATCTAAATATAAAAGAGATAACTATTCACTCGC
Source organism: Staphylococcus sp. GDY8P198P (assembly GCF_017891615.1). NCBI lineage: Bacteria > Bacillati > Bacillota > Bacilli > Caryophanales > Staphylococcaceae > Staphylococcus > Staphylococcus sp. GDY8P198P. The sequence goes on from NZ_JAESJQ010000019.1 coordinate 55,311, forward strand.
TAAGACACAGCTTCTGTTCTATACTCATACATCATGGCTTTTCAATACTATATATATCAAAACATTTAGGACATTCCAACCCAGCCACAACACAATCCATTTACTCCCACTTACTTCAAGAAACTTATGAGCGTGAAGATGAAAAAGCAATGAAATTACTAGAAACTATTTAAGCCACTTAATTATAAATATTAGGTGGTTTTTTACTATAATTTATTTTCCAGTCCCCAAATAGTCCCCACAACGAAAAACAAAAGCTTATATAACAGCGTTTAATTACTTTATAATATGCCCTTCGAGGGGATAATTTGAATGTTCTTCGTTATAAGACATTGCATTAAATAGTGATTTATCGGGCTTTCATTGACTTTTGTTTTCAGTCGTTGAAAGTCCTTTTTATATTTCTATACCTAGCAAAATATAAAAACAACTATCCAGAGGATTTAAAAACAAAGCTCTGTCATTTATAACGTTTAAATGGCTTAACTATTGCGATTTAAGCGTTTAAAGTTTCTTGAAAATTATTTTATAGTTCTTTTAAAACATTTAACCGCTTAAATATATCTCCATTATTTCACATTGATAAACGTGCTGCCTAAAACATTTAACCGCTTAAATATATCTCCATTATTTCACATTGATAAACGTGCTGCCTAAAACATCTCTCACATCGTGAATAACTAAAAAGGCATTTTCATCTACTTCATTGACTAATTTTTTAACTCTTGTCACCTGAGACTGAGGTACAACAACATATAACATTGTCGTTTCAGTTTTAGCATACCCGCCTTTTCCGTTTAATAATGTCGAGCCCCGACCGGTAAAGGAATTAATTTTGTCACTGATAATTTCATTCTTAGTAGAAATGACCGTAACACCTTTTTTAGGATTAAAGCCTTCAATGATAAATGAAGTCGCTCTTTCTGTAATGAATAACATGATAATCGTAAATAACACATTTTTTAATGGTAACACCATTAAGAAAGATAAGACGACAATACCATCTAAAATAAAAATACCTTGTGATGTTTTCATTTCTGAATACTTACTTATGATTTTAGCAATTACAGATGTACCTCCAAGTGTACTCCCTGTAGAGATTACTAGTCCAGCACCGATGCCTATAATTGCACCACCAAATACAGAATTAATAACAAAATCATCTATGCCTAAATTAATATTTTCAGTTACTCTTAAAAAGAATGAGAGTGCCGTGTTTGAGATGACAGTATAAACAGCGATTGTTTTGCTTAAATACTTCCAACCGATAAAAACAACGATTGTATTAATAATTAAAGAAGACCAAGCTGGAGAAAATCCTAAAGTATACTTCAAGGCTAGTGCGATACCCACTGTACCACCATCACCTAAATTCGATCCTAGTAAAAAGCAATTTACACCTATAGCGTTGATAAACGTTCCAATTAAACACAAGATGATACTTTTATAATGATTTTTTATTAATGCTGACATTTATTCACTCCCATTCTGTTCGATTTAATCTAAATTATCATCACGTCATATGTTATATGCATTCAATCCATGCCTAAATAATTGACTTAGCTATTTTTGAACTTAAATTTCAATAACAACACATTTAAGTGACAAAACTTAATTTAGAATTAATAAGGCATCGTAAGATCCTCAGAAAATACAATCTTATTAAAAAAGACACCTCTAATGAGGCGTCATCTATAAATCTAATTAGAATATTATAATATCAAAACGTAGTTTTTTTCAATAACATTTTAATATATTTTTAAATTTAGTCTTATCATTTGTAATAAATGCCATATTCTTTTAAGAAAAACTAATTAAAGTTCGATTGTTTCACCGCTTCGGATTTTGTCAGCCATTTGGTTTAATTTTCTTAAACGATGATTGACACCAGATTTTGAAATTGTACCTGAAGACATCATTTCGCCTAATTCTTTTAAGGAAATATCTTGATGTTCTATTCGTAATTTCGCTATTTCACGTAAGCGATCAGGTAAGTTATCTAACCCAATTTCTTGGTCTATTAATTGAATGCTTTCAACCTGCTTCATCGCTGCACTAACGGTTTTGTTTAAATTAGCTGTTTCACAATTAACTAATCTATTTACAGAATTTCTCATGTCTCTGACAATACGCACATCTTCAAATTTAAGCAACGCTTGATAACCACCGATTAAACTCAAGAAATCAGAAATTTTTTCAGCTTCTTTTAAATAAGCGATGCTTCCTTTTTTACGTTCTAGATGTTTCGCATTGAGTTCATATTCATTCATTAAATTCGTAATGCCTTCTGAATGATCTTCATACAATGAAAATATTTCTAAATGATAGGAAGATGTTTCAGGATTATTCACTGATCCACCTGCTAGAAAAGCACCACGTAAATAACTTCTTTTCATTTCATCTTCATGAATCATCGTTTCATCTATTTCATGCGTAAAAACACCATTTTTCAAAATACCTAATTCATCTAAAATTTCTTTGGCACGCGCTTTAATTCTACAAATATAAATATTGTTCTTTTTTAATTTCATTTTTTTCCTTACAAGTAGCTCTACTTCAACATTAAACACTTTTTTTATTAAGGAATATATACGTCTTGCTGTCGTAGCATTTTCAGTTTGAACATTTATCACAAATTGTTGATTGGAAAGACTGAGTGCACCATTCATTCGTATGAGTGCACTGAGCTCTGCTTTTGCATTTGTTTCATCTACTTCTATTCTAGTAAGTTCATTTTTCATTTCTGATGCAAAGCTCATACATCTTCAGTCCCTTCTTATCTAAGTTTAATACTTAGTTTGTTTTACGATTTTATTTATCTCGGTTAAATTCAATCGTTTCTGTTTCTCTCATAGCAATCTCGTAAATCATTTTAGACAAGACCTCTGTATTATGTCTAACATAATTCTCTTGTGATACTTCTACCAGATTTTCGTGTGTAAAAACTTTTATCTTTTCTGCTTCCATATCTTTCATGTTGCATTTAACTGGATCTGCGCCATCTTCTTTATAACGACGTAAAACATCGCCGTTAAACGTCTGAGTACTACATATAGCATAGTTTATACAATGACGTCCCATGTGATTATGTATTGCATCAACATGATCTAAAGCAGTGTAATGATTAGTCTCACCAGGTTGTGTCATAACATTTGATACATATAACTTTGGCGCATCGCATTTTAATAATGAATCCGCAATACCTTTAACGCATAGATTAGAAATTACACTTGTATATAGCGAACCTGGTCCTAAAACGATTAAGTCAGCATCTTCTATCGCTTCAACAGCTTCTTCCATGGGTTCTACATTTTCTGGTTCTAAAAATACACGTTCTATCTTTTTATTTTTTTTAGGAATTTTTGATTCGCCATAAACAATTTCACCGTCTTCCATCACTGCATTTAAGCGTACACTGGAATTTGTAGATGGTATCACTCGACCTCTTATATTTAAAATTTTACTTAATTCTTTTACCGCATGTCCAAAATCATCATTCATATTCGTTAATGCAGCTATTAACAAGTTGCCTAAAGAATGACCTTCAACTTGATTTTCTTTAAAACGATATTGGAACAATCTTTCAATTGTTGATTCTGAATCGCTGAGTGCTGAAATTACATTTCGTATGTCACCAGGTGCAGGAATATCCATTTCATTTCTGATTTTCCCAGTACTACCTCCATCATCAGCAACTGTGACAATGGTCGTAATATCTATCGGAAAGTCTTTTAAACCACGTGCTAAAACAGATAAACCTGTACCACCACCAATAAGTACAAGTTTAATTCTTTTCATTTTTTTGCTTCACGCCACTTTCAATTTGAGCATCTCTATGATGCACATATACATTATAGTCAAAATTTTCGTTAAGCTCTGCACCAATGCGTTTAGCTAGAGCTACAGAACGATGTTGGCCTCCGGTACAACCAATTGCAATCACAAGTTGTGATTTACCTTCTTTTTTATATCCTGGAATCATAAATTTTAATAAATCCATCAATTTCTCATAAAAAATATTTGTTGTTTTCCATTTCATAACGTAATTATATACTGCTTCATCTTCTCCAGTTAAAGGTCTTAGTTCATCCACATAATGCGGGTTCGGTAAAAATCTCACATCAAACACTAAATCCGCATCCATCTGAATCCCATGTTTAAAACCAAAACTGGTTACATTAATATTGAATGTTTGATAATTACTTTGATTAAAGTAATCTCCGATTCGCTTACGAAGCTCTTTGGGTTTCATAAATGATGTATCAATCGTGTAGTTTGCTAAACTTTGAATCTCAGCGAGTAAACTGCGTTCTTCTTCAATCGCTTCAATTAACGAGCGTTGTCCTTGTTCATTTAATGGATGTGCACGTCGCGTCTCTTTATAACGTGAGATCAACTTTTCGTTGGATGCTTCTAAGAACATCATATCAACGATAATATCTGAGTTACTTTTGATTTGGTCGATTTCTTTAATCAATGATTTGAAAAGTTCTTTCCCTCTTAAATCAATGGCAATGGCTACCTTTTGCAACGAAGGATTTCCTTGACCCATTAATTCTACAAATTTCGGCAACAGTATTGGAGGTAAATTATCTACACAAAAATAACCGATATCTTCTAAACTTTGTATTACAACCGACTTACCTGCGCCAGACAAACCTGTCACAACTAATAATTCACTTTTAGTCACTTCTTTTTCTTCTCGTTGCATTACTTTACACCATCCAAAGATTATTTTTAGACATTCCATTTATTGTTCTGGAATTTTATTATCAATACAAGCAATCATTTTAACTTAGTCAGTTTATGACCACTATGCTATCACATTATATTTTACATGAAAAACGACTTTGGTAGTAGTTTTATCACTTAATTGACCCTAAGTACTATCGTAGACTGACTTAAATGAAATAAATTTGTGTCCACAAATGTAATTGAGTCTTTTTCATTTTTTCAATTAGCATAATTTATAATAAATTAGCTTCTGTGTGATCTATTTATTATATAGCTCCTGAAATACACATATATAGTAGGTTGATACCTCACACAAGTGATTCATTGAACTAACACTGCACACTTACATTTAAAGTACAATTATGTAAAAAAGCTAGAATGTTAAACCTACATGATTAATGTAAGGTTGATACATTCTAGCCTGTCTGAATCTCGTTATTATTCAATTAAATTCTATAAATAATATATTTTAATCTTATGCTTCTATGGTATCTTTTAATTCTTCAATATAAGAAATTGCACTTTGTGCTGCGATACTGCCGTCACCTGTTGCAGTTACGATTTGGCGTAGGCCTTTTGCACGTACGTCGCCAGCAGCATAAACACCTGGGATTTTCGTACTCATATCTTCATTAGTGACAATATAGCCTACTTCATTTGTAATGCCTAAATTTTCAAATGGTGCTGTTAATGGTTTCATACCAATGTATACGAAAACACCGTCAGCATCGAAAGTTTGTTCAGCACCATCTTTTGTGGATTCTAAAGTAACTGAACCAACTTTACCGTCTTTTTCGTTGATTGTTTTAAGAGTATGACTCCAAATAAAGTCGATTTTATCATTTTTAAATGCACGATCTTGTAAGATTTTTTGCGCACGTAGTTCATCTCTACGGTGAACGATTGTTACACTGTCAGCGAATTTTGTAAGGAATGTACCTTCCTCAACTGCAGAATCTCCACCACCGATAACAAATAATTTTTTGTTTTTGAAGAATGCACCATCACATACTGCGCAATAACTCACACCGCGGCCACCTAATTCTTGTTCACCGGGCACACCAATTTTTTTATATTCAGCACCAGTAGATATAATCACAGCTCGCGCAGTAATCTCACTGTTGCCAAGATTTATAACTTTATATTGACCTTTGTCTTCAATTGATTTGATATCACCATATTGATATTTTGCGCCAAACTTTTTAGCGTGTTCAAACATTTTAGTTGATAAATCTGGCCCAGTAATCATTTCAAAACCTGGGAAGTTTTCAACCTCTTCTGTATTTGCCATTTGTCCACCTGGCATACCACGTTCAATCATTACAGTACTTAAGTTTGCACGTGATGCATACACGGCAGCAGTCATACCAGCTGGCCCTGCACCTACAATCGCAACATCAAAATCCACTTGTTCAGCCATTTAAATTGCCTCCTGTTTATTAATTCATTATACGCATTATATATGATTTCTTGCATTTCATAAAATTATATGCTTACTAAATAGTCTATTGTTTTATTTAAACGATAAGCCGTTATATCAAACCATTCTAATACTTGTTGTTTGGTAATCTTAGTGTCCATACTCCGATAATACATATAAACAAAAGCAGCCACATAATCATCTACATTAGTTAAATCTGCTTGTTCTGCTATAATCGCCTCTGCTTTATCAATCCATACAATAAATAATTCTGAGTTATTTTTCAAATATTCAATATTATACAACATTAACATGCCTCTATGAATAAAATCTAACTTATTTAACTGTAAACCTTGAATAAGATAAGTTAAATATAATTTTTCATAATCATTCATATCTTCTAAAACAGCCCATATGTCTTGTGTCAATAAGACTTCTCGACCTTTTAATTGATTTAATAAGAAAATCCCGTATAACCTACGATGACTATCATCACTCAATAATAGTGGCAATACTTGTTGGTTGAAATACGCCTTACTTTGCTCAATTACCCAAGGCGCATAACCTACATCAACCTTAGATATTTCTTGTAACTTAGACCAAAAATATTTGCTATCTTCGATATGATTGAGATGATAATTGTTGTGGCTCAATGCATTATACATTTGTATAGAGAGAAATTTCCCTTTTCTATAAAGTGGTTGCAGCAATTTTTGAGAAGCTTCATATTGCTTTAAATAACAAAGTACAATACCTAGCTTGAACGATTCATCATCATTCATAGGTACGACTTTACTTAAAATATTCAAATAACGTTGATACTTTTCTTTTTCATTGGTGTTATATAACAATAAAGTGTAATGACAAAGTGCATGTACATCAGTATTGTCCTCATTAAGCAAACGTTCAAACATTACTTTAGCAGTATCATATTCATTGAGGTATAGATAACACATGGCTAATAAATTTCTAACTACTCGATGATCTTGAATCGCTTCATTTTGATTTAAAACAAAGTTTCTTGCCTCGGGCAGTCTGCCTTGTGAAAATAAATATTGAAAAATGAGCTGAACCGCAAATAATTGGCACTCAACTTCAATCTTTTCTTCAGAGTTATAAGTAACCTCAAACATTTCTTCTAATTCTTCTTGGTAGTCGTCATCATCTGCTAAAATGACATAATTCATTCCGAATAAAAAGGCTTTGTTTGCTTCATTGAGCGTAATATTTAATTGGCTGAGTTGATAGTAACTATCCACTACCGATTCTTGTTTAGCAATCATTTCATAAAAAATATGTTCTGCTCTATTGTTATAACCAAGATGTGCTAGACATTCTGATAATTTTACTTTAATTTCAAAAACATCAAATTCTTGGGGTGACATTTCAAGCACTTTTTCATAGTATTCTACTGCCTTTTTATAATCTTGCTGTTGATATTTTTGATCAGCTAATTTTTTATAAAAAGGACTATCAAGTTTCATTGAAATAATTTTATTGCTGTTTTGCGCCATCCATGTTCACCTCCTGTATTTAGTCATTGCTTCAGTTGCATTGGATTCCCATATGCTAACGTGTGGTTCGGGATGTCCTTAGATACAACAGTACCTGCGCCAACCTTCACATAATCTCCTATTTTTACTCCAGGCAAAATTGTTACATTAGCTCCGATTAACGTGTGATTTCCAATATAAACATGCCCTGTTCGAAATTCACCTACTAAAAACTCATGCGTTAAAATAGTTGTGTTATAACCTATGACACAGTTTTCACCAACCGTTATATACTCAGGATGTAATAAATCAGGTACAACTTTAAATGCAAATGCTGTATGTGCACCTATATTCATTTTTAATAAATTGCGATACATCCAATGTTTTAATTTCACATTAGGTAAGTAGCGGCAAACTTCTATAATCACTGTTTGTTTAAACATTTTGACACGGCTTATGTAGCGATACATATGCCACAACGGATTTTTACCATTAACTTTTAGCTTTTTTAAGTCACGCATTATATTCTATCACTTCACCTTTTGCTTTGACCATGTTAAAGGGCCAACATCTTTATATCTTGGTGCATTATATCTCACTCTTCTAATTATCATAAGGACAATGCCCGCAACAATAAGTAAGACAGACATGAGTTGCGCAACACGTATATCACTCGTGAGCATCAAACTATCTGTACGCAAACCTTCTACAAAGAATCTACCTATAGAATACCAGATAAGATATAGTGCAAAAGTATCACCTATACGTAAATGCTTTCTCAATGTAATTAATATAACAAATCCTAGAATATCCCATATAGATTCGTATAAAAACGTTGGGTGATAATATTGACCATCAATGTACATATTGTTAATAATAAAGTCCGGTATATGCATATTTTCTAAAAATGATTTAGATACAGGACCACCATGGGCTTCATGATTCATAAAGTTACCCCATCTGCCAATACCTTGTCCTAAAATCAAACTCGGTGCAATCACATCACCAATTTGAAATGGATTGATATTTTTTTGTCTGCATACAATGATACCTGTGATAAAACCGCCAATCAGACCACCATGAATCGCGATTCCTCCATACCAAATCATAGGTATTTCTATAGGATGTTGTGCATAATAAGGCCATTGGAAAATAACAAAATAAATTCTAGCTACGATAAAACCAAAAATTGCACTCCAAAAGATGATATCAATCAATATATCTTTATCAAAACCTATGCGTTTAACACTTTCCTGAGCGATAAAATAACCTAATAGTATACCCGCGGCGATGATAATGCCATACCAATGAACCGATATTGGACCAAGCTCAAATGCAATTGGATCAATGTAATTCAATATCATCATTTATTCTCCTTATTGTTGCTACCATTACGCATAATTTCAGCATTTAAGCGATCATTGAATTCTTCTGCAGTGTTAATCCCCATAATATTAAGTCTATAGTTCATCGCTGCAACTTCAATGATAACTGCTACGTTACGACCTGGTCTAACTGGTATTGTCTTTTTAGTAATCTCAGTGTCTAAAATGCGTAATGTTTCTTCATTCAAACCAACGCGATCATACAATTTATCTTTATGCCAATTTTCTAAATGAATATTTAAACGTAAACGCTTTTCGGTCAAAATGGAACCTGCACCAAAGAGTGTCATTACATTTATAATACCTAAACCTCTAATTTCTAATAAATGTTCTATTAATTTAGGGGGTCTACCAATCAGTTCATCTTTACTAATTTCTCTAATCTCTACATTGTCATCCGCGACAAGTCTGTGACCACGTTTAATTAGTTCAAGTGCCGTTTCACTTTTACCGATACCTGAGTCTCCTGTTATAAGTACACCAACACCATACACATCTACTAGAACACCATGCAACGAAGTTGTTCGTGCAAGTTCATGTTCTAAGAAAGTCGTTAAACGACTCATTAATTGTGTTGTTGCAATTGTTGACGTGATAAGTGGTGTATCAAATTCTTTCGCTGATGCTACAAGCTCTTCTGGTGGCTCTAAATCTCTTGTCACAATAATTGCTGGTGTTTCTGGTCGACATAATTTTTTCATGCGTCCTTTGCGCTCTTCATCCGGTAGTAGATTATAAAATGATAATTCTGTTGTTCCTAACAATTGAATGCGGTCAGAGGCATAGTGCGAAAAATATCCAGCCATTTCTAATCCTGGTCTTGATATATCTGTATTTTTTATTTGTTTATTTAAGCCTGACTCCCCAGCTATAAGCTCAAGGTTAAAGCGTTCAATTAAACTCTTTGTTGTTAACATAGGTTCACCTCTATTAATATTTCTCCTGAAATTTCATATGTCATTATCATATCAAAAAGGACTGATAATCTATATAAAAAAGTACAGAAGTCTAAAATAAATCCTATCGTTTTTATCATACCCTATATTATTTTTGAATAAAATTACTAAAAATGGTTCAGTAATCTCATTTATTTTAAATGATTACGCCGTTACAATCCAGCAAGGTTGGATAAGCTTGAATGGAATAAAATGTTAGATATCGAAAAAACTACTCCATACATTCCAGACACATGAAAATGTCTTCTTGTATGGAGTAGCTAATATTTTATATATTTTTACAGAGGTTGATCAATAAACTATTATGCTTGAACTGTATCTCTTTCTAATACTGGTTTTAAATATTGTCCAGTGTAGCTTCCTTTCACTTTTGCAATATCCTCTGGTGTACCTGTCGCAACGATGGTACCACCACCGTCACCGCCTTCTGGACCTAAATCAATAATATAATCAGCCATTTTAATAACGTCTAAATTGTGTTCAATGATGACAACTGTGTCACCGTTATCAACCAATTTATTTAACACTTTTAATAATCGGCTAATATCATCAACATGCAAACCAGTTGTTGGCTCATCTAATATATATATTGAACGGCCAGTAGAGCGTTTATGCAATTCTGAAGCAAGTTTAACACGTTGTGCTTCACCACCAGATAATGTCGTAGCCGGTTGTCCTAAAGTAACATAACCTAAACCAACATCTACTAAAGTTTTCAATTTTCGATGTATTTTAGGGACATTTTCAAAAAAGTTTGTTGCTTCTTCGGCAGTCATAGCCAAGACGTCCGCAATGTTTTTACCTTTGTATGTTACTTCTAGTGTTTCACGGTTATATCTCGAGCCGCCACAAACTTCACAAGGTACATAGACATCCGGTAAAAAGTGCATTTCTATTTTAATGATACCGTCACCTTTACATGCTTCACAGCGACCACCTTTAACATTAAAACTAAAGCGACCTTTAGAATAACCTCTGACTTTTGCTTCGTTTGTTTGAGTAAAGATATCTCGTATGTTATCAAAAACACCCGTATACGTTGCCGGATTAGAACGTGGTGTCCTACCAATTGGCGATTGATCAATATCGATAATACGATCAAGTTGATCTATACCGTTAATTTCATCATAATCACCTGGTTTAACTTTAGATTTATTTATCTTTTTAGCTAATGATTTATAAAGTACTTCATTGACTAATGTACTCTTACCGGAACCAGACACACCCGTAACAACGTTCATCGTTGAAAGTGGAAAGTCTACATTAACATCTTTCAAATTATTACTGCGTGCGCCTTTGACACTAATCTTTCTATCCGTAACTTCACGACGTGATTCTGGCACCTGAATTTTCTTCTTACCACTCAAATATTGACCAGTTAAAGACTTTGTATTTGCCATAACTTGTTTTGGCGTACCACTAGCAACAATTTCACCGCCGTGGTCACCAGCACCTGGTCCTACATCTACTAAATAATCTGCAGCACGCATCGTATCATCATCATGTTCAACAACGATTAAAGTGTTACCTAGATCTCGCATTTCTTTTAAAGTACTAATTAACCGATCATTATCACGCTGATGTAATCCTATAGAAGGCTCATCTAAAACATATAATACACCAGATAGTCTTGAACCAATCTGAGTTGCTAAACGTATACGTTGCGCCTCACCACCTGACAAAGAACCAGAAGCACGATTTAGTGTTAAATACTCTAATCCTACATTATATAAAAATTCTAATCTAGAATTAATCTCTTTTAAAATTTGATTAGCAATTTTTCTGTCTTGCTCTGATAATGTGATATGTTCATAGTTATACAGTGCATCTTTAATAGAGTGTTCTACCACTTCACCGATATTTTTCCCGTCCACATACACAGACAAAGCTTCGCGACTTAAACGTTTGCCATGACATGTTTCACAAGTAAGTTCTGTCATGTATTTACTCATCATTTCTCTTACGAGTTCTGACGGTGAATCATGATAACGTCTATTGATATTATTTATAACACCTTCAAACGCCATCGTACGTTTTCTTGTTTGGCCGTTGCGCTGTTTGAATGTAAATTCAATTTCTTTATCTTTGGAACCATAAAGAATAATATCTTTTTGGCGTTCTGTTAATTTTTTGAATGGTTTATCCATATTTATTTTATATACTTCACAGACACGATTTAATAATGTTGGATAAAAGTCTGAACTTGAAGATTCCCAAGCAACAATTGCACCTTCATTCAATGATTTCTCCTTATCAGGAACAACTAAGTCTAAATCTACCATTAGTTTTTGTCCTAAACCATCACAAGTTGGACAAGCTCCAAATGGGCTGTTAAAACTAAACATGCGTGGTTCTAATTCTCCGATTGAAAATCCACAAATAGGACAAGCATGATTTTCAGAAAATTTTAGTTCATCGTCACCAATGATATCTACGATTAAATTACCTTCAGCTAATTGTAACGCCGTTTCTATAGAATCGGCTAGACGTGTTTCAATACCTTCTTTGATTACAAGGCGGTCTACAACAACTTCTATCGTGTGGTTCTTATTTTTATCTAAATTTGGCACTTCATTTACATCCGTAATTTCGCCATCAACACGCACACGTACGTATCCTTTTTTACTAATGTCATCAATTAACTTTTCATGCGCGCCTTTTCTATGATTAACAACAGGCGCCAGTAATTGAATCTTACTGCGTTCTTCAAGTTGTAAAACTTGATCGACCATTTGTTGTACAGTTTGAGATTCAATTTCTATACCATGATTTGGGCAATATGGCTTTCCAATACGTGCATATAATAGACGAATATAATCATATATTTCAGTAACAGTGGCAACCGTAGATCTTGGATTTTTACTCGTTGTTTTTTGGTCTATTGAAATCGCAGGAGACAAACCTTCAATAGTATCAACATCTGGCTTATCCATTTGTCCTAAAAACTGTCTTGCATAAGCACTTAATGATTCTACATATCTACGTTGCCCTTCTGCATAAATCGTATCAAAAGCTAATGAAGATTTGCCTGAGCCAGATAACCCCGTCATTACTATAAGTTCATTTTTAGGTATTTCAATATCAACATCTTTTAAATTGTGGGCACGTGCCCCTTTAACTACAATGGATGGTTGCTTCATTTTCGTCACCCTTCTGCTTTTAATTCAAACAACATATCTCTGAGTTCAGTTGCTTTTTCAAAGTCTAAATCTTTAGCTGCTTGTTTCATTTCTTTTTCTATATTACTAATGGTTTTTTCACGCTCTTTTTTCGTCATTTTTTTAGGTACTTCCGTACGTTGCGCTTCGTTTGTTTCATCTGTTTCAACAGTAGCACTGATAACATCATGAATTTTTTTATTAATTGTGGTAGGCGTAATATTATATTTTTCATTATATGCTTGTTGAATCGATCTACGACGCTCTGTTTCATCTAGTGCGTAACGCATTGAATCTGTAATTTTATCTCCATACATAATAACTTCACCGCCACTATTACGCGCTGCACGACCTACTGTTTGGACAAGTGATCTTTGCGAGCGTAAGAAGCCTTCTTTATCTGCATCTAATATGACAACAAGAGATACTTCTGGTATATCAATACCCTCTCTTAACAAGTTAATACCAACAATCACATCATAGGTACCCACACGTAAATCTCGAATAATTTCAATACGTTCTAAAGTTTTAATTTCTGAATGTAAATAATTCACATTAATGCCTGCTTCTTTCAAATACGTGGTCAAGTCTTCACTCATCTTTTTAGTCAATGTTGTTACTAATACACGTTCATTTCGATTAATACGTTCTTGTATTTCACTAAGCAAGTCATCAATTTGATTTTCTGTCGGTCTAACTTCTATCTTAGGATCTAATAATCCTGTTGGGCGAATAATTTGTTCCACCATTTCATCTGTATGTTCTAATTCATAAGGTCCTGGTGTTGCAGACACATATACAAGTTGTTTCGTTTTTTCTTCAAATTCTTCAAATTTTAACGGTCTATTGTCTAAAGCACTTGGTAACCTAAAACCATGATCAACAAGTACTTGCTTACGCGCACGGTCGCCGTTATACATACCTCTGACTTGTGGTAATGTCACATGTGACTCATCAATCATCACAAGCCAATCATCTCCAAAATAGTCGAGCAATGTATAAGGTGTTGAACCCATAGGTCTTAGTGTCAAATGTACAGAATAGTTTTCGATACCTGAACAAAATCCCATCTCTCTCATCATTTCCAAATCATAATTTGTTCTTTGTTCTAGGCGTTGAGCTTCAAGCAATTTATTCTCGGAACGCAACTCTGACAAACGTTCTTCAAGTTCATTTTCAATACGTTGGATGGCAGATTTCATTTTTTCTTCTCGGGTAACGAAGTGGGAAGCTGGGAAAATTGCAAAGTGATCGCGCTCTCTCAACACTTCTCCAGTTAAATAATTAACTTCACGTATTCTATCAATTTCATCCCCGAAAAATTCAACACGAATGCACATTTCTTCACGAGAAGCTGGGAAGATTTCTACAACATCGCCTCTAACACGAAATGTACCACGTCTAAAATCAATATCATTTCTTGTGTATTGCACATCTACTAATTTTTTAAGTAACTCGCTTCTGTCCATTTCCATACCTACGCGGACACTGACAACTAAGTCACGATATTCTTCTGGATTACCTAAACCATAGATACAGCTCACACTAGCAATGATAATGACGTCATCTCGTTCAAATAATGCGCTTGTCGCAGAGTGACGTAATTGGTCAATTTCGTCATTAATTGACGCATCTTTTTCAATAAATGTGTCAGTTGATGGTACATAGGCCTCTGGTTGATAATAATCGTAGTAACTGACGAAGTACTCGACTCTATTCTCAGGAAAGAATTCTTTAAATTCACTATATAATTGACCCGCTAACGTTTTATTATGGGCGATAATTAAAGTTGGCTTACCAACTTGTTGAATCACATTACTCATTGTAAATGTCTTCCCAGTACCCGTAGCTCCTAGTAATGTCTGATGTCTCTTCCCTGCATTCACACCATCTACAATTTGTCGAATCGCTTCTGGTTGGTCCCCTTTAGGATCAAAATCCGATTGTAATTTAAATGGGTAGTGTTCCATAATGACACATGCCTCCTATTATATTTCTATCTGCTCGAACGTAATTTAAATATCTCATTTAACACGCGACTTATTTTAGTTGATATAACTATATTTTACATACGTATGTTATTAACAGTTTATATTTTAACAGATTTATAACCTTCAACACAAACATTTGTTCGTAAATTAGTGTTTCACTATATAAAAACAAACACAGTACATGACCATGTTTGTTTGCGTTAATAAATTTTTATTCTGATAAAATGAAGTTAAATAATTATATACTTTTTGTCATGTTGTATCAATTAAGTTGCTTAACACTTATTACCTAATCATCTTCTTTTTTATGGAGTTCTAATTGATCGATAATTAAGTAACCTGCTAATAATGAAGCAACATCTATAAAAATAATCCATTCATCATGAAAAAAACCTTTTTCAATTGAAGTTCCTATTAAAATCAAAGTTAAAATAGTACCTACCCATTTACTTCTTGTCAGTACGCTAAACAATACGACAAGTATGCAGGGGAAAAAAGATGCTAGTATATACCAGATCATTCATGTCACCCGTTCCTATTATTTAAAATAGACATCGTTGTTTCTCGTAATTCCGATTTTGGTATAAATCTCTCTGTAAGCATTTCAGGAATAATATTTTCTATAAAATCTTGCACTGAATTCAAATGGTCAAATTGCATAATTGTTTCTAATGACATTTCGTATATTTCAAAAAATAGTGGCTCAGGATTACGTTTTTGAATTTCACCAAATGTTTCATATAACAAATCAATTTTATCAGCAACAGATAAAATTTGACCTTCTAGTGAATCATCTTTTCCTTCTTGCAGTCGTTCTCGATATATGGATTGATATTGTTCTGGTATTTCTTCGTTTATAAAATGATCTACCATTTCTTCTTCTACTTGTGAGAATAATTTTTTTAATTCTCCACTCGCATATTTGACTGGCGTTTTAATATCTCCTGTAAAAATTTCGGCGAAATCATGGTTTAAGGCTTTTTCGTATAAGCTTTTCCAATCTACTTTATTGCCGTGATATTCTTCTACTGTACCTAAATATTGAGCAATTTTAGTCACTTTAAAGGAATGTGCAGCAACATTATGCTCAAAATATTTAAATTTCCCAGGCAATCGTATTAATTTTTCTAAGTCTGATAAACGTTTAAAATATTGATGTACTCCCATGATAGCGCCTCCTCATTTATTTAATGAATGATTATACTTGATTTTATAATATCATTCCACATGTAAAATGTCTTTTTAATGCTGTTAAATATCATCGAATCGTTCTATTTTCAAAATATAACCTATTTATTTGTCTTTCAAGTTTTATTCATTTTACATCATTTCAAAAAATGATGCGCCCATAACAAATTTTATTGAAAAAGTACTGAGCGTAAAAAATGACACCTCTGATATATAATGCCTACACCAATGCCCATTATGATAATAAGCCCGAGACACTATTTATGTCTCGGGCTATTAGTTTAAATATATTTGTTCAATTGCTAGTGAAATTTCTAAGTATACGTTTTTATCTTTTTAATGAATATAGTTATATTGTCCCGAATTATGAATGGTTCTATAAGATTTTTGTCCTACACCTTGCCAGTTCATTTCCGAAACCAAAATGGATCCGTCACTATTTTGACGTTCTACTATGCCTACATGACCATAATTTCCAGTATTACTTTGTAAGATAGCGCCTACTTCAGGTGTAGAATTAACAACATAACCATTTTGACGTGCAGCTGAAGCCCAGTTATTCGCATTGCCCCAAAGTGTTCCTACAGATTTACCTAATTGTTGACGTCTATCAAAAGCGTAGTATGTGCACTGACCCCAATCATAATAATTCTGCCCACCGGATGCGTAGTGTTTCTGCTCTTGAACTGTGTAGTATTTCGGTTGATAACCATTGTTATGAATACTGTCAACGTTTGATGTAGTATCGCGTTCATCAATACTATCATTTGACCAAGATTGCTGCTTTACTGGTAAAGAATGGTTCGCTAATTTTGTGAACGTATTATTGTTTTCAGTTGTTACACCTATTGTGAATTGATCACTATTCGAATTATTTTCTAAGTCATTTTGTGTGTAACTTTCTGAATTACTTTGTGTGTATGTGCTTTGAAATTGGTTATTTAAATGTGATGAACCTTTTTCAGAAACAGCAATGAGCTGCCCAGGATGAATTGTCTCTGTAATATACGGATTCAATTGATAAAGTTCATTTAAACTTATTTGATGTTTATTCGCAATACCTTGTAGTGTATCGCCTTCTTTCACTTCCACAATATCTTCGTCAGGGAGTACTAGCGTTTGTCCAGATTTAACCGACTGTACAAGCTCCATATGATTTAATGATTGTATTGTATTAGTCGTTGTTGCGAATGCTTGCGCTATATTTGATAAATCAGTATCTTCTTTCACTGTATGTACTTGATCAGCTGATGCTAGACCATTCACGCCAAAAAACAGTGCTGCAGAAGTTAGAGAAAAAGTTAAGCCTTTCTTCATTATGTGTTTCAATCCTTTGCTGTCTAAATTTATTCGATATTTAATCAATCATAATATAGCATATCCGCTTAATACTTTTAGCATTGTTATCATTTTGTAATGCAAAAGATAATTATTAACTGAACGCCTCATTGGCCTTTAATCAAGCCTTTCTTACTTTTATCACAATAATTTTAATCATAGTAACACATCGGTTAAATTCAACTGTAATATTTCAATTTGTATTTTACATATAAGAAGCTATTTATTAAAAATTACTAATAAAATTTAAGCAATCATTTTAATTGAATAGCTCGTCTTACATACTATATTACTCTATAAAAATATGAGTGAGCTAGAAAACAATTATTTATAAATTGGTTCCCTGCTCACTCATAAAGTTAGTATAATATTAACATCTATTTAAGTATTAATCTTTTGCTGAATGATTTAGATTCATTTGATTTCGTAAATACGCTTCAATAAACGGTCCTAAATCACCATCCATAACTGCATCTACTTTACCTGTTTCTTCGTTTGTTCTGTGATCTTTAACCATCGCATATGGATGGAATACATAAGATCTAATTTGGCTTCCCCATCCAATTTCTTTTTGTTCACCACGGATTTCGGCCATTTCTTGTTCTTGTTCTTCTATTTTTAATTGATAGAGTTTAGACTTCAATGTTTTCATTGCAGCTTCTCTGTTTTTGATTTGTGAACGTTCATTCTGGTTATTTACCACAATACCCGTTGGATGGTGGGTAATTCTAATAGCTGATTCTGTTTTATTGATATGTTGACCACCTGCACCTGAAGCTCTAAATGTATCAACGGTAATATCATCAGAATTTATCTCCACTTCTATTTCAGTGTTATTAAACTGTGGTATGACATCACAAGAAGCAAAAGATGTATGTCGGCGACCAGATGAGTCAAATGGTGATATACGTACAAGTCGATGCACACCTTTCTCAGCTTTTAAATAGCCATATGCATTATGACCTTTCACAATCATTGTTACACTCTTAACACCCGCTTCATCCCCAGGCAAATAGTCTGCAATTTCAACTTTAAAGCCTTTTTGTTCACAGTAACGTTGGTACATTCTCAACAGCATATTTGTCCAATCTTGAGATTCTGTACCACCTGCACCAGGATGCAATTCAATAATTGCATCATTCGCATCATAAGGCCCATCTAACAATAATTGTAACTCAAATTGGTTTAGCTCGTTTTGAAAATGGATGACACTTGCTTCTAAATCATCTTTCATCGATGTATCGTCTTCTTCTAACAATAATTCTCGTGTTGTTTCCATATCTTCAATGTTTGCTTCTAAATCTCTGTAGGCATTAACAACCGATTTTAAAGCATTATTCTTATCTATAATTTCTTGAGCTTTATCTTGATCATCCCAAAATGAAGGATCTGTCATCATTTCTTCGTATTCTTGTATGTTTGTCTCTTTTTCTTCTAAGTCAAAGAGACCCCCTAAGTTGTTCTAACTTTTCATTATAAGCATCTAAATTACGCTTAATTTCAGATAATTCCATTGTGCATCTCTCCTAATTTTTACGAATGAAATATATTTGATATATCAATTACTACACTATCATACATATGATACAAAATATAAACTGCCAATTTCAACTTAAGCACTAGCCTCTATCCTTAAATTATTAAAAAAAACATCTTTCACAGTTAAACGCCACAATTTAACTGCAAAAGATGCTTGATATACAAAAAGTAATAAATCCTGTCTCACACGTTTATCATTTAGATAAGTTTAAGCGCCATGACAGTTTTTATATTTCTTACCGCTACCACAAGGACATGGGTCATTTCTGCCTATATGTTCATCTTTGACATAAGGCTCTGCTTTCGCTTTTTCTTTTCCATCTTCTGCTGATACATGCTCAGCTTTACCAAAATCAGTTGTTTTATCACGTTCTACATCATCTTCTACTGAAATTACTGATTTGAGAATATATTTACTCACATCTTCTTCAATGTTTTGCATCATAGTATCAAATAATTGGTGACCTTCATTCTGATAGTCACGTAATGGATTTTGTTGACCATATGAACGTAGATGAATACCCTGACGTAGTTGATCCATAGTATCAATATGGTCTGTCCAATGCGTGTCAATGGAACGGAGTAAAATCATACGCTCAAATTCATCAAACTGAGTACCTATTTTCTCTTTTTGATCTTTTAAGGCTATTTCTATTTTTGACCATACAACCTCAAAAATATCGTCACTATCTTTTCCATTAATATCTTCAACTTTTAATTCGCCTTCATTTAAGAAAACATCTTCTACATAATTGATGAATGGCTCATAGTCAGGTTCGTCATCTTCTTCATTTACATAATAATGAATACTTCTTTCTAACGTAGAGCGTAGCATTGCATTGATTAATTCGCCACTTTCGTCGCTGTCAATAATATCATTACGTTCACTATAGATAATTTCACGCTGCTTACGCAGTACATCGTCATACTCAAGGACACGTTTACGAGCATCAAAGTTATTACCTTCAACACGTTTTTGAGCTGATTCAACAGCACGTGAAACCATTTTAGATTCGATCGGCGTTGAATCATCCATGCCCAATCGGTTCATCATATTTTGTAAACGTTCCGAACCAAAGCGCACCATTAACTCATCTTGTAGCGATAAATAGAAACGGCTATCACCTTTATCTCCTTGACGACCTGAACGACCACGTAATTGGTCATCTATACGACGAGATTCATGACGTTCTGTACCAATTACTGCTAAGCCGCCTATTTCTTCAACACCATCGCCTAATTTGATGTCCGTACCACGACCGGCCATGTTGGTAGCAATTGTCACTGCACCACGCTGGCCAGCACTTGCAATAATGTCCGCTTCACGTTCGTGATTTTTCGCATTTAAAACATCATGACGTACACCGTGTTTTTTCAATAAATTAGAAATATATTCACTTGTTTCAACAGCAACAGTCCCCAACAAGACTGGTTGACCTTGTTTATGCTTTTGAATGACATCTTCTACAACTGCATCAAATTTACCTTTTTGACTGATATAAATTAAATCAGGTTTATCAATACGTTGTACTGGTCTGTTGGTAGGAATTTGCGTAACTGTCATATTGTAAATATTTCTAAACTCTTCTTCTTCTGTTTTTGCAGTACCTGTCATACCGGATAATTTATTATACATTCTAAAATAGTTTTGGAATGTAATTGAAGCCATCGTTTTTGATTCGTTTTGAATTTTCACACCTTCTTTAGCTTCAATTGCTTGGTGTAATCCTTCTGAAAAACGACGTCCAGGCATTGTACGTCCTGTAAATTGGTCAACAATCAATACTTCACCGTTATTCACCATATAATCTACATCTCTTTGTAAAGTAACATGTGCACGTAACGCAGTATTGATATGACTGATAATATCAACATTTTTCACATCGTAAAGGTTATCAATTTTAAACATGCGTTCTGCTTTATCAATACCCTGCTCGGTTAATTGGACTGCTTTTGTTTTTTCATCATAATTATAATCATCTTCGCTTTTAAGCATTTTAGCAAAAACATTTGCTTGAGTATAAAGTGAAGTTGATTTCTCTGCTTCACCTGAAATAATCAATGGCGTACGTGCTTCATCAATTAAAATTGAGTCTACCTCATCAATAATCGCAAAATTAAGTGATCGCATCACGCGTTCTTCCGCATAATTCACCATGTTATCACGTAAGTAATCAAATCCTAATTCGTTGTTGGTACTATAAGTGATATCACTTGCGTAAGCTTCTCTTTTCTCTGCGGTCGTTTTACTATTTAAGTTCAAACCAACACTTAATCCAAGAAATTCGTATAATTCAGCCATTTCTTCACTCTGTATGCTAGATAAATATTCATTGACTGTAATAACATGTACACCGCGTCCTGATAAAGCATTTAAATAAACTGGCATTGTCGCCGTCAATGTTTTACCTTCACCGGTTCTCATTTCAGAAATATCGCCGCCGTGGATCGCTATACCACCCATAACTTGTACTTTATAAGGAATCATGTTAAACACACGTTTTGATCCTTCTCTAACTAAAGCAAATGCTTCTGGTAAAATATCATCTAAAATTTTATTTTGCTTTTTAATATCTTCTTCTTCTTGAACTTGCGCTTGAAAATTTTTCGTTTTTTCTTTAATTTCTTCATCAGTTAATATCGACATATCCTCTTCTAATGCGAGGACTTTGTCGGCTAATTTACCAAGGCGTTTTATTTCTCTTTTATTGCCATCTGCAATTTTTGATAAAAAACCCATTCTGTTCGCTCCTTTAGCTTTATAACTCATTATAACTCTTCGTTTACAACAATTTATAATATCATTTATAAGCTTAAATTTACACTTATTACGTTTATCGTACTACCTACGCTATATTTTGCTTACATGTTTCGGAATACATATTGAAATACTGCCTCAATAAAAATATACACAACATACATGTTCACTTTCAAATTATTACATAATAACATAGCAAAAAATGAGCGTCCATGATTTCACTCAATCATGGACGCTACTACTTTTACAAATATGATACTAATGCAATTGAATTATTCAGTTGTTTCAATCAGTCCATATTTGCCATCTTTTCTTTTATAGACAATACTTGTACCATCTGTTTCGCGATCTGTAAAAATGAAGAAATCATGGCCTAATAAATCCATTTGCAATACCGCTTCTTCAGAATCCATAGGTTTTAAGCTGAAATTTTTTGAACGAATAATCTCAATTTCACTATCATTGTCATCATTTTGTAGTTTTTCTGCCTCTTGTTCTTCAGGTAATGATGCGAATGCTTCTGGTTCGTCATTCTTTCTATTTTTACGGTTTACACGCGTTTTATATTTTCTAACTTGTCTTTCTAATTTGCTATTAATTAAATCAATACCAGCGTATAAATCATCATGACGTTCTTCCGCTCTAAGCGTAACATTTTTCAATGGAATAGTTACTTCTATTTTAGTTGCTGAGTTTTGGTACGTTTTAACTTTAACGTGTGCAGTTGCATTTGGCACATTGTTAAAGTAACGTTCTAATTTACCAATTTTCTCCTCAATATAGTTGCGAATCGCATCAGTAATAGTGAGGTTCTCTCCGTGAATTTCAAATCTGATCATAGTAATCGACTCCTTTAAAACCTCTATATTGGTAATAGTGCTTATATCTATAATACCACGAATAGCTTACCGTGCAAACGTAAACACATCGAATTTTCTGATTTTTCTATCAAATAACAATTGTCCTGCATTATGAACCGTTAAGCCTGTAGTATATATGTCATCTATCAACAAAATATTTTTTTCTTTTAAATCTACATATCGTGTTATTTCAAAAGGATTCGGTCGTTGCATGCGTTTTTGTTTACTTAATTCTGATTGTTTTATACATGAGTGTGTGGCAAGCAGACAATGATATTTAACCTTTTTTAAGTCTAATACTGATTGTATAGGATTAAACGTTCTTTCCCTATCTCTATATAGAGGAGACGGTATGGGGATAATGTAATCATATTTGTAATGAGGCAATTTAACTCTTTCTGCAATTATTTCTGCTATTGCAACATCTCTTTTAAATTTATATTGTTGAATCATTTCTTTTACAATACCGTCGTATCGGTAAAAACAATATAATTTATTCATTAATTTAAATTTCAAAGATAATTCGGTACAATCTGAGCATAATTTTTCTGTTTCATTAAGTAACTTCATACATGTTGGGCAGCGATTCGTCGCATTTAATTTCATTATATCCCATTGATGATTACAAATATGGCACAATTTTGAAGCTTTTTTATAAAAGGTAAATGCATTTAACGGTTCTGAATAATAAGTGTGACAATATAAACATATCGCTGTCAGTCTATCCACCCTCTTTTTTTGCAAGTTTATTCATTTTCTTTATCTGATATTGAGCTTGAAGCATAGACAGCGTGATGCCTTCATGCATACAAAATACGCTTCCTGTTGGTGCTTCCGCTTTTCTTCCAACTCTTCCTGATATTTGAATGATGGCACTCGTCTCAAACTGGTGGCTATTTATGATCACAACATCGAGTTTTGCCATAGTAAAGCCTCTTTCTAGAATAGTAGTGGTGAAAACAATGGCGTGTTCGCCATCTCTCAAACGCTTTACTTTATCAAATCGAAACACATCATTACTGTAAACATATATTAAAGATGGTAACGCATCTTTATATAATTGATACAATTGTTTCATTAAAATAATGTCGTTAAAAAAGACGAGCGTATATCGTTGTTGACTGACTTGATGTTGTAAAAATCGTAATAATTGATATTGCTTTTTATTGGGATTAATTCTCAGAAATTTAAATTGAGGCACTGGTAAAGGATGTCTATGAAAACGCGCGGGTAATTGAATGATTTCTAAATTGCTAATTTGTCTAATTAATGATTTTGTGGGTGTAGCAGTCATTAATATATGACAGTGTTTTAATTTCGAGGCTCGCTGTAATGCTTTTATCAACGTTGGTTCTGTGGGTAATGGAAAGGCATCAACTTCATCTACAATAATTACATCAAAATGTTGTTTGAAACGATAAAGTTGATGAACTGTGGCAATAATAAAATGACCATTAAACTGTTGCTGTGATGATTGATGTAATACATCTATTTCTTCTTCGCGGAATGCTGCTTTAATCCTCATGCTCACTTCTAAAACGACATCAACCCGTGGAGATACGATTGCGACATTATAACCTTGGTTCCTCGCATATTTAATTCCTTCAAATATCATCTCAGTCTTACCTGCACCTGTGACAGCATGAAGTAATAGAGAGTGGAAGCTTGCAATCGCTGATACAATTTTGTCGGATGCAAATTGCTGTTGCTCTGATAATTTGAATGATAATTGATAATGGCAAGGCGTCACTATATTGTGACTTTCTATGATATAAACCTCGGTAGTATTATCCATTCTCCCCATATTGATACAATTTCTACAGTAGACGATTGGCTTATTTAATACCATAGATTGATATTTATAAAAATGCGTTGGTCGGTGTGAATGACATTGCGAACACGTCCAATAGCCGTTATCTAATATAACACCTTTCGTCGTTTGTCTTATACGTTCATCAGTTAATAATGACTTATCATTAATCATTCTTCCGTAGTATTTAATCGTTTATTTCCTCCAAACTAAAAAGCGAGTCAAAAATTAAACTTTACTTTAATTTCAAGACCCGCTATAAAATAATTGATTCATTGATTTATCATACAGAAATTTAAACACTAAACAACTCATTTGTCATCTTATTGTTGGTATTAATGACTGAATGAACAGTTATATTTATAACAAGTATCTCTCGCAAAACGCTACTTTACTTAACACATGATAAAAGTATTTTCAAATCTGCCCTGCCATTTAGTCTGTACGTACGGACCTACCTGTGAAACCTAATCCCATACCCCCTGAGCCTAAATGAGCTGCGACTACAGGACCTAAATAAGAACGATATAATTTATATTGTGGATAGTTGTTTTGTAATTCATTGTACATCCAGTCTGCATCTTCTCGAACATCTCCACCTATCACTAATAAAGTAACCTCTTCATAATCTTTAACGATTTCAATCACTTTATTGATAATTTCTTTAAGTGCTCGTTTTTTAGTACGTATTTTTTCATCAGGTAAAATGAAACCATCTTCAAATTTTAAAACTGGTTTCATTTTCAACATCGCACCAACCCACGCTTGAGCACCAGTAATACGACCACTTTTTTGCAAGTTTTTCAAATCGTCTACCATCAATCTCGCACCTGTGACTTCTCGCATTGCTTCAAGCTCTTTAATGATTGCCTGAGGTTCATCGTTTTGTTCAATTAATTCAATTGCACGTAATACGTAAATCCCCATTGCCATCGCTGAAATTTTTGAATCAAATGTATGCACATTAATCCCTTCAACCATTTCTCCCGCTTGTGTAGCTGTTTGATAAGTACCACTGATACCTGAAGATAGGAAAACGCCTATGACATCTGTATATCCTTCATCGCGTAATTGCTCGTATTTTGTTATAAATTCACCAATTGCCGGCTGGCTTGTCGTAGGAATTGTTTTAGATGTTTTCATTCTTTCATAAAATTCATCTGCTGAAATAGATGCATTTTCTACAAAATTTTCACCGTTATCAAAAGTTACACTTAGTGGCGCAATATTTATATTATATTTATCAATTAATGTTTGAGATAGATAACTCGTTGAATCTGTTAATACAGCAATTTTCATCATAATCCTCCTCAATTATACTCACAACTATGATACATTATTTTATATTAAAAGAAAATTTATTTTTACATTAAACTTGAATTCAGAACCGTGTATAATAATATGTATTGATTGAAACTATGACTGGAGTGTTTAAATATGGATGAATCAATCATAACAATAAAGCAAGAACATATGATAGAAAATGTAATTAGCAAATCACGCTTTATTGCCCATATCAAACCTGTTGACTCTGAAGCAGAAGCTAAAGACTTTATAAACTTGGTGAAATCAGAACATCGAGAAGCAACACATAATTGTTCTGCCTATACGGTTGGAGCACAAATGAATATTCAAAAAGCAAATGATGATGGAGAACCAAGTGGAACTGCAGGTGTACCAATGCTAGAAATATTAAAAAAACTAGAAGTTCACAATGTTTGTGTCGTAGTTACGCGTTATTTCGGTGGTATAAAATTGGGTGGCGGCGGTTTAATAAGAGCCTACAGTGGCGCCGTGAGAGATGTCATTTATGAAGTGGGTCGTGTTGCTTTACGCTCAGCAATACCAACTACAATCACTATTGATTATGATCTTACTGGTAAATTTGAATATGAATTAGCGCAAACATCTTTCTTCTTAAGAAACACAAATTACACAGACAAAGTGAGTTATCAAATAGATGTGGTAGAAGCGGAATATGATGATTTTATTGCTTTTCTAAATAAAATTACTTCTGGTAACTATGATTTAGTTGAGCAAGATATCATTATGTTACCATTTGACATACCAACAACCTGAAGTATAGCTATTTCAAGTTATTTATATGCACCATCCATCATAAATAATATCTATCCTGCTACAAAGTTAAAAGAATGAAAAAACCTTACTGATATGCATTGATATTTGTAATTAAAGTAAAATTTAAAAAAGTAAGTATATCAG
Source organism: Staphylococcus sp. GDY8P198P (assembly GCF_017891615.1). Taxonomy (NCBI): domain Bacteria; kingdom Bacillati; phylum Bacillota; class Bacilli; order Caryophanales; family Staphylococcaceae; genus Staphylococcus; species Staphylococcus sp. GDY8P198P. Next base: position 82,164 of record NZ_JAESJQ010000019.1, read on the forward strand.
TCTTTGCTTTAATTTATCGCTGTTCATAAAACAAAATTAGAACCTGAGATATTAATATCTCAGGTTCTAATTAGTAGTCTAACTATTCATCTTTTTTATGTCGTTCTTTATTTTCAATTAATTTTAAGAGTGGTCTATAATCGTCATCTATTAATCCTGTAAATTCAACAATGAGTTCAATTGTAATGAGTATGAGTACAAGCATCATGAGTACGCCCCATGGTTGCGATAAATATAAAATAATACTTGAAAGACTAAATAACAATGCGATTGAATATATCAGAATAACTGTTTGACGATGTGAATAACCTAACTCTAGTAATTTATGATGTAGATGTGACTTATCCGCTTGCATAATACGTTGGCCCTTTTTCACACGTCGTATCATAGCAAATAAAGTGTCTATAAACGGTACTGCTAAAATAACAATCGGGAAGAATAAAGACACAAATGTAATATTTTTAAAACCTAAGAGTGAAAGAAAACCAACAATAAAGCCAACAAGTAATGCGCCGCTATCCCCTAAAAATATTTTAGCAGGATGAAAATTAAAACATAAGAAACCTAATAACGCACCGATAAGCACACTACAGATCATAATTATAAATATATTTGCTTGTAATATTGCGATAAACCCAATAGTCATCAATGCGATTGTTGCTACACCAGAAGCCAAACCATCCAAACCATCAATTAAGTTGATTGCATTGGTAATCGCAACAATCCAAATCACTGTAATAGGGATACCTAATATACCAAAATGTATTGTTGGTCCAATCGGTAAAGAGATGAAATCAATGGTTACACCATAATAAACGACAACCAGTGCTGCAACCACCTGGCCTAATAATTTTACGATTGGCGTTAAATCATAGATATCATCTATCAATCCTACTAAGTAGATTAATACTGCCCCAATGACGAGTGGCTTCACCTCTGTTTCAATTGGATGTCCTAACCAAATCCCTAATAAAAAGGAAAGTAGTATCACGGTACCACCTAAGACAGAAGTTGGTTTTTTATGTACTTTCCTAAAATTAGGTTGATCAACAACACCCAATTTATGGGAAACCTTTATGACAATGGGAGTAAGTATTAAACTGACAATCATTGAAAAAATGATTAATAATAACGTATACATCAGTTCACCTTCATTATTTTAAGTCTTTATATTTTTGAATTTGAATTTAAAATCTCTATAAATATTCCAAATATGAAATCATATTTGGAATGGATATACACATGTGTGTTTTTAAAACATAATTAACTTTATATATTTCGAGTAATTCTATAAATGATTCAATTAAGTCTATAATACACGATGTACTTTTAGTAATACAAATAGTAATGTAATCATTAGTAAGATTCAACGCAGAAATTCACTTTCTTTTTTATAGAATAAACAATTTATTTATTTTACAATCACTCAAATAAGTATTCTAACATGAATTTTAAACAAATGTTATTAATTTCTAAATATCAATGATGACAAAATGTAACTTTTCACTTACAATGACTAAGTGTGTATTTAAAGGAGCGTAAGAAAAATGTTTGAAGCTATTATTTACAATATTGCGGTTACTGTCGCAGGAATTTATTTATTCCACCGATTACAGTACTCTGAAAATAAAAATATGGTGTTTTCAAAAGAATACGTCACGGTTTTAATGACCATTGTAGCATTATTATTATCTGTAAAGCCTGTCCCTATCTTCAATGAATATGTACTCTATTTATCTTTTGTGCCGATTTTATTTTTAGGTAGATATACAAATATGGTTTATACAGTTTTAGCAGCGTTTATCGTGTCTTTAGTTAATGTATTAATTGGCGATTATACGATTATAACTGCAATGATCTTAATTGTAATAGCCATCATTGTCGGAGCAATAGGACCATTTTTAAAACAAAATGACATCATCTCATTACAAATACTCAACTTAATTACGCTAGTCATTTTTGTCCTCTTGTCATTTATCAGTCCATATTATGAATTTAAAGAAGTATTATATATGATACCGTTATCGTTCATTTTAACAATCACTTCTTCGATTACATTCGTAGATATTTGGCATTTCTTCTCTTTAGTAAACCGCTATGAGAATGAAGATAAATTTGATTATTTGACGGGTTTAGGCAATGTTAAAGAATTCGATAGACATTTGAATGAAACAACACGTATTGCAGAAGAAAATGATGAAAGTTTAGGTTTACTACTCATCGATATTGATGGGTTTAAAGATGTTAATGATATGTATTCACATGATTCAGGTGATGCTGTATTACGACAAATCGCACAATTACTGAAAAACTACGTGCCAGAACAATTTAGTATTTACCGTAACGGTGGCGAAGAGTTTTCTGTAGTATTATATGACTATACGTTAGATCAATGCGTTAAATTAAGTGAAAGTATCCGTAAAGGCGTGGAACAATCTACTTTCCATTTACCAAATAAAGAAATTATTAAATTATCAGTTTCTATTGGTGTTGGATACTTAACTAAAGATGATTATAAATCTCAACGTACCGTCTTTAAAGTCGCAGATGATATGTTGCATATGGCTAAAAATGAAGGACGTAATCAAGTCATGTTTAACCCTATTGTTAAATTATAACTAAATAAAATGAAGCCATTTTCAAGAGTCTAGGACATAAATATCTCTGACTAAAAAATAAGCGTCAATTTCTATTGAGAAGATATAGAGATTGACGTTTTCTTTAGTTTTATGAAATTTTGTAGCTCGTTGAGCTACCATCTTTCTTATATTCAATGCCATTAATACAAAACCAAGTTCTTGTTTAAGTTTATTTAATCCTCGAACTGATATTCGAGTGAATGTTTATTAAATTATATGAAAGTGCCTTGTTTTTTGAATATTAATATATATTGTACCGATTTTGCATCGTGCTGACGCCCGGGGGAAATGATATGAGCGAGAGACTACAGGCTCGAGCCATATCCCCAGGCAAGCATGCACGATCAAAATCGTAATATTTTAAATATAAAGAGGACCAATCCATATAAAGTGGATTAATCCTTTTTGATTTGAGAATGGTTATTTATATCTCAAGCTTTTTTAATTTATATTATGAAAGCGGCTATTTAAACATCTACATTAATGTATTTCATCGCATAGTTCTTTTGAAAGTAAAACTCTAAAAATATTATTGAAAACATAAAAACACTCGTAAGATTTAACAATGCATAAGCATTCCTTCAATATTTTTAAAATAAAACATATCATTTACAAATTTAAGTTTGTTACAATATAGGAGGTAATTATAAAAACAATCTATACTGAAATAAATATTATTGAAAGTTACCTTAGTACACGGTAAACTTTCAATTGATTTATGAAAAATTTAGGAGGTGCCCAGCTATGTCTGATTCGATCACTATCATTGATGAAGATAAAGTGATTGACGTTGTGCTCATTGCAGGCAGAATATTGCTTGAAAGCGGTGCTGAAACTTATCGTGTTGAAGATACGATGAATAGAATTTCAGCAAGTTTCGGCTTAGATGATACATATAGTTTTGTTACATCTACAGCGATTATTTTTTCACTCAATAATCGAACAAACACGAGACTTATCCGTATACGTGAGCGGACGACTGATCTAGAAAAAATTGCATTAACCAATAGTTTATCTAGAAAGATTTCTAATAATCAGTTAAGTATAGATGAAGCAAAATCTGAACTTATTCATTTACACCATGCATCATTACAGTTTTCATCTATCACTAAATTTTTTGCTGCTGCCATTGCATGTGGTTTTTTCTTATTTATGTTTGGCGGTGTTATGAATGACTTCTTTTTTGCAATTCTTGCAGGAGCTGGTGCATTTTTAACTTTTGATTTTGTTCAACGTTATATACAAATAAAGTTCTTTTCGGAATTTATTAGTGCTGCGGTTGTTATTACAATAGCAGCTACATTTTCAAAATTAGGCATGGCAGCAAACCAAGATATTATTACCATTGCAGGCGTCATGCCGCTAGTCCCTGGTATTTTAATTACCAATGCTATCCGAGACCTCATGGCAGGCGAACTCATCGCTGGTATGTCTCGTGGTGTCGAAGCGGCCTTAACATCATTTGCTATAGGTGCTGGTGTCGCAATCGTTTTATTAATATTTTAAAAAGGAGTGCTCAAATGGTCATTGGCTACTATGTTTTACAATTTATTGTTAGTTATTTAGCGACAATGCTATTTTCTGTTATTTTTAATGCACCTCGACGTCTCCTTTTAGCTTGCGGTTTCGTTGGTGCTATGGGATGGATTATATATAAAGTGACACTTGATGTAGAACTAGGAAAGGTAATGGCTTCGTTCCTAGGAAGTTTTATATTGGCAATTATGAGTCATACCATGAGTAGACGTTATAAAAGACCAGTCATCATCTTTATTGTGCCTGGCATCATCCCACTCGTTCCTGGTGGACTTGCCTATGAGGCAACACGCTATTTAGTGAGCAACGAATATACACATGCCGTCAATACATTTCTCGAAGTAACACTTATTTCAGGTGCAATTGCCTTTGGTATTTTATGTGCAGAGATTATTTATTATCTTTATACACGCATAAAACAACACATTGGTAAAATGAATGGTAAAATATATAAGAAATCATATAATATGAATAACAGAGCATAAGGGGTGTTTTTATGAAAAATGATATTATTGAGCGACTTACAAGATATGTCAAAATTGATACACAATCTGATCCACATTCAAATTCAACACCTTCCACTAATAAACAGTGGGATTTATTGAATTTATTGAATGATGAATTAACAGATTTAGGACTAGAAACTGATGTTGATGAAAATGGATACTTGTTTGCAACATTAGAAAGTAATGTTAACGAAGCTATTCCAACTGTTGGTTTTCTTGCGCATGTTGATACTTCACCCGATTTTAATGCTACAAATGTCAATCCACAAATTATTGAGCAGTATGATGGGAAACCGATTCAGCTCGGCGATACAAATCGAGTTTTAAGTCAAGATGTCTTTCCTGCTATGAAACAAGTAGAGGGACATACTTTAATGGTTACAGATGGCACATCATTATTAGGTGCAGATGATAAAGCTGGTGTCGTTGAAATTATGGAAGCTTTAAAATATTTAACATCGCATCCAGAAATCAAACACGGTCGCATCAGAGTAGCTTTTACACCTGATGAAGAAATTGGTAAAGGACCACATGCATTTGACGTTGAACGTTTTAATGCTGACTTTGCATATACAATGGATGGCAGCCAATTTGGTGAGTTACAATATGAAAGTTTTAATGCTGCAGAAGCGATTGTAACTTGTCACGGTGTTAATGTTCATCCAGGATCTGCTAAAGATGCGATGGTTAATGCTGTGCTATTAGGTCAACAATTCAACGCTCTTTTACCTCAAAATGAAGTGCCTGAACGTACAGAGGGTTATGAAGGTTTTTATCATTTAATGAAATTTGATGGTGATGTTGAGAAAGCGAAACTTTACTATATTATTCGTGATCATGATAAGCATGAATTTGATTTACGTAAAAAACGTTTAGTAGAAATTAAAAATGATATCAATAGTCATTTTGAAGATGAACCGATCGAAGTTGAAATAAACGACCAATATTACAATATGGGAGAAAAAATTAAGCCAAAACCACATGTTATAGACATTCCTAAACGTGTCTTTGACAAGTTAGATATTCCAGCTAATACTGAACCGATTCGTGGTGGCACAGATGGTTCACAACTATCATTTATGGGATTACCAACACCTAACATTTTTACTGGCTGTGATAACTTCCATGGACCTTTCGAATATGCTTCTATCGATGTCATAGAAAAAGCTGTAGATGTCATAGTAGGTATCGCTCAAGAAGTCGTACAAACTTATCAAAAGAATGATTAAATAGAAATGACTCGGATATAGAGGTCATTTTGTACTTTTTCAATGCTCATCATCCTTGTCGGAGTAGGACAACGAAATCTTTTCAAAGATTAGATTTCTGTCCTACTCCCTTTTTTTATTTTTGTACCTTACAATTTGGATTGTGCATGCTAGTCCAACACATATTTCGTATAAACCTCAAACTTGTATTTGTTAATCAGACGATACCACTGGGTGCCAACATTATGGTAGTATTGTTTCTTATCATACGTATGTGTATTAAAAATAATTTTTATTAAATTTATGTCTTATAATTGTAACTTCGAACAACTGCTGATTTTTGTAGAATTTAAAAAACCGTCAATTTCTATATAATTACAATAGAAATTGACGGTTTTGCATTTATATTTTATTTATTAACATCAAACTGTGTTTTTAATAGCTTAATCGCTTGAACTGTATAATGTTTAATTTGAATTCCCATTTTAAAATCTGTAAAAGATTGAGGCATTTCTATAAATGTATTAAACATTGCTGTTACACCCATCGATTCAAACAAATCAAACTTATCATCTGTTGCGCAAATTGCGATTGACGGTTTGTCATATTTTGTAGCTAGCTCGGCTAAGCGAACGGTAGTCGTTTCTAAAATTTGATCTTGCTCGTTCACACCTTCACCAAAAATTATTAAATCTGCTTGTTGAATTAATGACTCTAAATGCGTAATTTGGTCTACCAGTTCATGACTCGTCATAATCTCAGCACTATATAAACCATTTAACATTGCAGCTATACCCCCACCAGCGCCGCCTCTTTGAATAGGCCCTAGTGCGATTTTTAATTCAGCTTTAAACATCTCACTTAAATACCATATTAAATTATCTATCTCACTTGCTTCTTGATGCGAAATTTGATGCGTTTCAAATGTTTGCATGATTTCACTATTTTTACCATATAATTTACTATCAAAATCTGACATAAGTTGGATTCTAATATCTTTCAACTTAGGATCAACTTGAGATACATCTATACGACGAATATATTTTAAAACACGACTGCCTTGTGTAACATCGATTTCTTGAGCCTCGTCATCATAAAATTTAGCACCGAGTGCTTGAAGCATGCCAGCACCACCATCAAAACTACCAATAGCACCTAGCGAAATAATTAAATGTTCAGCACCATTTTCTATTGCATCAAGTATAATTTCACCTAAACCATAACTTGTTCTTTCTATAATTGGACGTTGACCTTTTAAAAATAGATTACCTTCAATAATTGTCATACCATTATCAGTAATACCATAAATAGCTTCTACTTCATTCATATCTGCATCATGTGCAACCACTCTGTATTTGGTACCTGACTGCCATAAAAAGACAGAATCCATCAGTTCATGCCGACCATTAAACAACGGTACTTGAACAATATCAGCCTTCTCTATTTGACTAGCAACCGCTTCTTCTACATACCGATTGGCTTGATAGCTAGATATAATACCATTAAATTCATCCATTGCTACTAATACTTTCATTTTGTCACCTCTAATATTAATATTACATTGTAATTTTCATAGCTTTATTTTTAAGTTAACGTGATTTCCACACCTTATAAATTTTAAATAGCTGTGATTAATTGATATATTTAATTCAACTGTACAGAAATCAAACTAAGTATCATTTCACTTTGTGTTAAAATTAGCACAAATCATATGCTACTAAACCGCTGGTAAAAATATCATCACACTTAAGGTTGGTAATCACGTTCAAACATCGTATTGATGATAAATACAATAGTTACATAAATAATATACATCTATGCACATATATGCATTACTAATTCAACTTTATATTATACATGTCAAAACACATTTTTTCACATTATAAGAAACGCTTGTTAAACCTTTTAATATAACTTAAAGCTTAACAAGCGTTTCTTTATTAAATATTTATTTTTTATTCTTCAGCGCCTGCCAAAGATTTTACATTAATATGATCGTGACTTGCATTCCAAATCGCTTGTCCCTTCACAAAATAAAATGCTTGTGGCGATTCATGTTTAACATTTGTTTTTTCTTCTATATAATCTGATAAAGCTCTCTCTTGTTGTACGATTAAATAATAACCATCCATATCTCTTTCATATAAAAATTTGTTGAATTGATCAATAGCATTTGCTGAAATTGGACATGTTTCACTATGCTTCAGCACAAATACATATTTATTTTCTTCTAAAACTTGCTCAAACTGGTCAATCGAACTCAGCTTTATAGCCATTCTATTCACCTCTAAAAATATTTAACACACCACATTGTCTCTAAAAGTGTGAAATTCCAATGATATTCACATATCATTGTTTCCAATTATACACAATTCCCTTTTTATTGTTAACAGTTTATTACAAATCTCATAACTTACCCGATTAATTTATTATTGATATTTTTCTTTTAATTCGGCATAGCGTTTATTAAAATCCTTATCATAATGTTTTAAATCTTCACTTTCTTTAGGTAATTTATTGATGTCTATTTTAGCGATTGCTTCACCAATTTCAATTGTTTCTTCTCTTGTTTCATAATAATTTTGTAAGCTATAGTACATCTCAATCGTGTTTTTACGCGCATCATTCACATAGCCATCTGTTATTTCTGCCTTGTTCAAGTCTTTAATTTGTTTTTTTATTAATGGCATAATTTGAGTTTCAATGACTTGCTTCTCTGATTTAGCATTTGTAGAATTGGATTCTTTTTCCGCTGTATTTTTTAAATCTTTGTTATTTTGTTCCAATTTCTCTTTAAAGCCTTTAACACTTTCACCAGCATTATTAGCTTTTTTCATGTTTTCTTCTACTTCTGATCTATTCTTTTCAAAAAGTTTTGTATAATCTAAAATATCTTCATTCGCTTTAACTGCTTGATTGTATAAATCTACAAATGTTTTAACTTCCTCGATGGCAGCTTTTTTCTTTTTGACAGATGCTAAATATTTTGATTTTAATTCCTTGGTTTCCTCAGAATTTGCTGGCAGATGTTTGGTAGATTTCTCATATGCTTCAAGTTTAGGTGTTAACTTGCTATTCAAGTTATTTTGCAATTGATTGAATTCTTTTTTGTTTTTATCAGTCATATCTGTTTTACTTAAATCATTAATGTTTTCTAAATCAATAGAATCCATTACTTTATTAAATTCCTTTTCTTTTTGCTTTACGTCAGTTAATGTACTATCGAAATCTTTAAATTCGTTGGCACCTTCATGTCCGCAAGCGACAAGTACTACAGCAAAACAAACTAATAAAACAAAGCACATTAATTTTTTCATTTCTGCACTCCTTATCATTACGTATTATACAGAAACTTATTTAACTTGAAAATAATATATGATATATTATTCCAGAATTTACAGTTTAACAATTTATTTTGATCATTTAAAGGAGTGATTTAATTCAATGCATTCGGATGTTCAACCTTTTATCAATGAAGATATACAACAAACTTTTATTAAACAATATCAGATGCTACGTCATAAATTATTGACACTCTTAAATACTCCTGTAAAAACAACACATCATATTGGAGGAACGAGTCACTTCAACTACCCTACTGAACCTATTTTAGATGTTTTAGTTGGCGTCAATGATTTACATGATATAACTGCTTTAGATGAAAAAAGATTAAATTATGAAGGGTTTTATAGACTTCACCATCCATATCACAAAAAAGTAGTAATGGCTCAATTTAATAATCTCATTGATTTAAAACAAATTGCTCGATTACATATTGTTCAAATAGATTCACAACTTTATAATGATTATCTGAAGACAAATCATTACTTAACAATAAACTCATCTTCAACAACCAACTTTGGAAAGCAAAAGTATAATTTAGCGACAGACGCAGTACTAATTCGTGAATATGAAAATCAAAAACAATTACTTTTCAAACAACTACTCCGAAAAATTAATAAAGATTTATCGAACACACACAACTAATCTTTAATCACTAAAATAATAAATTAACTTAATCGTTTTCAATAAAACGATATACTATTTAGCAAACATGTTAAATCATTGGTATAATATATAAATGAATTCAACAGGAAAGGATGTTCTATAATTGCATAAAGATGACATCTTAAAAGAATTAGAAGCAATAGTTCCAAAAGATATTATAAAAGTTGACGAACCGCTAAAGCGCTATACATACACTGAGACTGGAGGTCAAGCCGATTATTATTTATCTCCAACCCAAAATGAGCATGTCCAAGCTATCGTCCATTTTGCCTACACAAATGATATACCCGTCACATATCTAGGTAATGGTTCAAACATCATCATCCGTGAAGGTGGCATCAGAGGAATCGTTATCAGTTTACTTCAGTTAAATTATATTGATGTTTCTGATGATGCAATCATCTCAGGAAGCGGTGCTGCAATTATTGATGTGTCACGTACTGCACGTGATAATGCGCTTACTGGATTAGAATTTGCCTGTGGTATCCCAGGTTCAATTGGTGGCGCTGTATTTATGAATGCAGGTGCTTATGGTGGTGAAGTCAAAGATTGTATTGATTATGCACTATGTGTTAATGAAAAGGGAGATCTAATCACACTGACAAACAAAGAACTGGAGTTAGATTATCGTAATAGTATCGTCCAAAAAGAACACTTAGTTGTATTAGAAGCTGCATTTACATTAGCGCCTGGCAATTTACAAGATATCCAAGAGAAAATGGATGATTTGACTGATAGAAGAGAAACGAAACAACCTTTAGAATACCCATCTTGTGGTAGCGTCTTCCAAAGACCACCAGGACATTTTGCTGGTAAATTAATACAAGATTCAAACCTACAAGGCTATCGTATAGGTGGCGTAGAAGTATCTAAGAAACATGCAGGTTTTATGGTAAACGTTGATAAAGGTACTGCAACTGACTACGAAGATTTAATCCATCACGTGCAAAAAACGGTTAAAGCAAAATTTGATGTTGAACTTCATCCAGAAGTTAGAATAATTGGTGAACATCCTATTGAACGTTAGGAGTGTTATAAGATGCCGAAAGTATACGGTGCAACTGTAGATAATGAAACACGTTGTACACACTACCACACACCATTAGATGTAATAGCAATTAAATTCAAATGCTGTAATAAATACTATCCATGTTATAAATGTCATAATGAGGACACCTCTCATTCAATACAAAGATGGGATGCTGATGAATTTAATACAAAAGCTATTTTATGTGGTGTATGCAGACACGAAATGACAATCAATGAATATATGCTGATTGAAGCGTGTCCAAACTGTGATGCACATTTTAATAATCGTTGTAAATATCATTACAGCACTTACTTTTCTATATAATTAACGCTAAACAAAAAGAGCGACGCAGAAATTTATTTTCTAATCAAGTTTCTACGTCGCTCTTTTATCTATTTAAACCATTGTAAAAATAAACATAAACATGACATACACAAGTTCATTCAAACACTATCTTCCTATTGTGCGTTTATTTTGTCCTTTACAAATTGTACAAACGCTTCTGTATCACCTTTTTGTATATTTTTCATCGGCATAGGCCCAATATTAAACGTGAAATGAATGCGACCGTCTTCGTATGTAATTTTCTCTACTTCATCATAACCAATACTTCTATAATAGAATTCTCCATTCATATCTACATTTAAAATAATACGTTCATTTGTAGCAATAAATGCACCTTCAAATTCTGTAGAACCTTGTACAGAATACTCTATCGTACCTAGTACACTAGGACCTTTCTTTTCTGTTGGAAATAAATCATTTGGGTTTACATTATCTAAAATCATTTTTATGTCACCTTCTTTTACTATTTTTATTCATTATACAAGTTTTTAAATCAATTTATTACTTAAGTGCTCAATTCCATTCTAGTATTGAGCCAACCAAAAAACAATTGAGATTAGCACAGTTACATTTTATATCATCTTGTAAGCAGAACGCATCATCCATATCAAAAAAGCAGTGAATTCACGATTAAAGTGATTTTCACTGCTTTGAGTATGCATTATTAAGACAATCCCCACTCATGTCTATTATTATTTTTTATCTATTGCTTTTTCGACTTCTTCAATTTGTTTAATCGCAGTTGTTGTCGAACCACTTGAGAAGTACCAAAGTTTTGGATCTAATTCATATACTTTATCATGCTTAATCGCATCAACATCTTTGATGACATCATTACTCAATGCTTTTTTAGCAGTAGATTTACCTGCTACAGCTTGACCTCGGTCCATCGCAAAAATAATGCTAGGATTTTTTTCTGCAACATATTCATTTGTAACATTTTGGCCATGATTACTTTCTTTAATTTCTTTATCTGCTGGTGTAAAGCCCATTGTATTAAAAATCATAGAACCGAAACGTTCTCCAGGACCAAATGTTGATAATTCACCTTCATTTACTAACAAATATAACGCTTTTTGGTCTTTTAAATCTTTTGTTTTTTCTTTCATACTTGCTATTTTATCTTCTAATTTTTTATTAAGAGACTTAACTTTGTCTTCTTTTTGATAAATTTTACCTATTTTTTCAGCATTTGCTTTAAGCGACTTAACTTCATCTTTATTATCTACACCTATGTAAACAACTTTAGCATCTGGTGCAGCTTTTTTAAATTCATCTAAGTTTTTTTGGTTTGCTGTACGTCCAGATATGAATATCACTTCTGGTTTTGCTTCTGCAACCTTGTCAAAATTAACTTCTTTTAAACTACCAGTATTTAAATACTTATCATTTTTAAATTCACTTAAAAAATCTGGTAATGATTTTGCATCTTCACCTTTAGGAACTGCTTTAACTTTATCTTCAAGTCCTAATTCTTTTAATGTATCTAATGCACCATAATCAAACACAACTGCGTTTTTAGGATTTACTGGAACCTCAACTGTCTCTTTTACAGATTTAGCATCGCTTCCATCACGTTTTTCTCCATTAGCTTTATAATCATTTTCTATCTTAACTGTTTTATTTGATTCATTGCTATCTGATTTTGTATCCGATGACTTTTTATCGTCTGAGCCACCATTACTACATGCTACTAATAAAAACATTAAACCTATTACCATAAACAAAGCAAATTTCTTCATATGTTTAATCCTCCTGGAATACTAAAGTTAATCACCATTTCAATATGCCGTTTAAAATGAGCAACGTTGCAGCTGCATCACTCCCTTCAATATAAATCATTCCATTTTAAACGGATTGTAATATAGATAATTCATAATCTGCTGTTTCTTCATCAAAATATACACAAATGCGTTGTCCGCGAATTTCTTCAATTTTAACGTCCATATCGTACAATGTTTTGAGCGTATTTTCTTGTATAACTTCATCTTTAGTACTGGCTTTGACCATTTCTCCATCTTTCAATGCAATGATGTCATCCGAATAACACGAAGCAAAATTAATATCATGAATCACAACAACAATTGTTTTATTGAGTGATTTTGCGAGTTGACGTAACGTTTTCATGATTTGAACTGAATGTTTCATATCTAAATTATTTAATGGCTCATCCAGCAATATATACTCTGTGTCCTGCGCTATCGTCATAGCTACATATGCACGTTGTCGTTGGCCACCTGATAGTGTTTTTAGGTAACGATGTCTTATTTCTTTAAGATTCAATAACTCAAGTGCATACTCAACTTGCGCCCGATCTGCTTCATTTAAACGGCCTTTTGAATATGGGAATCTTCCAAAATTTACGAGTTGCTCAACAGTAATATTTAACTCAGTATGATTAGCCTGTTTCAAAATTGATAATTTTTTAGACAATTCATTACTCTTAAATTCAGAAATAGCTTTCCCTTCAATCTCAATTGTCCCTTTATCAAAATCGATCAGTCGTGTAATTGCTGAAAGTAAAGTACTCTTACCTGCACCATTTGGTCCTATCATTGAAGTTAAACGCCCTTTACTTATATCTACATTAATGTCATTTAAAATCGTTTTATCTTGAATGGTTTTATTTAATCCTTGAACACGTATCAATTCGCATGTCTCCTTTTAATTAATAGATAGATAAAGTACGTTCCACCTACTAAGTCAATAATGATACTTACTTGCGTCGTCGCTTCAAATAAATTTTCTACTACACCTTGTGCAATAAATAAACTCAACCAACTTAAACAGATTGTTGCGGGTAATATATATTTATGTTCATAGGTTTTCATCAATTCATGCGCTAGATTAACTGTTAACAATCCTAAAAATGTAATCGGACCTACCAATGAAGTAGAGACAGATACTAATATCGCAACAAGTATGAGCAATAATCTTGTAATCATTTTATAGGACAAACCTAAATTAATTGCTTGGTCTTTTCCTAATAAAAGCACATCTAAATATGGTATCGCAATCACTGTAATAATGATTAAAATAATTAATATAATGCCGCACAACATTACCAATTTACTATTGGAAGCATCAAAATTGGCAAACATTGAACTCTGAACTGCTAAAAAATCTTCAGGATTAATAATCAGTTCTAAAAATCCAGTTATACTTCTAAAGAAAGTACCTAATATAACACCAATGAGTAAAATTAAATATATCGACACATCGCCAATTCTAAAGATACCTTGAAATAATAATAATGAAAATACAATCATAACCAACAGCGAAGTAGCAAAACTTAAATATATATTAGTTACAAATGCAGACTGTACGCCAAACACAAATACTAGCAATACTTTCACAAACATATATACAGCATCAAGTCCCATAATTGATGGAGTCAATAAACGATTCGTTGTAATTGCTTGAAAGATGACTACTGAAGCTGCAATTGCTCCACCTACCAATATCATGAGCACAAGCTTTCGAAAACGACTGATAAACTGGTATCTAAAAATTTCAAAATCAATACCGATGAAAAGATATATTAAAGCAGCAATTAAAGTGACAGCAATTAATATCATTAACTTTGATTTAGCACTAATTTGCATAATTGTGTCTTCCTTTCATCAATAAGATCAAGAAAATAATCGTGCCAAAGACACCAATTGTTAAACCAATATTTATTTCATATGGATAGACAATAATCCTACCAATTATGTCAGAAAACATAACAAATACCGCCCCTAACATTGCTGTGTGAGGTAATGCTTGCTTTAAGTGGTCACCTCTGAATATTGACACAATATTCGGAACAATTAGACCTAAAAATGGCAGCGTTCCTACTGTAACAACTACGAGTGCTGTTATAGTTGCAGTTATAAATAAACCAATATTTATTATTTTTTCATAGTTGACGCCTAAGTTATTACTAAAATCTTTCCCCATCCCTGCAATCGTGAAATGATTGGCAAATATATATGTAAGTATCAATAAAGGAATGCTTAAGTATAATATTTCATATCTACCGCTCGTAATGACGGCAAAGTTTCCATTGAGCCAGTTGCCTACACTTTGTACAGTATTGGTTCTTAGAGCAAGAAAAGTTGCTAAGCTAGACACAATACCACCAAGCATAATACCTAAAAGCGGAATAAAAATAACATCAGTGAATCGTATGTATTGAACTAATTTAACAAATAAAAATGTGCCACCAATACTTAATATCACCGCAAATATTAATTTAATAATAATGTTTTCTTGCGGAAAAAATATCATTGATATTAAAATACCTAACTTTGCCCATTCCATAGTCCCTGCTGTCGTTGGGCTCACAAATTTATTTTGCATCATCTGCTGCATAATTAGTCCAGAAAGTGCTAAAGTACTTCCAGATATTAATATACTTATTGTTCTGGGTATCCTACTAGACACGATGATATTTAATTGTTCATGCGTTAAATGAAAAATATCAGTAATTGATACTTTGCTAACGCCTATAAATAAAGAAAGGATAGTTAAAAAGAATAAAATAATAGCTAAGACAACACCATTGAGTAAAAATTTCATAGTGAGTAATTAATCCTTTCATAAACGTCATGTTTTATTGAATGTGATAATCATTATCAATACCTATAAGTTAAATTTTATCATCTTTGCATGTAAATTCAATAGCTATAACAGAGATTATCAAAACAATTCTCTATTTATGTCAAAATTTTCAAAATAAAAACAAAACCTTTTAGTCAAATGTATTCTTTTGAATTTATGTATTTATAAAAATTTTTGACATTTCAGTTGGCTAACTAATGCAAATACTAAATAAATTTAAGCACGTGCTTAAATTAATTGTATTGGCACAAAATGTGTAAAATATTAGTGCAACGAACAAAACTTTAATAAATAAAAAACGTCAATCTCTATATAATTCCAATAGAAATTGACGTTTGTTGGTGCTTAAAATTTACTTATATTTCATACATCTGCTATCAACAACTTTTACATTATGATAGTTAAACAGTTGTAATTTAGTCTTCAAAAATAAAATCTTCATCTTGTAATGCTTCAACATTTAGCGCTAAAGTATAACCATCGCCTTTAACAGAGAAGAAATCATGGTTTTTTGTAGATGTGTCTAATGCATTTTCGATGATTGGATTAAATTCTCTTTCTTCAAAGTACGGGTCAAATCCAAGGTTTGATAGTGCTTTGTTACCATTATATCTTACATAGTTAAGCACATCTTCAGTTAAACCGATATCATCATATAAAGATTGTGTATAAGAAACTTCGTTTTTATATAGTTCATCTAATAATTTATACATTTCTTGGTCTGCTTGCTGTTTTTCACTTTCAGACAATTCATTGCGTAAACTTTGTGCGTCCATACCAGTAAATACACCATGAATAGATTCATCTAATAAAATTTTACGAATAATTTCTCCTGAAGTCGTCATTTTACCTTGTCCAGCTAAATATAAAGGATAATAGAAACCAGAATAGAATAAAAATGTTTCTAGAAAAACACTTGATACACGTGCAATATATTGATCATAAATAGATGCTTCTTTACCCCATAATTTATGATAATTATTTACAATTTTATCCGATTTAAATTTCAAATGTGGTTCTTCTAGGACCCATTTATCTAATAAATAGTTTGTTTCGCTAGATGGTAATAATGTTGTAAAGATGTGAGAATAACTTTTAGCATGAATTTGTTCCATCATCGCCATAAAGGAATATACCGCTTTTTTACGTAAATCTGTTGTATGTAACATAATTAATGGCATACCATCATCTGCTTGGTGTGTATCCAAACCAGTTAAACCTGCCAATGCCTTTTTAAATGCATTTTTTTCTTCATCAGATAATGTTTTCCAACTTGCAATATCTTTTGAAACTTTAAATTCAGTTTCTACCCACATTTGCGAAATATTTTGTCGCCAAAACATATTTGTCATATCTTCTTGAGTATTCCAATTGACTGCTTTCATTTAGATAATTCCCCTATCTAGTAAATATTTGTTTAATTTATAAAACACAGAAAGTGGGACAGAAATCTAAATATATTTTTAGATTTTCTATCCCTTTGCATAAGTGACTATATTTCTATAATGTCGATACACTTTGATTTAAATGACATTCACTTAATGCCTCACCTTTTTGCATTTAAAACATATGCGTTATTTCAAGATTCATATATCTTTTTCATTAATTAAAAAGTTTCGTTTTATATTGCACAGCTTGTACATTCTTCAACACTTAATAATTTATTTCTAGTGTAATATAAAGATTTCAATCCTTTATGATGTGCATAAACATATAATCTAGATAATTCACGTGTTGATATCTCTGAATTTACATAAAGAATTGTAGAAATACCTTGGTCCACATGTGTTTGAATCGTAGCTATTAAATCAATTAATTTCATTTGATCAGTATTAAATGCAGATTTGTAGTACCACATTGTTTCAGGTGATAAGAAAGGCATTGGGTAAAATGTTTCTGCATTACCATAAGTACGACGTTCAATTTGATCAACTATCGGCATAACTGAACTTGTCGCATTTTGTACATAAGAAATACTTTGTGTTGGTGCGATCGCTAAACGATATGCATGGAATAAACCGTGAGTTTCAACTTCTTTTTGTAATGCTTTCCAATCTTCAGGTGTAGGAATTTCTAAGCCTTCAAATAATTTACGTACTTTTTCATATTTTGGTGCAAATGTTTGCGAAGTGTAAAACTCAAAATATTTACCATTGGCATAATCTGACTTATCAAAGTCTTTAAATGTTTCTTGTCTATCTTTTGCAATTTCCATGGATCTTTCAATTGAATAGTAGTTCATCATCATGAAGAATATGTTAGCAAAATCTTTTGCTTCTTCAGATTCATAACCAATTTTATTTTTAGCAAGATAACCATGTAAATTCATAACGCCTAATCCAACTGAATGTAACTCACTATTAGCTTTTCTAACACCTGGGGCATTTTGAATATTTGCTTCATCACTAACCACTGTCAATGCATCCATACCTGTATGCACTGAATCTTTGAATTTTCCTGATTCCATAACATTAACAATATTTAAAGATCCTAAGTTACAAGATATATCGCGCTTGATTTCGTCTTCTGTACCGTAGTCATTAATAATAGACGTTTCTTGTAATTGGAAGATTTCTGTACATAAGTTACTCATTTTAATTTGACCAATATTAGAGTTAGGATGTACTTTATTCGCATTATCTTTAAACATTAGATAAGGATAACCAGATTGTAGTTGTGTTTGAGCAATCATATTTAGCATTTCACGAGCGTCTTTTTTCTTTTTATCAACATTTGGATTGGCTACTAAACTTTCATAGTATTCATCTAAATTAATATCATCTAACGTTACACCATATTCATTATAAACTGTATGTGGTGCAAACATATAAAAGTCTTTACCCTCTTTCGCCAATTCAAAGAATTTTGAAGGTACAATTAATCCAGTAGAAATGGTAGATAAACGTAAATCTTCATCTGCGTTAACTTTCTTTGTATCTAAAAATTCTTCTACATCGTAGTGGAAAATATTTAAGTACACCGCACCAGCACCAGGACGTTGTCCTAATTGGTCTGCATAGCTAAATCCGCCTTCAAGAGATTTAGCAACAGGTAATACGCCTTTTGCTACACCTTTAATGCCTTTAATCGCTTCTCCTCTTGCACGCAATTTAGATAGGTTAATAGCAACACCGCCACCAATTTTACTTAACTGTTTCGCTGTAGAATCTATAAAATTGATTGAATTCAAACTGTCGTCTACTTCTAATAAGAAACATGACACGAGCTCACCACGACGCGCACGTCCTGCATTTAAAAACGTTGGCGTTGCTGGTTGGTAACGTTGTTCAATCATAGCTGAAATAAGTTGTCTAGCTGTCGGTTTATGACCATTTGCTAAATAAAGTGCAACAATCACAACATGTTGCTTATAATCTTCTAAGAATTGTGTTTTATCATTTGTCTTTAGCGCATAATCTTTAAAGAATTTACTAGCTGACATATAACTGGCAAAACGAAAGTCTATACTTTTAGCATAATCTGTAATTTCTTGTAAATCCGCTTCTGAATATTTTTCAAAAACATCAAAATAAAAATCGTTATCTACAAGATAGCGTAAACGTTCAATTTCAGTATCAAAATAGATTGTCTTATCTTGAATCTCTTCTAAATAAACTGCTAGCGCTTCTTGGTCTTTTTCCAAATTAAAGAAACCATTATCTTTTCGTTTTGTAACCTCATTATTTAATTCAATATGATTGTATTTCTTCTCGTCCATAATCTTCATTGAAATTTCCCACCTTATCTTTAAATTCATTTATATCGTCTGCAGTGCCCTGTACTTCAAACTTCAATAATAGTGGAACTTGATATCGTTCCGAAATTGATCGTCCAGCTTTTGCGAAATTTTGTCCCCAGTTACGATTTCCGCTCGCTGCAACAGCTTTTAACAAATCATCATTCACATCTAAAAACGCTTGAACTGGTTGGGGTACCTCACCAAATCCTATTGTTCCAGTGACCAAAACGAATGGCTCCTCTATTCTCTCTGAACAATTATTTTGCGTGATTTCCATAACATTTGTCAGTTCGGTTTTTTTTATAAATCTGCGCACATTGCCGGAAAACGAAAAATATACCACTTTCATTGGATCACCTTCTTTCTAATAGATATACGTAAGTTGGAAAATCAAAAAATGTAAGGCTTTCGAGGTGTTATTATTTGAATGTGTTTTAAATGATTGAAGTAACCACTATATATAGTAACTTGTAAATCTATAAGTAGGTATGTAAAAACTCAACATTTAAGTATTAATGCCTTATTTGTCATTATTCAAAGCCTAAAACTGTGTGATTTTACTTAAAATTTGATTTATTATAAATAAATTGACCACGTATCAAAACACAATATATTGTGTTTTGTCCTGGTCAGAAATACTATATTATGTGTTTCATTATACATAACTCATCGCCTTATTAAAAGTCTTTAATTTATGACAAAACGATGAAAACAGTATGAAAATGGCACCAATTCAACTTTAAAATCAATTTTAAAAATTTAAAAAATATTTTTGTCATTTTTAGAGTCTCAATGCTTGCTTTTTTTAATTTTCTTTTAAGCCTTGATATACCTGCATTACTTAATCTACCCTCATATATATTGCGCTTCATATATTATATTTTCGAACTAATTACTATTCTAAATTACTTTTAAATTTTCTCGATTATATGCTCCTAAACAGAACGTTTGTTCGTATATTATCTTAATATATTTCTACTTTAATTTCAAGCATATATACATTTTCTAATTAACTATGCTAATATAGATACGTTAAAATTTTAAAATTGAGGCGATGTATGTGAATCCAAAAATAAAAGGTATTATTGCTATTCTAATTTCTGCAGTTGGCTTTAGCTTTATGTCTGTCTTTTTTAGATTAGCTGGAGATCTCCCTGTCTTTCAAAAATCATTGGCAAGAAACCTAGTAGCGATGTTTATACCTTTGTATTTTATATTTAAATATAAGCAACCACTTTTTGGTAAATTAAGTAGTCAGCCTTTATTAATATCTCGTTCTGCACTTGGTTTGATTGGCGTATTATTAAATATATATGCCATCGACCATATGATACTCAGTGATGCAGACACATTAATGAAATTGAATCCCTTTTGGACGATACTACTTAGTTTAATTTTCTTAAATGAAAGAGTACGCAACTATCAATTTGTTGCTATGATTGTAGCCATTTTTGGTATGTTGTTCGTTGTAAAACCTGAGTTTTCCTCATCAATGATACCAGCGATTGGTGGATTGTTATCAGGTATCTTCGCGGCAAGTGCCTACACTTGTGTTAGAGCATTAAGTAGTAGAGAAGCACCTTATACGATTGTTTTTTATTTTTCTTTCTTTTCTATAATAGTTCTCATTCCATTTACGATTTTTACATTCGAACCAATGTCTGTCATGCAAGTTGTTTATTTAATCGGTGCTGGCTTAGCTGCAGCTGCTGGTCAAATAGGTATTACTTTAGCATATAGTTTTGCACCAGCTAAAGATATTTCAATATTTACGTACGCATCTATTATTTTCACTGCGTTATTTGGTTTTATTTTATTTGGCGAATCACCAGATTTCTATGCCATTTTAGGTTACATCATTATCATTGGTGCAAGTTATTATATGTTTGAAAAAGCCAGACGCCAACCGCTAACAATTCAGAAAAAGGAACAAAAATCTAAATATTAAAGGAGCAATTACAATGTCTGAAGGACGTAAACAAGAAGATTTAAATGACATTACTTTACTAGGAAACCAAAACAATAAGTATGATTTTGATTATCGACCAGATGTATTAGAATCATTTGATAATAAACATCCAGGCCGTGATTATTTTGTTAAATTTAATTGCCCTGAGTTCACATCTTTATGCCCTATTACAGGTCAACCTGATTTTGCTACAATTTATATTTCTTATATCCCAAATATTAAAATGGTCGAATCTAAATCATTAAAACTATATTTATTTAGCTTTAGAAATCATGGTGACTTTCATGAGGACTGTATGAATATTATTATGAATGATCTCATCGACTTAATGGATCCACATTATATAGAAGTTTGGGGCAAATTCACGCCTCGTGGTGGTATATCTATAGACCCTTATACAAATTATGGCCGCCCTGACAGTAAATATGAAAAAATGGCAGAACATCGTTTAATGAATCATGACCTCTATCCAGAAAAAATAGATAATCGTTAATTCATTCCTACTATGAATAATCCACACGAACTAAAAATAATTCGTGTGGATTATTTTTTTATTTATTTCATTTAGATATTAAAACGCTTACTTATATAATTTTGTACTATTGATATATACACTTGTTATTTATGTGAAAACATTATAAAATAAATCCAACCATTTAGGGGAGGGAAATTATGAAACAGATAAGTTACACGCACGAGGAAATTATGAAAAGTACTCCGAGAAAGGGGTTCTTCGGACATCCAAAAGGACTAGGAACACTGTTTTTCACTGAATTTTGGGAGAGATTCAGTTATTATGGTATGAAAGCGATACTAATATTTTATCTTTATTATAGTGTGGCTGAGGGTGGTTTTGGTTTAAGCCAAGCCGTGGCAATGCAAATTGTCGCAATTTACGGAACTTTAATTTATATGTCAGGTGTTATTGGGGCATGGATTGCAGATCGGATAACCGGGACACAAAGCGCTGTCTTCTACGGTGGATTCCTGATCATGATTGGGCATATTTTATTGTCCTTACCTAATAATTTAACATTAGTAATGGTTGCGCTCGCAGTCATCATTGCAGGTACTGGTCTATTAAAACCAAACATTTCATCAACTGTTGGTGAACTGTATGATCGTAATGATGTAAGACGAGACGCTGCATTTACTTTATTCTATATGGGGATTAATTTTGGTAGTTTGTTTGCGCCATTACTTACAGGTTATTTACAAACTAGAGTAAGTTTCCATGCAGGTTTCTTAGTAGCTGCTATCGGCATGTTCTGTGGCTTAGTAGTATATGCACTAAAACGTAAGGTGAATTTAGGTTTGGCTGGTCGTAACGTGCCGAATCCTTTAACTAAACCAGAAATCAAAAAGTTCGTGTTATTTAGTTCAGGTATTATTGTATTATTTTTAGCATATTTATTAATTCTACATTTAAATAATGCCTTAAGCTTAGAAAACTTCAGCTTTTTAATTACCATTTTAGGTATCGTATTACCAATCTACTTGTTTATTAATATGATTTTACATAAAGACGTTACGAAAGATGAACGTTCACGTGTATATAGTTACATACCCTTGTATATTACATCTGTTGCTTTTTGGATGATACAAGAACAAGGGTCAACGATTCTCGCAACATTTGCAGATAAAAAGACACAACTAGAAATGTCTGTATTAACGAACGGATTAATTGATTTTTCAATTCCTGCCTCATGGGCACAATCTTTAAATCCATTGTTTATCATTCTCTTAGCGCCAGTCTTTGCAACGCTATGGGTTAAATTAGGTAAAAAGAATCCGCCTACGGTGCATAAATTTGCTTACGGTGCTATTATCGCTGGGTTCTCCTATCTAGTCATGATTATTCCATTGGCTACAGGCAATGACTTAATAAACCCATTATGGCTTGTACTCAGTTTCTTATTAATTACTATCGGTGAACTTTGTATATCTCCAGTCGGTTTATCAACTACTACAAAACTAGCACCAGTCACATTCACGGCGCGTATGATGAGCTTGTGGATGTTAAGTAACGCAACAGCACAGGGTCTTAACGCTCAACTCGTTGTTGTATACACAAAAATGGATCAAAGTGATTACTTTATGTATTCAGGATTAGTTGCAGTTGTTATCGGAGTTATATTATTGATTATTTCACCAAAAGTAAAACGTGCAATGAAAGGTATATATTAATCACTTAAACGATAATATTTTTTAATAAGCAATATAGAGATCTGATTTTAAAGATTTCTATATTGTTTATTTTTTTGTAAAAATACACTTCCAACAATTTAAATATAACTAAATAAAAATTTATGTTTATATACAGTGATAATAAATCAGAATATTTTGAATATTGTTGTTTTGAGAATATTATTGAAATTTAATTTAATTAAGCGTAAAATCATTTTTATACATTCTTATAGGGAGTATGAAAGGACGAGGAATGTTTTTATGCAAAATCAAGATAAAGCCCATGAACAAGCAGTTCAATCTATTCCACAAAAAGGATTTTTTGGACATCCTAAGGGACTAGGCGTATTATTCTTTGTTGAATTTTGGGAGAGGTTCAGCTACTACGGTATGCGTGCCTTGCTGATTTTCTACATGTATTTCGCTATCAAAGATGGCGGACTAGGTATGGATAAAGGCACTGCACAGTCTATTATGGCAGTATACGGTGCACTGATATACATGACATCTGTACTGGGTGGATGGATTTCCGATAGAATTACAGGGACGCGCGCAGCAACATTTTACGGTGGCGTGTTGATCATTATTGGACATATTTTCTTAAGTTTACCTTTAGATATTATAGGACTATTTATTTCTATGTTCTTTATTATTGTGGGTTCTGGTTTAATGAAGCCAAGCATTTCAAATATTGTCGGTAGATTATACCCTGATAGAGATACACGTATAGATGCTGGTTTTGTTATATTCTATATGTCTGTTAACTTAGGTGGATTAATTTCACCAATTATTTTAGATCGCTTTGTACATACAGGTAACTTCCACGGTGGTTTCTTAATCGCTGCGATTGGTATGGCACTTGGACTCGTATGGTATATATTTTTCAATAAAAGAAATTTAGGGCAAATTGGTTCAAAACCAACAAACCCATTAAATAAAAGCGAGAAAAAGAAATATAGCATTTTATTTGCTGCAATCATCGTAATCATTGCAGCGGTATTATTAATTACCGGCTTAACAGGTACATTATCATTTAACTTAGTTAGTACAACGGTACTCATACTAGGTGTGGCATTACCTATCATATATTTCACAATTATGATTCGAAGCAAAGAAATCACAGATGATGAACGCTCAAGAGTAATAGCGTTTATACCACTATTTATACTCGGTGTAATATTCTGGTCTATTCAAGAACAGGGTGCCAACGTACTTAACCTCTTTGCGTTTGAAAGCAGTGATATGAAATTAAATCTATTTGGATGGAAAGCAGATTTTGGTCCTACGCTCTTCCAGTCGATTAATCCATTATTTATTGTATTACTAGCACCAGTGATTTCATTGATTTGGGCAAAAATGGCTCGACGCCAACCAAGTATAGCCACAAAATTTGTTCTAGGCGCTATATTAGCAGGTGCTTCTTACATAATGATTGGTTCTATCGGTCATTCAGCTGGCGGTACCGATATTAGTGTCAACTGGATTATTTTATCTTATATCATTTGTGTAATCGGTGAACTTTGTTTATCACCTACAGGTAACAGTGCAGCAGTTAAACTTGCTCCAAAAGCTTTTAACACACAGATGATGAGTTTATGGCTGTTAACTAATGCCTGTGCACAGGCTATAAATGGTACATTAGTGAAACTAATCGAACCTCTTGGATACAAAAATTACTTCCTATTTTTAGGTAGTATTGCAATTGTAGTTAGTTTAATTGTTTTAGCATTTGTACCAAAAATCATCAAAGGTATGCGTGGCATTAAATAGCGCATGCAAAAAGCCCTCTTCTCAATTTATTGAGTTAGTGGGCTTTTTCCATGTGCTAAAGCTTAGGTAAACATCGACCTAATTATCCTTGTATAATAGTATGAAGAAATCATTTGAATTGAAATATATGTTTCGCCCGCCAAAATATATTTATAACTATAGAAATATGGGTAAAGTGAATAAGCAACAAAATTTAAAAGAATATGGTGAAGAAAATTGGAAAATACTAAATTCAAACACGGTGTCTTATTTTATCATGAATATAGTGGTATTAAAGATATATATCGAGGACTGGGAGATGTAGCAGCTTCTTTAACTACGTTTTGTAAACATCTGTCAATCCAACTAAGTGAAGATGAAGGTGATATCATAAGATTTTGCCAGAAGATTAAAGATCAAAGTTACAGTGACGATGTAGATATCATTTTTCTCCTTGGTGGAGATGGTACTGTCAACGAATTAATCAATGGCATGATGCAACATGAATTGAATATCCCTATTGGTATTATTCCAGGTGGTACGTTTAATGATTTCGTTAAAACATTAAACCTAAGTCCACGTCATAAAATAGCCAGTCAACAACTTATTCAATCAGAGTTACAATCTTATGATGTTATGAAAATAAATGATCAGTATGCACTAAACTTTGCTGGATTGGGTCTCATTGTTCAAAATGCAGAAAATGTTCAAAATGGCAATAAAGACATTTTTGGGAAATTGAGCTACGTAGGGTCTACTGTTAAAACTTTACTTAATCCAGAGCACTTTGATTATCAATTAACCGTTGATGGTAAAGTCATTGATGGTAATACTGCCATGCTTGTTGTTGCTAATGGGTCATTTATAGGAGGCAGTCGTATACCTTTAACAGACCTTTCACCTAGTGATGGTTATCTGAATTTATTTATCTTCAAAGAACACAGTTCAAGTGTACTGAGTGATATATTTAAACAAAGAGATAGTATGAACTGGAACCACATGACAAACGGTATTCAGCATTTATTAGCCAAAGATATCAAAATAGAGACTAAACCTGAAATGAAAGTAGATATCGATGGCGAAATTGCATTAAAAACACCCATCCATATCGAAGTTATACCAAAAGCAATTCAAATTTTAACGTTACCTGAAAACACACCTGACACTGAATATGAATAAACACACTATATATAATGATTAATAAAAAAGGACTAATCCACGTACATATGGATTAGTCCTTTTGATATAGTGTTAGAACGTGTTTACTTACTTGAAATATAGATAGCCCTTAACCTTTCACTCATAACATATTCAAATGTCCCACATTATAAGTAAAACATCATTAGATTTTATATTTAAACACCAAAAACGCGTTCATGTCATTTATATTATATATCGTAATCACGATCACCTAAGAAATATTTTTCAACATCATACCAATCATTCACACGTGTAAAACGATCATCGTTAACATTATGTGATGCTGTATACATAATTGGTTTACCAGTAAATATAGCTAACTGACGAGGGTTGTCATCTATGAGATAGTCCGCGTTTACGATATCTTTACGACCACAAAAAACAAAATGCTGTGGGTCTAAAAACGGAAAATACTCTCTTAACCATGCATATTTATCATGAAACGATGTAGGAACGTCCATTGCAGCAGTAGCAATATAGACATCATAATACTCAGTTAGTTTTTTCACAACTTCTTGTGAATGTGCCATCACTTTTAATTTTTTGAAAAAACCTGGTTCGCGTAAAATTTCATGCAATAACCCATCATGTTCAGGCATAGCATGACGTAATTTTTTACCATCCAACATATCATATGTTATTCCTAAATCTGTACGTTTATTCACATCTTCAATCAATGCACCTACTGTATCAGCAAGTACTTCATCCATATCAATAGCAATTGATTTTCTAGTCATCTCATACTCTACTCCCTTTTAAGTTCTTGTTCATTAACAATGATAACGCATTATTACATTGGTCATCTTAGAACATGATCTTGTTTATCACTATTAGTATAGCAAAAAACGTTCAATGAAACCAAAATTGTATATGAGCATATCATAATATACTATATAAATTAATTATTTTCATTATATAGTTTAAGCTTTATACATTTTAATTTATTGAACGTTATAAATACTGCTTTTTATAAATCAAAGTTATTTAATACTTCGATCATTTTATCATTTTGCTCAGGGAAACCAATCGTAATTCTGACACCATTCGGAAATTCTCTTGTAATGCACCCTTGTTTTAACAATGCTTCATATAATTCGTGAGGTCGCGACGTGTTCACAAAAATAAAGTTCGTTTGGCTTGGATTTAATTTATGACTACTAACTGAATCAAAGAATTTTGCTCTTTCTTGTGCATTTTTTTCACGAATAGAATCTAAATAATCTTGATCTTCTAACGCAGCAAGTGCAGCGTGTTCTGATAATCGCCCTACATTAAATGGTGGTCGTATAATATTCCATTTTTCAATCGCTTCTTGAGCAGCAATCACATATCCAATACGCATGCCGGCTAATCCATATGCTTTAGAAAATGTTCTCAGTAAGAAAGCATTTGGAAATTGTTCTTGTAAAGCTAATGAATTCGGAAAGTCTTCAGCTGTCGCGAATTCAACATAAGCTTCATCTATAATTACCGGTATATCTTGAGGTACACGTGATAAGAATCGTTGCAAGTCTTCATGAGTAAAGTATGTGCCGGTAGGATTATTAGGGTTACACAACCATACAAGTTTAGTGTAGTCATCAACTTCAGAAAGTATGCTTTCTAAATCAAATCCACCATCTTTTAGTGGTACTTGTACAACATCTGCTGCTTCAACTATGGCATTATGATAATACTGACCAAAAGTCATTTCACTTGTAACAATTTTATCTCCTTTGGTTAAAACAGCACGTGAAATCATTAATATCACTTCATCTAATCCTGCACCAAATAAAATACGTGCTGGGTCAACATTCAAATGTTTACTTATCGCTTCTTTAATTAACGGAGAACCCGTTTCAGGATAAAATTGCAATTCATCTAAATGCTGCGTGATTGCGTCTTTCACTTTAGGTGACGGTCCATATAAATTTTCATTAGAAGCTAATTTATAAAGTTCACCCTCAATCCCGTATTGTTCTTTTAGTGCTCTTGGTGATAAACCTGGTTGATATGCTGATAATTGCTCTATTTGTTTTTTCATTGTTGATTCGGGCCTCCTTAAATTTACAGAAATTTCAAAACTTAGTAACCATTATATACCTTATTTCCATTGAAAATCAATGTAACTTAAATTTTTAAAGCTAGAATTTAATCAAATATAAATACGAGTTCAACTTAATGCATTTTTGTCCGTAGTAAAATGCATTGTTAAACTCGTATTGTCTTATGAATTAATCAATTAAATGATGTTTCTCTAGATAGTTTTTTGCTACCTCATATGGATCTTCTTTTTTTACTGTAACTTCATAATTCATTTCTTGCATATCTTCATCAGAAATCTTACCTGCTAATTTATTAAGCGGTGCTTTAATTTCAGGATGATCTTTTAAATACGATGTTTTAAACATAGGAGCGCCTTGATATGGAGGGAATACTTTTTTATCATCTTCTAATACAACCATATCATATTGTTTTAATTCAGCATCTGTTGAATATGCGTCGATTAAATTAATATCTCCGCTTTCAACTGCTTGATATCTTAATTTCGGCTCCATCGTCTTCACGTCACCGAAATCTAAATCATATGCTTTTTTAACAGCTGGGTAACCATCCTCACGATCATTAAACTCTAATGTGAAACCTGGTTTAATTTGATCGCTCACTTTGTTTAAGTCACCTATCGTTTTAATATTATGCTTTTTCGCAAAATCTTTTTTCACCGCTAATGAATAAGTATTATTATATTGCATTGGCTTTAACATAGTCATATCGTATTTATCTTCTAAACTTGATTTTGCTTGTTGATATACTTTATTTTCTTGTTTAGACTTCAAATCTTCTTTTGTTAACTCTCCAAGTACAGTACCCGTAAACTCAAGGTAGCCATCTATATCGTCAGATTTCAAGGCATTAAATAGGAATGAAGTTTTCCCCATGCCATCTTTCACTTCTACTGTATCATCTGTTTCTTCTTCAATTAAAATTTTATACATATTAGTAATTACAGATGGTTCTGACCCAAGTTTACCTGCTAATGTAATTTTATCTCCTTTTTGAGCAAACATTGGTCCAATAATCACTAATAACAGTATTATAATAATTGCACCAAGGGAAATAAGCAATTTTTTATAGGATAGTTTTTGCATATAACGTAAAACTAAATCAAATAGAATTGCTAATAAAGCTGCAGGAATCGCACCAATAATAATCAATGATGTGTCATTTCGATCTATACCTAAAAGAATCAAATCACCAAGACCACCTGCACCAATTAACGCTGCTAATGTAGCAGTACCTATAATCAATACCATTGCTGTTCTAATACCCGCCATAATTACTGGCATGGCTATTGGCAATTCCACTTTCGTTAATCTTCGACCTGGCTTCATACCGATACCCTTAGCTGCTTCAATTAACGAGCTATCTACCTCATTGATACCTGTGTATGTATTTCTTAATATCGGCAACAATGCATAAACTACTAATGCGATCACTGCTGGTACCTTACCTATACCAAACAGCGGTATCATCAAACCAAGCAAAGCTAATGATGGTATTGTCTGTAACACGGCTGCGATATTCATCACAACCTCAGAAACCTTGCGTGTCTTTGTGAGTAAAATGCCCAGCGGTACCCCAATTACTGCAGCAATGAGCAATGCAATAAACGATATTTGGATATGTTCAAATATGGTAGTTAACAATTGTCCTTTCCGATCTGAAAGTGTATTTATTAATTCATTCATCTTTGACTACCCCCTGTATGCTCCGATAGATATTTAAACATATCTTCGCGTTTAAGCACATGCTGTGTAGCAGTCGAATCATCATTAATAATGATTGCATCGTGGTTAGCTAAATCACTATAAATGCTTTTAATAGACGCGTTACTATTAACAATAGGATAACCTTTGGTAGCTTCCTGTTCATTAATCGTTAATTCACCAATAAGTTCTGATAGTTTTACGTCTTTTTCTATTTTCAGTGATTTATCCCCAACAAATTGTCTTACAAAATCACTTTTAGGATGATTAACCATATTGTCAGGTGTATCTATTTGCTCTACATGTCCTTTGTTTAATAGACAAATTCTATCAGCTAGCTTCATCGCTTCTTGTATATCATGTGTTACAAAAACGATTGTTTTTTTAATTTTTTGCTGTAATGCTATTAAATCATCCTGCAGCTTTTCTCTGCTAATTGGATCTAATGCACTGAAAGGTTCGTCCATCAGAATAACTGGTGGATCTGCAGCTAATGCACGTACCACACCAACACGTTGTTGTTGACCACCTGATAATTCATCTGGTTTTCTATCTTTAAATAGTTCTGGCTCTAAACCAACCATATTTAATAACTCATCTATACGTTTATCAATATCTGCTTCTTTCCATTTTTTCATTTGTGGCACTTGTGCAATATTCTCTTTTATCGTTAAATGCGGAAATAATGCAATTTGTTGTAAAACATAACCAATATCCCAGCGCATTTCATATACTGGATAGTCACTAATTGGTTTCCCTTTAAAATAAATGAATCCCTCTGTTAATGAAATTAAACGATTAATCATTTTTAATGTCGTTGTTTTACCACAACCTGAAGGTCCGATTAAAACAAAAAATTCACCTTCTTTTATATTAAAGCTAAGATCATCTACAGCTTTCTTATCCCCATAACGTTTCATAACATTTTTAAATTCTATCAATTTGTCACCCTCACTCTTCTCATTGCCTTTACTATCACTTAAAAAAATTCACATAGTTAACACATAACCGATTTACTAACAATTTAACCTTTTTAATCACAGTTAAATAAAACAAATACGAAGTTAATTCAAACTCATCAATATTACTATTACATTTGTGCCTGTATAGTATATTAATCGTTGTCAAATTAACTTCGTATTTTTTGCAATCATTTCAATGTAAAATACCAATACCGTTAAAATTAAGTATATGGGATTATATATTCTAAAAACAATTATTTGCTCAACTAAATTTGAGCTTTATAAGATTGTATTGTTTCTAAAAATATTGGACAGTAGTGTTTTAATTTATAACTTCCAACACCATCAATTAATATCATATCTTGTTTTGATTCTGGTTTTCTCTTTGCAAATTCTTCCAAAGTGAAATCTGAGAAAATGCTTACTGGTGGAATAGTTAATTTTTCACTTAATTGTTTACGTACAGCAACTAATTCATCGAATAAAGCACGGTCTACACCTTCTACAGTGTTGATGTTAACCTTTTCTTTTGATTTGCGTTTAAATGGTGTTGTATATATCGAAATTTGGTTATTAAGCAGTTCCTTTACAGAAACATCACAGGTTAATATTTCATCGTGTTCATTCAAAAATCCTTTAAATCGCAATTCATCAATAAGATGACTGAGTTCAGAAGTCGTATAGTTTTTCATAATACCATGCGTTGTCAATTGATTATAATCACAATAACGAATGTAATCAGAGTCTTCGCCCCTTAAAACTTGAATAATGACACTATAACTTTCTTGCTGTTTCATACGTGCAATACAACTCACTATCATCTTCGCTTCGTTCGTCATGTCATATGTTTTATTTTCTCTAACACAATTACTACATTGTTCACATTCTTCTAGTTTTTCATTAGGTTCAAAATAATGTACAAGTGTTGCTTCTAGACACTTTTTAGTTTTCGTATATAGCAACATTTTATTCAATTTTTCACCCATTTTTTCTTTGTAATCATCGTCTGCTTTTGAAGATGAAATGAAATATTGGTGTAATCCAATGTCTCTATCGCTGAATAAAAGAATACAATCACTCTTCAATCCATCACGACCAGCACGTCCCGCTTCTTGATAATAAGACTCTAAATCACCAGGCATATTATAGTGAATCACAAATCGCACATTAGATTTATCAATACCCATACCAAATGCGTTCGTTGCTACAACGACACGCACGCGATCATATACAAAATCATTTTGTGCTGCTTCACGCTCTTTATTGGATAAACCAGCGTGGTATATTGTGCTACTAATTTTATTGTTTTCAAGTGCTTCATGTAGTTCTTCTACTTGTTTACGTGTCGAGCAATAAATAATGCCTGCTTCTTTTTGATGATCTTTAACATATTCTAATACGAACTTTTGACGTTGGTACGTTGGATTAACTTGAAATATTAAATTACGTCGTTTTGTACTTGTTTTAATTTCGTCATGCTTATCGATATTTAAACGATCCATAATATCTTTTTGTACTTCAATTGTTGCCGTTGCTGTTAATGCTACAATTGAAAAATCTTGTGGCAAGGCAAAAACCTTATGGATGACTTCCTGATAACTTGGTCTAAAATCATGTCCCCATTTTGAAATACAATGGGCTTCATCAAAGGCAACTAAGTGTATATCTAACTGCTGTAATAAGCGCATAAAATTAGCATTGTCAAAACGTTCCGGTGCAACATATAAAAATTGGATTTCTCCACTTTTTAGTTGTGCTTGAATCTCTTTTTGTTGCTTTTGAGTCAAACTACTATTTAAATATGCTGCGCGAATCCCCATGGCCTTTAATTGATCAACTTGATCTTTCATAAGTGAAATTAATGGGCTGATTACGATTGTCGTACCACCCAACATTAATCCTGGCACTTGGTAACAAATTGATTTTCCCCCACCAGTTGGTAAAACGCCAAGCACATTACGATGATCCATTACTTTAGTTATTATTTCTTTTTGACCTGGACGGAATGTGTCATAGCCAAAATAATGTGATAATGTTGCTTCCATGTTATATAATCCCTCATTGTTCTTTTAATTCTTCAAGTTCGCTCCATCTTGTTATATCTTCTTCATACAACATATTAAGATTTTGTTGTTCTTCATTTAATTCTTTTACTTTAGCATAATCAGAACTTGCTTCAACCATTTCTTGCTCGATTTCTTCTAATCTGTGCTCGGTTGTTTCAATACGCGCAATAATTGTTTCATATTCTTGTTTTTCTTTATACGATAAACCTTTTTTCTTTTTCTTTTCATACGTTGGTTTCACTTTAGCTTGTTGTTTTTCTTGCGTTTGTAATTTATCTATCTCTTTTTTATATGCTTCATAGTCATCAAAATTTCCTATGATACGTTCTATTTTTTCATCATGAATATACCAAAATTCTTGAGCAACTTTATTTAAAAAGTAGCGATCATGACTCACCGTGATAACTGTGCCGCCAAACGTATCGATATAATCTTCTAAAATAGTTAACGTTTCTGTATCTAAATCATTTGTCGGTTCATCTAATAATAAAACATTAGGTTGATGCACTAATAATTTTAATAAGTACAATCTTTTTTGCTCTCCACCTGATAATTTGTAAACTTTTTTACCATGTGTTGCACTTGGGAATAAAAAGCGTTCTAATAATTGCGTAACTGACACAGCAGTTCCATCTTTTTCTTTCGCTACTTCACTTTCTTCACGCAAATAATCAATCATTCTGATGTCCCGGTCTAAACGTGCTTCAGTCTGTCTGAAATAAGCAACTTTAACAGTTTGACCAACTTTCAATTCCCCTTCGAACGCTTGGTCATCAACATTCAAAATATTCAACAATGTTGTTTTACCAGCACCATTTGGTCCGACGATACCAATTTGTTGTCCATTTTGAATAATTTCAGTGACATGTTCAAACAATATTTTATCGCCGATACATTTTGACACGTTATCAAGTTCAAAAACTTGTTTACCTAAACGTGAATACGCAAGATTTAAAGATGCTTTATCTTGTTGTTGTTGGTTTTTCACATCGTGTTCTAAATCTTTAAATCTATTTTTTCGTGCTTGTTGTTTTGTAGAACGCGCTTTTACTCCTGCACGCATCCAAGCTAATTCTTGTTTATATAATGCGCGCTGTTTCGCTTGTTGTTTTTGCTCAACAACTTCATTTTCAGCACGTTGTGCAATGTAATCTTCATAATTACCTGGATAAGTAGTTAATTTACCACGATCTAATTCAATAATGCGAGATGATACTTCATTTAAAAAGTAACGATCATGTGTTACAAACAGCACTGTATGCGGATACTGTTTAACATAATTAATTAACCAGTTGATTGACTCAAAATCTAGATGGTTCGTAGGTTCATCCAGAAGTAATAAATCTGGTTGCTCTATAAGTGTTTTAGCAAGACCAACACGTTTTTGTTGCCCACCTGAAAGTTCTCTCACTTTTTTAGTCGTATCATTGATGCCTAGCTTTGATAAAATAGTCTTAATTTCAGCACTATAATCCCAAGCTTGATATGTATCCATTGCTTCTTGTGCTTGCATCATTTGTTGAAAATCTGTCTCATTCTGCGTCTCACTATATTTTGTTACAGCAGCTTCATATGAGCGAATCACCTGAAGTGTCTTTGTCTCTGACGTTAATACCGCTTCAAAAACAGTTAAATCTCCTTCAAACTCTTGTTTTTGAGAAGAATAACGTATGCGATATGCATTAGGATGTGAGACCTCTGCCTCGAAGTCTTCATCCAAACCAGCGATTACTTTTAACAAAGTACTTTTGCCTGTACCATTAATACCTACAAGACCTATTTTTTCTCCTTCAGAAATAGACAGATGTAAATCATCGAAAATGATTTTATCAGCGTAAGATTTATGTAAATGTTCAATTTTGTAGGCTTCCATCGTCCAACATCCTTTTTAATATCGAAAATTATAATTAATTCTGTTAAACTTAATTTCAGTTCTATATATTATACACCTTTTTGAACTCAAATGATACAAGGGAGCGTAGCTTATGTCAGATTTTTTCCAAGACTTACCTCCTTTTATCCAAGCACTAATCGCAGGTATCATCACATGGTTATTGACTGCATTAGGTGCTGCAGCAGTCTTTATATTTAAAAGAGTAAATGATAAAATACTGAATTCAATGCAAGGATTTGCTGCAGGCATTATGATTGCTGCAAGTTTCTGGTCTCTATTACAACCATCAATCGATTACGGTTCTGGATCATCTTTTGCATGGTTACCAGCAGCAATAGGTTTTTTATTGGGCGGTTTTTTTATACGCGCGTTAGATTTAATTATTCCACACATTCACCCAAACACCCAAGACTCTAACCAATACCAAGAAGGTGTAGGAACGAAAAAACTCAATAAAAATACATTACTTGTATTAGCTATTACATTGCATAACATACCAGAAGGTCTTTCTATTGGTGTAGCATTTGGTGGCGTAGTAGCTGGTAATGGCCAAGCAACTTTTTTAGGCGCACTCGGTTTAGCAATTGGTATCGGGATTCAAAACATCCCCGAAGGTGCTGCACTTTCAATGCCTATCAGAGCTGCTGGCGCATCACGATGGAAAGCATTTAACTACGGACAAGCATCTGCAATTGTTGAGCCCATTTTTGCTACAATAGGCGCTGCTGCAGTGCTTTTCATTACGCCTATGTTACCTTATGCACTCGCTTTTGCCGCTGGAGCAATGATATTTGTAGTTGTAGAAGAGCTTATACCAGATTCTCAAGCTAGTAATAACACTGATTTAGCAACATTAAGTTTAATGCTAGGTTTTACTATTATGATGATTTTAGACGTTGCACTTGGATAAAAGGTAAAAGAAAATGAAATAACTTGGATCCATTTCTTCAAATAAAAATGATGAGTCTGGGACAACCATCTCAAGCTCAAAA
Organism: Staphylococcus sp. GDY8P198P; assembly: GCF_017891615.1. Classification (NCBI taxonomy): domain Bacteria; kingdom Bacillati; phylum Bacillota; class Bacilli; order Caryophanales; family Staphylococcaceae; genus Staphylococcus; species Staphylococcus sp. GDY8P198P. The sequence goes on from NZ_JAESJQ010000019.1 coordinate 118,545, forward strand.
TAAAGAGGTTAGGACATAAATCCTAGAAAAATAGCACTCAGATGATTTAATTCAATTCATCTGAGTGCCTTTTTTTATTCAATATTTCGTATTGTTGGCTCGCTTTCCTAGGAGACAGCTTGAGGCTATAGTCTTCAGCTTGTCCTGTTCCCACAAGCGTCTCGCCAGAATACGTCATATTTATCCAAGAACTATATATCTCAGGCAATCTTATTTTGAGAATGGAGATTTATACCCCAGCCCTTTTTAGCATTCATTTTTTGCTATTTTAAACGTAAGTGCTTGTTCGGGATATGGATTAATCCGTTATCCTGTCCTTCTTAAACTTCACTATAAAACACCATTCAATACGCTTACATATATAAAAGCCCTAAACCATTTTAAATAATGGATTAGGGCTTAATTAGTTATTATTTTTTCTCTTGTCCTTTTGGACCTACTTCATATTTATAATCTGATGGTTTCACTTTATCAAAATCAGGATTATCATAAAATCTCATTAAGTCACCGTTTAGGACATCATCGCTCATTTGTAAGTCTTTTTCAGCTTGTTGTTTACGTTTATCAAAATCACTAGGTTTTTCTGTTACTGGCTCATTATTTTTATTATCATATATTCTGCCATTTACATATTTGTAATCTTTCGTTACAAAGTCACCATTTCTAAACGGCACAGTATCATTATGATCTTTTGATAATAAGTCTGTACCCATCATGAGATAATTCTTAGTATCAATACCCATTAAATGTAGTAATGTAGGCATTACATCTGCTTGTCCAGCATAAGTTTTATCAACAGTACCTTCTTTACCAGGGATTTTCAACCAGAAACCTGTACGATTTAAATCTGTAAACTTAGCTGGTGTAATGTCTTCACCTAATAATTTTTCCATTGCTTTGTTATGATTTTCTGAAATACCGTAATGGTCACCATAAATCATGATAACTGAATCATCATAGACGCCTTTTTTCTTCAATTCATTTACAAATTGTTCTAGCGATTCGTCTAAATATCTCGCTGTCTGTACATAACCGTCAACTGTTGAATCACCAGTATTTGGTTTATCAATTGATGCATCTTCTGGAGATAAAGTGAACGGATAATGGTTCGTTAGTGTAATCAAATGACTATAGAAAGGTTCTTTTTCCTTCGCTAAATAATCTGCTGATTCATCAAAGAACTCTTTATCTTTCAGACCTAAATTCTCTTGATTTTCCTCTGACATATCATAGTACGTTGCATCATAGAATTTATCTACGCCAAAGTGTTTATAAACTTGGTCACGGTTCCAGAAAGTTTTATAATCACCGTGCATCACGCTAGATGTGTAACCTTGTTGTTGATGCAAAATCGCTGGTAATGATTGGAACGTATTATCACCTTTAAGTGAGAATGCCGAACCTTGTGGTAAACCATATAAACTATTATCCATTGTAAACTCTGAGTCTGAAGTTTTACCTTGTCCTGTCTGATGGAAGAAGTTTGGATAGTATCTAAAATCTTCATTACCAGTAGAAAGTTTATTTAAGAAAGGTGTAACTTCTTCACCATTTACTTTTTTGTTAATCAAGAAAGTTTGGAAACTTTCTAAGTGTATTTTAATCACATTTTTTTTCTTAGCCGCTCCGAAGTATTCTGGATTCGGCTGTGTTTGCTTTTGTTTCGTATAATTTAAGACTTTAGTTAAATCATCTTCATTTGCTAATGCTTTTTGTTGATTATTTTGTATCGTTTTTACACCATCATAAACTGTGAAGTTATATGGACCTAAGTATTTAACTAAATATTTATGGTCGAATGTACGTGTTAATAATTCCGGACGATCAGATTCAGCAAAAGCTAGGTTTAAGAAAAATAATGCAACAGATGCTGCCATAATCACTGGAACAAATTTTTTGCTAAACACACGCTTGTCTAACCATTTTTGTCTAAATATTAATACAAATAAATAAATGATTGTATCGATAAAGTAAACAAAGTCATACCATTTAAATGAAGCTGATACCGCACCACCCATTGATTCAACATTACCTACTTGATTTAACGTACTAAAAGTCAAGAAGTCAGAGAAGAATCTGAAATATACAACATTTGCGTATAATAAGAAGGTTAAAATAAAACCGCCTATAAAGATAAACCAAAATGCTTTCTTACCTTTGAAGAATAAGAAAATACTCAATACTAATGCAATTAAACTATATGGATTCATTAATAAGATTAAATTTTGAACTAACCCTTTAACACCTAAAGAAAAGTCAACATAGTATGAAAAATACGTTTTAGCAGTAACTGTTAATACAGTTAAAATAAAAAACGCAAAAAGAGTTAGTTTCTTTTTGTGTAGACTCATGTCTGTTCCCCCGATATAAATTAATAAAAGTTGGTGCTAATACCTAGCCCAATTAAAATGCTTTGTAATCATTGTTAATGCGTAGCTTAGATTATCTAACAATGTCTTTATCGTTATTTGCGAAAGTTAAAATTTAAGTAAGAAAAATAGGGTGACATCCTGTATCTTTCCTCTAAAACACATCTTTTTGTCTTTTGTCACTAATTTATTTTTATAAAGTAGCAATTTTTATTTTTAATGAAATTTATTGATTCTTTTTGAAAAATTATATTTGTTGTAATGTAAATTATGTTAATGCATTTTATTATGTTTTACATCGTTTTTACACTGCATTCACTCTGTAACATCCTTGTAATAAAACGATTATAGTTCAATTAATAAATATAAAGCAATTCTTGTCTAATATCAAGTAAAAACACACTTTTTTAATTAAAAACGCTGATCTAACCGTTTTATGAAGGTATCATTAACCTATTGTGAATACATGATTAAAAGAAGATTAAAATTTAAATTTCCTTTATAATTATACTTGCTCTATTTAATAAATTAATCAGGCCTTGGACCTATTTAGATAATGGTTAATTTATACTGAATGACTTATGTAATTACTTAATCTTATCATATTCAACACGATTACCGTTTATTATACTAGATAAATGAGTTCAAATATTTAAGAATTAATCACTATATCTGAATGTCTATCGAATAATCACTGAATATGTATCACAAATAAAATTTCAGAACTATATTTTAGCCAAACATTGTCTAAGATTTATGCATATTGAGCAAATCATCTAATGTAAAAAACCTCAGGTAATTTATCACCTAAGGTTTGGATACATTCTAAAATTCATTAACCAAAAGACATATTGATATAATTATTATTTTTTGGCTAAAAGATTTTTAATTTTAAATGAACACTTTCGAAACGTATTGCTATACACTAATACGTTTTATTTTTTGATTGTGTATACTATTTTAACATTTCTAATTGCATTCTATACTCAATACCATGAAACAGTTGATTTAACCAATTGGTATATTTTATTAAATTCTTTTCTGCAGTTTCAACATCTATGAATTGAAACTTCAACTTAGTACCAGGATGTTTTTGGCCTAACTTCGTTAAGTGATAACTGGCGATTGTCCCTATTTGCGGGTAGCTTCCCAATGTGTAATGGTCATTTAACAATATAATAGGTGTACCATCCCTCTTAACTTGAATCGTTCCTATTTGTACAGATTGATGTGCAGGCATATCTTCATAAAATGCTTTAACAGGTTGACCTTCAACATACATGCCCACCCTATTCGCTTTACTTGTCACTTTATATTCCCCATAAGTAAAACGATTTAAAGCATCTTGGTTAAAATCTTCTGTTCCTTTGTTTTTAATGACATGAAATACATCGGACATATAATTAAAAGAAAGTGCATAGCCATCTATACCCCAATCTGTTTGATGTGTATGTTCAAGATTCTCGAAAAGTTTGTGGTGACGTTCTGTATAATCACGTTTCATATTGATTTCATCGCCTATTTCTAGTTTGCGACCATGAAATCCACCTAGTTTAGACATAAAATCAGTAGAAGTAGAACCCAACCATTCGTCTAACTCAAACCCTCCACCAACAGCTAAGTAAACTCTTGAGGTCCGTGAAGTCTCTGTAAACTCAAGTACATCACCTTTTTCCATTAAATAAAGTTTATTAGGTAAGACTTTTAAATTAGAGGTTTTAGCTTTAAAACTGCCGCCACTTAATGCGATTAAAGTTGGTTCAGTAAAACGAATACTGGCCATTCTATTGGTCATTTCTAATGTTGCTTCATGTTTATCGTTGGCTACTAGCCGATTAGCAATTTCATGTGATAATGGATCTAAAGCACCACTTGGGATTACACCATTGTGTTCAAAACCGATACGACCAAAATCTTGAAAACTTGAGAACAATCCTTCATTTTCTATTATGATTGACATGGTTTAAATCCTCCTAAATCCAATGCTTCTGCTGTCATAGCTTGAAATTGCACATTATCACCTAATTTTAAAGTCGTAAAATCTGTTTGATGTGGATTAAATAATTCAACTGGCGTATAACCTATCACTAGCCAATCGCCATAAGTATCTATCGTAGTAATACCTGTTTTCTTACCTTCAATGATTACTGATCCCGCAGGAATAAATGCTTTTTTACCACCTGTGTGATTTACAAATAAACGCTTATCCATCCCTGTTAAATATGGAAATCCTGGAGAATAGCCCATCATTGATACGAAAAAGTTCGAATTTGTATGTAATTTTACAAATTTGTCGAAATCCATTTTATAATATTTTAGCAAAGACGCTAAATCTGGACCAAATTCACCACCATATACTACAGGTATTTGAATTGGTTCAGACGCCTCTTCTACATGTTTTATTTCTAATTGCACAGATTGCAACAATGCTTTCATATATAAAAATGGTGATTTTATGTTGTGATGTTTAATCATATCTCTAGCGTCATAACAAATCATCATATCTGACTCTGTTGGCACAATTTCTGTAATAAAAGGATAATTTTTGTTAACAAGATATGTTTTTAACGCGAGTAGATCGTCAGTTAAATCTTTGGAGACTTCTTTTTCTATAGAAACCACAATTGCTTGGTCACCTTGACTGTATATCTTCATAAATTCACCTCATCTATTGTGTCTATTTGTGACTATCGATAAAATACATTTAATATTTGTGTTAAGTAGCGTATTAATTCTTTAACTAAACCATAGATAAATATCAACTGAATAGCACATGAAATAGTGATGATTAACTTAGTAGCAGAATATTTATGTTGATTCATTAAATAGGTTACATACCATTTTGTAAGGCCGATTAGCGTAATAATTAATAAGATCCAAATCAATATCATTATTTTGCCTCGCTTGCTGACATTAGATTTTTTAAGACTCGTATAACTTTGTTTATCTTAATTCACCTCATACAGTTAAACCATATCTATGTGTGGCATATTTGATATTTCCAACTATTGATATCAAACACACTCGCAACAACGTTTTATCACAATTATTAGAATTAAAATTAATATTTTTCTTATACTTTCTATATTCTATAGATTTATTGCAACATCGGCAACCTCTCTCAAACTATTTATCAGAAAAACTTGAATTTGATTTTGCCTTAACTTGTGTTTAAAATCTGTCAAACTATAATCTTTTTCAATTAATTTACCTTCTTCTATTAACTCTTGTCTCTTACATCCTTTTAAAAAGTCTTCATTATATACTGGTGTATAATAATAGTTTCCTTCTTTGATCATAATATTTCCAATATCAAATTCTAATATTTTTCCTGATTTGTCATAGAGTAAGATGAGATCAGTTTCATGATTATGCGCTAAATGATCCCTATTTGTTGTTTTATTCGTAAGTACTCGTTTATCTTGAATTGGGGTTAATGGTACAATTTTTGCCGTAAAGCTATCTTTTTGAGGTAATTCAGCAACTTCATATTTAAAAATACCATTAGGATGTAATATAATTTTCACTCTATAAGTTCCTGTAAAATATAAGCCTTTAATTTCCGAAATCGTTTTGTTCCATTGCTCATCTTCGAAAGTCATTTGGAATTGATTTGCCGAATGTTTTATTCTGTCATAATGATATGTCAGCCTTGAAAAATTGCCAGAATCTAATCGTAATGTTTCAAATAACTGCATTATAATCTCTCCAATATTTTTGTCTTATCTATAAATTCTTGCACTTCAGATTCTGGATTAGAATCAATGGTAATACCTGCTCCAACGCCGTAAACAGCTTTCCCATTAATATATTGAATTGTTCGAATAGGTACATTGAAAATAGATTTCCCATCAGGTAGCAATAAGCCTATAGTTCCACAATAACCATTTCTTGGTGTTTGCTCTAATTGTTTAATATATTTCATTGTATTCAGTTTCGGTGCACCGGTAATTGAACCACAGGGGAAAATGGCTTCTAGAACACGCAATAAACGCATATGATTTGGTAATTGTCCAGTTACCATGGATGTCATTTGATAAACTGTTTGATATCTTTCAATATGAAACGGTTTATATACTTTAACTGTTCCAGTATTGGCTACTCTACTTATATCATTACGCAACAAATCAACAATCATTACATTTTCCGCTCTATCCTTGGTAGAGTTTCTTAATTTTTCAAAATGTTCCTTATCTTCTAATTCTGTTTCTCCCCTAGCTATTGTCCCTTTCATGGGTTTGCTTAATACAATATTTGATTGATTTTTAAAGGGCCCATATTGAAAAAATAACTCTGGTGATAATGATGCAATTTGAACTTCTTCTGTATCAATCAGTGCTGAATAATGGCCATGATTCCCACCCTGTAGTACATGGTAAAGTTCAGAAATCGGACCTTGTATATCATCACTCAATCTCGTTGTATAATTAACTTGATATGTATTGCCTTCAACAATCGCTTTTTGTACTTGTTTTATATGTTCAATCATTTGCGCATGTTCATATTGAAATTCAAAGTTATATTTACGTTGATATGTAACATTTTGCTCATTTATGCCATCGTGTACTGCTTCAAATACATATGCAGCAGCATAAACGAATACCCCATAGGGAGTTACTGTTGCTAACTGATCGTTAAAAAAACTTGCCGCTTCATATGGTAAATATAAAGCTACATACTCCCCTTTGCCTTGATGTAATTCAGCAAATTGAATGACTGCTCCAATGTCCTGCTTTTGATATGCTATTTTTTTACATACACATTGTTTAAATAGGTATTGATAAGTTTCGGTTTGTGTTTCATTTATGTAATATTGATAATTAAATTTTACTTGCATGATGTGCCTCCACACTTTCAATAAATAATTTAATTTGGTCGATACCGTATTCACTCAAAAATGATTCGGGATGGTATTGGACACCATAAACAGCAAATGCTCGATGTTCACAAGCCATAATAATCCCTTTATCATTGGTAGCTGTCACGGTTAGCTCTCCAGGAAATGTATGTATATCAGCCATTAATGAATGATAACGCATTACATTAAATGATTTTGGTAAATTTTTAAAAATACCTTTGCCTGTATGCGTAATTAAAGTTGTATGGCCATGGACAGGCTTATAGTTCTTTACGATGTGCCCACCAAAATAAGTAATAATTTGTTGAAATCCTAAACATACACCCAAAATCGGTACATGGTTCATAAATTGTGTTATGACTTCATTTAAAATCGGATAATCTGACGGCGTTCCCGGTCCAGGCGATATTACAATTGCTGACGGTTTCATATTGATCAGCTTTTCTATATTAATTTCGTCCACATCAATCACTGTGATTGCCTCTGTATAACATTGTTTGAGATAGTCCACGATATTATAGGTAAATGAGTCTTTATTATCGATTACAAGTAGCATTGAATCACCTCAATTATAATTATATATTGTTCTAATATAGTCATTATCCCAAATCTCAACTTGATTTTACAGCTTAAATGTATTATTCTAGTCACGGTATAAATATAACAGAGGTTTCTAGCTGACACCCTCTATAAAAAACTAGACACTTGAACGACGTCTATCTTTTTATAGAGATAGGCGTTTTTTTATGGCGTCATAAGTTTTATATGGCAAAGCTAGCACGATATTTTAAGGAGTGTAAACTATAATGACACAACAGCCATTAAACAATAATAAAGCCATCGTCGTTTTTAGCGGGGGCCAAGACAGTACAACCTGTTTATTTTGGGCAAAGAAACATTTTGATGAAGTAGTCTTAGTAACTTTTGAATATGGACAAAGGCACGATACAGAAATTCAAGTTGCAAAACAAATCGCCAAGGAGCAAGCAGTCGAACACCATGTACTTGATATGTCACTATTATCTCAACTCACTCCTAATGCACTCACACAACATGACATCGATATAGATGAAGATGAAGACGGCATGCCAAACACTTTTGTACCTGCACGTAACTTGTTGTTCTTATCATTTGCTGGCGCCCTAGCTTATCAAACAAATACAAAACATATTATCACAGGCGTATGTGAAACAGACTTTTCTGGTTACCCTGATTGTCGGGATAACTTTATAAAGTCAATGAACGTTACACTTTCGCTCTCTATGGATAAAGATTTCGTTATTCATACACCGTTAATGTGGCTTGATAAGAAACAAACATGGGCATTGAGTGATGAGCTCGGTGTATTAGACTATGTTAGAAATCGAACGTTAACTTGTTATAACGGTATTATTGGTGAAGGTTGCGGCGAATGCCCTGCCTGTAAATTACGCGCACGTGGTCTTAATGCTTATTTAAAAGAAAAAGGAGCGAATTAATATGTTCCAACAAAATTATCCGAGTGTGAACCACAATTACCAATTTGAACTTAATAAGGATTTTAATTTTTCAGCTGCGCATTATATCCCAAGTGAAGACGCTGGAAAATGCATGCGTACGCATGGACATACTTATTTTGTCAACTTAACAATCGGTGGAGATACCGTAGACCATAATGGATTTTTAGTGAATTTTAGTGAATTGAAGCAACTCGTTCACGGACAATTCGACCACCAATTATTGAATGAGTTACCTCAATTTGAAGGTAAAAGTCCATCGACTGAAATTGTTGCACAAACGATATATGAGATGGTCCAATCCTCATTAGATCAAAGACCAAACAAACCACAATGCTTACAAGTTTATGTTAGAGAAACGCCAACAAGTTATGTCATATATCGACCAAAGGAGCTAAATGATGAGTAAAATACCTGTGCTTGAAATTTTTGGTCCAACGATACAAGGTGAAGGCCGTGTAATCGGTCGTAAAACCATGTTTGTACGTACAGCCGGATGTGATTACCGTTGTAGTTGGTGTGACTCCAGTTTTACATGGGATGGCAGTGCTAAAGAAGAAATACGCATGATGGATGCAACAGAGATTTATGAGAAATTATATGACATTGCAGGTGAATCATTTAACCACGTAACAATTTCAGGAGGTAATCCAGCTTTAATAAAAGGTATTCAAGCCTTAGTCGATTTATTCGAAGAAAAAGGTATACAAAGCGCTTTAGAAACCCAAGGAAGCAAATTCCAGCCATGGATGACACAAATTGATGATTTAACAATTAGTCCAAAACCACCTAGTTCAATGATGAAACCAAATTCACCTATTTTAGATGATGTCATTGCTAAATGTAAGCCAGAAACACTCAATCTCAAAGTAGTTATTTTTGATGACGATGACTTTGAATTCGCAAAAATGATTCATCATAGATATCCTAATGTGCCATTTTATTTACAAGTTGGGAATCCATATCTAGATGGAGAATATGTCGAATCTCATACAGAAAAGTTACTTTCACTATATGAAGCCCTTGTTAATCGTGTTATGGATAGTAGTGACATGAATAATGTATATGTATTACCTCAATTACACACTTTACTTTGGAGTAATAAAAAAGGTGTTTAAATTGAGTAAATCAACCGGTTCGTTGTATAATGCTCTTTGTCTATACAATAAACCGGTTTTTCTTTTGTACATTAAATATAGCAATGATTGTCACTGTAAATATAATTATTAAAAATAATAACATTTTTACAATATGTCGGATAATGACTTATAATTTTTTAAAACATCAACTGTTATTAAATGATTAAATCTAACTTAATTGATATAATGTTGCAGTGAAGTATCTAGGTTAGGAGAGCAACATGCTAATAAATATAATCATAAATATAGCTACGGTAGTAATCATACTCGGTATTGATTTATATCGTCAGAATTTCAAACAACTTAAGTTTAGCTCTATACTTTTATCAATAACTATTAACAGTATCATCAATTTAGTCTTTGTTGGTAAATACGATTACATAACATTCTACACTTGCACCCAATTGATTATTTGGACATTATTGCAATTGTATCTCAATAAAAAAACAAAAACATATGTGATAACTGATCAAAAATTTATTGGTTTTATTTTAACGATTATCATGAGTACGTCTTTAATCCTTTCATTCGATACAAGTAAAGATTCTTACTATATGTCCATTCCGTATTTAGCTCCAGCTATTTTTCTCATAGGTGCAACTTTATTGTTCTATAGTACATTCCAAACACATGAAAAAGAACAAATTAAAATCTTGAATCGTATTCGAAAACCAGTAGTGATTGGGCAAATTATTATTGTATTATCTTTTACAATCATGCCTTTATTAACACCTTATTGGTATGCCTTTATTATTGTACATTTATTATTCTTACTTTTTTTATTATGGCAGAATATATTTTTTTCAAAAAAATGATTAGCAAATTATATTTTGTGGTATGTAGTAATTGATGATGATATTTAAAAAGGAGGTATACTTATGTTTGGATTTATTATTATGTTAATTGTCGGCGGTTTGATTGGCTGGATTGCTGGTGGTATCGTCGGTAAAGATATCCCAGGAGGTATTTTAGGTAATATTATTGCTGGTATCGTAGGTTCTGCACTAGGTTCATGGATATTAGGTGATTGGGGTTGGCACTTAGGCGGTATCGCTATCTTCCCTGCACTACTTGGAACAATTATTCTTGTTGCCCTTTTATCATTTATTTTGGGTAAATTACGTAAAAAATAATTGGTTTGTTAAATTTTTAGTTTTAAAAGAAATTCCTGAAACTTAATGTCATAGTTTCTATATCGACAGAAGATGACTATATAGTGAAAGCACTCAGGAATACTAAAATCTAAAACAAAAATAAGCGTCAATTTCTATTAACATACTATAGAAATTGGCGTTTTTTGTTTTTTAAAGTGTTATTATCTTGAGGGTTTATGATCTATCTTTCGTAAAATGTCATTCGTATAAACCTTAGTTATTGTTTCACTTTGTGTGTATGGGTTCAACAATAACCTAAAATCTAAAACAACCTTTATAAAACTAAACATTACTTCTGTATCAAAATTTCTTTGACTATAACATTTTTATTTTTGCTTTTAAGAGTATTTAACTAATTTGGCTCTTATACAATTTTGTAATGTGCTAATGCTTGAGATTGATATGAGTGAAAGACTACAGCCTCAAATCATATCTCCAAGCATGTAAGGTCAAAATCGTGATAATCATTCTGTTTATACACAAAGCCCTCAACCTACGCTTTTAGCATAGACTGAGAGCTAGAATTACCTGTGTTTAACGAGCGTCTTATTTTTTTCAGTTTCCACCTTATGTGACGGTACATAAAAATGCTCTTCTCTATTTATTCTGTTTTCATTATTTTCTTCTGTTTCTTCTGGATATTCAGACATTTCTATTTCAGAGCCCAGTCCTGTTGTTTTGTGTATTGGTTTCAAATTAGATACTTGAACAATATATTTTGGGCGCTGTTTTACTTCATAATATATCCTACCGATATATTCGCCTACAATACCTATTGAAATAAGTTGGATACCTCCAAGTAATAAAATAGCTGCAATTGTTGAAAAGTACCCTGGTGTTTTCACACCATTAATCATAATATTACCAAAACTAAATACAATATAAAGTAGACTCACAAAAAATACGATAAGTCCTAAATAAATCATAGCCCGTAACGGCTTATTATTAAATGAAATCAAGCCATCTATTCCATAGTTTAATAATTTACCAAATGACCATTTAGATGTACCTTCTTCTCTTTCAACGTTTTCATAAGTGAAAACCTTAGTATTATAACCTATCCATTCATACAATCCTTTTGAAAAACGATTATATTCATTTAACGATGTTAGTGAGTGTAGTGCGCGTTGACTAAGCAACCTAAAATCTCCAACGCCATCTTCTAATTTAATATCCTCAACAAAGTGATTAATCATTTTATAATAACATTTAGTTAAAAATTTTCTCGAACGTTTTTCACCTGTTCTATCACGTTTTGCGACGACTTGATCATAGCCATCCAAATAACTATCAATCATCTGTGGTATAAGCTCTGGCGGGTGCTGTAAATCAGCATCAATCATCACAACAGCATCACCTTCCACACTGTGTTGGAAACCGGCTATCATCGCTGATTCTTTACCGAAATTCCTACTGAACGAAATATATTTCACATGTTCATCATGAGCTGCCATTTCTTGAATATAATTAATCGTTTTATCATGGCTACCATCATCTACAAATAGTAAATCATAGTTATAGTGACGGTTAAGACTATCTTTTTCTAGTATTTCAGTTAACCTATGGTATGTTTTTAATATTACTTCACCTTCGTTATAACATGGCACTATAACTCTTATCTGCATAATAAACACCTTCATTTCAATTACTTCAATTTCACTTTACCAATATTTACAGTTATTTCGCCATTCTTTTCATTTAGATTTACATAATTTTTATATTTCCTTAATATTCAATTATAAAACTTACACGCTTTTAAAAAAATTGCTAAAACAGAGAACATCAATGATTTGTATAATAAAGAAAATCTAAAATACAATTTTCAAATTTTTCTAATAAAACAGATTATATATATACATAAATATTGCTCTATATCTTTTTTGTAAAAAGTTGTAACTTTGTCCATCTAGTTTATCAACTATTTGTCAGAAATGGAAACAAAACCTAATATTAGTAAAATTAAAAAAATAAGATAGAGAATTAAGTGTCATTAAAACGATTCTCTATCTTACACGATATAAAATAATCGGCTTACAACCTTTTAGGAATATGTTACAGAAAATAGACCATTGATTATAATTGCCACTTATTAATTTTGTAATTATTATTCAGCAACACATGCTGATAAAATGATTTAAACTTGCTACTTTAAATAAATTATTTCAAATCACCTATACGCACTTGATCAGGATCTTTACCTTGACGTGCATCTCGATTTAGATTATCGATTTCAGCAATGTCTGTTAATTCTAAATTAAAATCAAAAATTTCATAATTTTCTTTAATACGTTTTGGCGTTTTAGATTTAGGTATAATCAAACGGTTATGTGCTAAATGCCAGCGCAACACGATTTGCGCAGGTGTTTTACTATAACGTTCGGCAATATCAACAATGATAGGATGTTCAAGTAAACCTTGGTTTCGCATGAGCGGCATCCAAGCTGTCACGGCGATATCATGCTTATCACAAAAATCTTGTAATTCATGCTGATTGAAATAAGGATGTACCTCCACCTGATTTACTGCAGGCGTAATTTCTGTCTCAGCCATCAATTTTTCTAAATGATGTTGCTTAAAGTTACATACACCAATTGCGCGTATTCGACCTTCTCTGTATAATTTTTCCATCGCTCTATATGTTTCAATAAAAAGTCCATCTTCTTCACATGGCCAATGTATTAAAAATAAATCTAAATAATCAATACCTAAATTCTCTATAGATTTTGTGAAAAATTCAATTGTTTTATTATATCCTTGATAATCATTCCATATCTTTGAAGTAATAAACAATTCAGAACGAGGCACATCAGATTTTTTCAAAGCATTGCCTAATGCAATTTCATTTTTATAAAAGTAAGCTGTATCAAAAGCACGGTAACCGATATCTAAAGCGCTAAATATAGCTTTTTCCATTTCCTCATCAGTGATTTTGTAAACACCCAAACCAATTTTCGGCATAGGATAACCATTATTTAAATAATATGTATCTTCTATCATAAATTTATCCTCCTCTTTATTAGTATAATATATATTTTCATCCTTTAAATAAAAAAACTATTCACATAATTTTGCTATTAAGATGATTATAAAAAAACTGGGACATTGATTGATGTCCCAGTTTTTGCAATACCTACTTATTTTTATGATACATGTTGTATGCATATGGTGCAAAATATATGTTGATATTTTGCTAACAAATGATAATTACTATGTTAAAACCTCAAACAACACTGAATTATCATCACTCGCAGCTTAATTATCATTACTTTCTTCGTCTTCATCTTCTTCTGGAGTTGGACGTGTTTCATGATATTCAAACTCTAAGATAACATTGATAATTTGATGATTATCCACTTCCGATATTACCCAACGATCATATTGTGTATCTACATAATCATTTGGTTGTAAGTTGGTATTATGTGCTTGTAACCAACCACCAATTGTATCTATATCTTCAGAATCCTCAAATTCAATACCAAATTGATCGTTTAAATCATCTAATAACACCCTACCGTTAATTTGGTATTTATTATCACTTAGTCTGAGAACATCATTGACTTCATCATCGTCAAACTCATCACGAATTTCACCGACAATTTCTTCTAATATATCTTCCATGGTTAAAATACCTGCAGTACCACCATACTCATCAATAATTAAACTAATGTGAACATGTTCGCGCTGCATTCTGATAAGCGCATCACTGATTCTAGTAGTTTCGGAAATCATTGGCAAATCATGGATGTAGTTACTTGCTTTCATCGGTTTACCAGAAGCATACTCTGTTAAAAATTCTTTTACGTTAATAAACCCTTTTACATGGTCTTTATCGCCATCTTCTGTAATTGGATAACGTGTGAATTGATGTTCTTTAATTGTTTCTAATAATTCATCTACATTAAATGGCTCATTTAGTGTAACCATTTGTGTACGCGGTACCATGATATCCTTAGCATGTCTTTCATCAAAAGAAAAGATATTTTGCATATATGCTAATTCTGTTTGATTGATTTCTCCGCCATTATAACTATTATTTATTATAATTTTTATTTCTTCTTCTGACATAGCATCATTATTTGCATCAGGATCCACACCAAACATACGAATAATCATTCTTGCTGAACCATTCATTAACCAAATTAATGGCTTCATTATAAATCCGAAATAATATAGCGGTCTAGCATAGACTAGTGCCAATTTTTCGGTATATTGGATAGCAAGCGTTTTCGGTGCTAATTCACCCAAGACAACATGCAAATATGTCACAATGATAAACGCTACTATAAACGAAAAAGTTGTCGTTAGTGCTTCAGGTAAATGGATTAATTCAAATAATGGGTGTAGCAACTTGTTAAATGTTGGTTCACCTAACCAACCTAATCCTAAAGATGTCACGGTAATACCCAATTGACATGCTGATAAGTAATAGTCTAAGTTTTTAATCATCTTTTTAACAACACGTGCACTACCGTTGCCTTCTGTTGCAAGTTGTTCAATCCTAGTAGTACGCACTTTAACTAATGCGAATTCTGATCCTACGAAGACTGTAGTTAATGCTATTAAAAAAAAGAATATTACTAAATTTATTATGGTCACTGTTTCCAATTAGTTCCCTATTTCTAGGGATTCACCTCCAAATTTTGTGTCACAATAGGTGACTGCTTATAAAATATTATATAATTGTTAAAGTTTGTATTATATGCTAAATCCTTCCCATTGTAACACCTCCCTAAAAATACGCATTTCTTTTATTTTATCATAATAGTTGTTTCGAAAGTAATTTATACATATTAAAATTTATATTCACCTAATATACCATTTAAACGCAAACTTACCTTCGCGTCAACTTTCTAAATTTTACATCATTTGTCCTAAATAATATTTATTTATTCTAAAATAATGATTACTTAAGAAATTGATGTATTTCACCATTTTTGATAGTTGTTTGAACTTCAATATCATCGTTCACGATGACAATATCTGCATCTTTACCCGCTTTTAAGCTACCTTTTTTATCGTCAATGTTTAAAGCAATTGCCTGATTCAAACTAGTGACACGCCATAGATTATCCAATGAATCACCTGTAAATTTAAAAAGATTATGCAAACCAGTATTCATTTTTAAAATACTTCCTGCTAATGCTCCTGAAACTAAACGTGCTTCTGAGTCTTTTACGATGACATTTTGGCCACCTAAATCATATTCTCCATCTGGCATGCCTTTTGCTCGCATAGCATCTGTAATTAAATAGAAATGTTCATTTCCTTTTTGTTTATATGCGATATTTACAGCAGCAGGATGTGAGTGAATCCCATCGACAATAACTTCAGTGTTCAATTTATCATTAACCCATGCCGCACCGAATAGTCCTGGTTCTCTATGTTCAAAAGGTGTACCAGCATTATATAAATGCGTTACGTGTTTGGCGCCGTTTTCCACCGCTTCATTGCTCTCATCAAATGTCGCAACTGTATGTCCAATTGAAAATATAATTTGATCTTTAAAAGCTGCCAATGTTTCTTTAGCGCCATCGACTTCAGGTGCAAATGTGATAACTTTGATGTGATTGTTCGCTATATTTTGGAAGTATTTTAATTTTTCCACTGAAGGCCGTTGGACATAACCAGGATTTTGCGCGCCTACTTTATGTTCAGAAATAAACGGACCTTCTAAATGGATACCCACAATTTCAGCTGTATTTAACGTATCTTGTTGTGTTTGATATGCAGCTATATTTTTGAGCGCATTTGTAATATTCTCATCTGATTGTGTCATTGTAGTTGCTAAATAACTCGTTGTACCTTCAGATAACAATGACTCTGACAAATGTTTTAAGCCCGTCATCGATGCATCCATTGCATCTTCCCCGTAACCACCATGCATATGAATATCAATAAAACCAGGTAGAATATGATGCCCTTGTGCATCTATCGTTTGTAAATCACCTTCATACTTTCCTACACCTAAACCAGCAATTTTACCAGATTTAATGATGATATAACCGCAATCAATGGTTTCAGTTTCAGTATATATTCGTCCATTTTCAATTACATATTCAACCATTTATATTACCTTCTTTTCAATTATTTTAGGTTAAAATTTTCTTGCATCACTTGTAATTTATTTTACCAAATTCAACGCTTATATTATATTCAAAAGCAAATAAAAAAAACCAGAAGTTTCACTCAATCATGAGTTTCTTCTGGCTTTTCTTTATGAATCTCTGTAATTTTAATCATTCATCGCTTCTGAATTTTGTATCTCTTCTTTAGTTAATTTTGGTTTTAACATACCATAAATAACTGCTGCTATGATAGCTCCAATAATGATTGCTATCAATGATTGCAATACGTGACTAAAGTCTGTTCCTAATATAACAATAATACCACCATGTGGTGCTTGAATGGATGATCCTAAACCTAATGCAATTGCACCTGCTACACCTGAACCCACCATCATAGACGGGATTACACGAATAGGGTCAGCTGCGGCAAATGGAATTGCTCCTTCAGTAATAAAGGATAGCCCCATCACATAGTTTGGAACAATAGAACCTTTTTGTTCTTTAGTGAATTTTTTACGGAACAGTAACATTGCTGTTGCAATAGCAATCGGTGGCACCATACCGCCAATCATCGCTGCTGTAATTGGTGCTGCATTACCTTCTGTCAATGCAGCTACAGCGAATACATAAGCTGCTTTATTAAATGGACCTCCCATATCAATAGCCATCATCGCACCAATAACAAGACCCAATAGCATAATGTTAGTACCTGATAAACTTTGTAATCCATTCAGCAATAAATTATTTAACCAAGATGCTGGAGGATTTAAAACATAAATCATCAGTAAACCTGTTATAGATACAGAGAATACTGGGAAAATTAAAGTTGGTTTTAAACCTTCTAGAGTTTGTGGCATACCATTTGTTAATTTCTTGATGCCTAATGTTAAATAACCTGCTAAGAAACCTGCAAGTATGCCGCCGATAAAGCCTGAATCACCTGTACTAGCTAACAAACCACCAACTAAACCAGCTGCGAAACCTGGTTTATCCGCTATACTACGTGCTATATAACCAGCAAGTATAGGAATAATTAACATAAAGGCACTCTTGTTACCTATATTCCACAATTGTTCTGCGAATGCGTTGTAATCTGAACTTTTTGGATCAAACGAGTTTGCACCAAATAAGAACACGATAGCCATTAAAATACCACCAGCTATAACAAGTGGTAGCATATTAGAAACACCGTTCATCAAATGTTTATAAATTGTCTTGCCCACACCTTGTTTTTCATTACTTTCTGATTGTACTTTACTTGAATCAGCACTCGCTACAAACGGTTTACGAGAAATATCTTGAGCAATATTAATTAATTCTTCTGGGCGTTTAATACCATCAGCTACCGGTACTTCAACAACATTCTTGCCATTAAAACGCGCTGTTTCAACATGTACATCTGCCGCTACAATAACACCAATAGCACGTTCGATATCTTCATTCGTGAGATGATTTTTTATACCGCCAGATCCATTTGTTTCTACTTTTATTTTAACGCCCATTTTTTCAGCTTGTTTTTTCAAAGCATCTCGAGCCATATAAGTATGTGCTATACCCGTTGGACAAGCTGTAACTGCTAATATATAGGGTTCATTTGTGTCAGCTGGTGCAACAGAGCTTTCAGTATCTTCTTCTACTTCTTCTGTAGCTTCATCATCAGCTTTATCAATGATTTGTAACACAGATTGAGGAGACGTTGCATTTAGTAAATCTTCTCGTACTTTATCATCCATTAAAATACCTGATAGTTTTGCTAATGCATCTAAATGTGTTTGTGCGCCACCTTCTGGAGCCGCAATCATAAAGAACAAATGTGCCGGTTGCATATCTAAACTTTGATAATCTACGCCCGCTTTAGATTTACCAAAAGCGATGGCAGGCGTATCTACTGCTGCTACTTTAGCATGTGGTATCGCAATACCTTCTCCAATACCAGTCGTACTTTGCGCTTCACGGTTATAAATAGCTTCTTTAAAAACTGATACATCGTTTAATTTCTTTGCTTTATCCAGTTGATTCACTAATTCGTCTATGACACCATTCTTATCAGTTGATGAAAGATCCATAGCTATTGTCTCTTGAGTTAATAACTCTGTAATTCTCATCTCATTCACTCCCCTTTAGAGTCGTAATTGTCACTTGTTCTTTAATATCTTCAATTGCTTTGTATGAAGCTAAATCATCGTTAAAAGCAGTTGCTGTTCCCGCAGAAACTGCTTGTTTAAACGCGTTTTCAATCGTCAAACCTGTTTCAAGTCCAGCTATCATGCCTGCAACAGTGCTATCACCTGAACCAACTGTATTGACAACTTGACCAAGAGGTACTGACGCCTTCAAACTATGTTTATGATCAACATAAACTGCACCCTCGCCACCAAGTGACACAATCACAGATGATGCTCCTTGTTTCATAATTTCTTGTGCGTAATGGATAACATCTTCATCCGAATTGATTGCTGTATCAAACATAACTTCTAATTCATGTTTGTTCGGTTTAATAAATAGTGGATTGTATTTTAATACGGATTCCACTAAATCTTTTTCAGCATCTACGACTAATCGAGCTCCTGTTTGGTTTGTGATTTTTGCAATTTGCTCATACGCATCTTTAGGGACGCTTTTCGGTATACTTCCTGCCACGACTACTATATCTTTTTTTGAAGTTTGTTTAAGTTGTCTGAGTAGATTTTCAAATTGTGTTTGAGAAATATTTGGACCTGGTGCATTTATTTCTGTTTCATCACCAGTTTTTAGTTTTACATTAATCCGTGTATCTTCATCTATCTCTATAAAATCAGTTTGAATACCTGCTTTTTTTAAAGTATCATCTATAAATTGACCCGGAAATCCACCTGCAAATCCTAAGGCTGTTGAAGGTACGTTCAATGTTTGCAACACTCTTGAAACATTGATACCCTTACCTCCAGCAAATTTAAAAGTTTCTGTCGCTCTGTTTAATCCATTTAATTCAAGATCATCAGCAAACATGATGTAATCAATAGAGGGATTAAAAGTTACCGTATAAATCATCGTGTACCTCCAATAAATGTATAATGTTCAGTATATTTCTTAAATATGTCACTCTCTTTTACTTTTTTAGAAGTAACAATGCTAACTTGTGTTTCTACAGGCACATGTGCAAAATATACTTTGTCGTATTTATCATGATCAGCTAAAATATAAGCGTTTGTCCCTAAATGTATAGCGTATTTTTTAATAATCGCTTCTTGCTCATCAGGTGTAGTTAAACCATATTTTATGTCTATACCATTCATACCAAGGAATACCTTATCAAAACGATAGCTTTTCAACGTTTCAAGCGCGCTAGCACCTACTGTCGCATATGTTGTCGATTTGATTTCTCCACCTAAAATAAATGTTCGAATACCCTGTTTAATTAGCTCTTCGACATGCGTCAAACCACTCGTTACAACAACAATATTTTGTGCACTGATGTAAGAGATCATCTCAAGTGTAGTCGAACCAGCATCTATAAAAACACATTCATTATCTTCTATTTCCAGCGCTGCTAACCGTGCGATTTCTTGCTTTTCTTTTAAGTTTGTACCGCGTTTATCTGCTAAATTAGGTTCTAAGATAGATGAGTCGTTTAACATTGCACCGCCATGCACTCTTTTCAATTTCCCAACTTTTTGTAATTTGGATAAATCTCGGCGAATTGTAGATGCACTACATCCTGTTCGATCTATCAATTCCTGTAACGTCAAAAAATCTTTTTTTGACAATTCAGTCAATATGAGTTCCTGCCGTTTTTCAGTAATCATCCCTCCACCTCATTTCATTTTCATTATAATGGTTACGCTTTCTTATTTCAATCATTTTTTGTCAAAAACAATCAAAAACAATCATATTATGCCAATAAAATTTGATATTCCACCTTTTTCTCAATTATTTATGATTTTTATCTATGTATTAATAACCACATTTGAACATCTTGATAATACATCTCATTACGTTACAATAATCATGTATTATGCAACCTTTTTTCATTACACTTATTTCTTACAAGGAGTGTGTCTTGAAGTTATGCAACCATCATCTATAGTAAAATGGGAAAAAAGAATCAGAATCAGTATCGCAATGATCTTTGCTATTTTAATGATACTCAACATATATATAAGCGAAAAATTCAAAACTGACTTTGTATTTTTTCAAACGTTGATTATGTATATCCTGTTGTTTTTTCAAATGGGGTTTAACCTGTTACAATTTCTTAGTCAAACGACGAACAAATATATACAAATGACCATGATTTTACTCTATACATATGCTTATATTAGTAACTTTATCGTGTTGTTAATTTTACTTATATCTCCAATAGATTCTATGCTTGTTTTAACTATGGTTCTCACATTTTTTACATTGAGCGTTATGTTTTTAACAATCGTAGAACATCAATTTAAAAAACGCATAAAAAAAAGAGCGCAAAATTCGAATAAAATTTCAAATCATTAACGCTCGCGATTTCATAAAAGTATATGATTGCTTACTGCTCATTAAATAATCACGAAATGGTATCATGACCACTTCGTGATTTTAATTATCTTATTATATTGTTATTGATGAGTGACGTTCAACACTTTTGCATTAGTTATTTTAATCAAGTCATCAACTGTCATTTCAATCTGTACCCCACGTTCTCCGCCACTAATATAAAGAGAATTTATACATGTTGCTTGCTGATCGACAATAGTTTGAAATTGTTTTTTCATTCCAATCGGTGAACAACCGCCCCTAATATAACCTGTTACGTTTTTAAGTTCATCTAAAGGCATTAATTGTAATTTCTTTTCATTTACGGCGTTAGCTGCCGCTTTCATATCTAAAGTTTCACTTACTGGAATGATAAACACAAAATGTTGGTGATGACTATTTTCCAAAACAAGTGTTTTATATACGTATTTATCCTCTATGCCAACTTTGTGTGCTACTTCAGTGCCGTCCATATGTTCATCCGAGATTTCATACGTATTGACATTGTATTTTATCTTTTGACGATCTAACATGCGCATAGCATTTGTTTTCTTTTGTTTCATTTCGATACCTCATATGATTAAAAATGTTTTATGCATATCAAAATAATTTTATCCCAAATCATCAATCTAGCTTGAGTTGTTTAATGAATTTCGTTAATGCTTCATTCATTTCTTGATCTTTTAAAGCGAATTCTATTGTAGTTTTTACAAAACCTAATTTTTCACCGACATCATAACGCTCACCTTCAAAGTCGTAGGCATAGACTTGACTTTCTTTATTCATTCTTTCAATAGCATCTGTCAGTTGAATCTCTCCACCGGCGCCTTTACCTTGGTTTGCTAAATATTCAAAGATATCAGGTGTTAACACATAACGCCCCATAATCGCTAAATTTGAAGGTGCCGTTCCTTGTTTCGGTTTTTCCACAAATTGATTCACTTCATATTGACGCCCACTTTTACCTAACGGATCAATGATGCCGTAACGATGTGTATCATTTTCATTCACTTCTTGGACACCGATTACAGATTTACCAGTTTCTTCATATGTATCTATCAATTGTTTAATGGCTGGTTGTGTTGACTCCACAATATCATCACCCAATAGTACCGCAAAAGGTTCATTGCCAATAAATTGACGTGCTGAATAAATCGCATGTCCTAACCCTTTTTGTTCTTTTTGTCTTACATAAAAAATATTAGCAAGTTCTGTAGAATAATTCACTTTTTCTAATAGATCCGTTTTTCCTTTTTCTTCTAAAATCATTTCTAATTCTTTTTGATTATCAAAATGATCTTCAATTGCTCGCTTGTGTTTACCAGTTACAATAATAATATCCTCAATACCAGCACGAGCTGCTTCCTCTACAATGTATTGAATCGTTGGCTTATCTAAAATCGGCAACATTTCTTTTGGCATAGCTTTTGTTGCCGGAAGAAATCTTGTACCTAATCCTGCTGCAGGTATAATTGCTTTTTTTATTTTTTTCAAAACATTCATCCTTTTCAATTTTTATTAATTAAATATTCATCAAAGTATAAATCAGTTTAAACTTAATATAATAATAACATCGATACATTTAACTTTATACTTTTTATGACAATAAAAAACATCCAACTTCAATAGAATCTAAAAGTTGAATGTTTTCATTTTCCTATTTTAGTGCAGGTTGACGTATGACATCACCCAGTTTATTCACAATAACTTTATATTCTTTTTTAGCGGTCGCATCATAAAATGTATAAAACATACCTTGCTTTGAAGCATGTACTTGCTTCAAGGTAGCATTTTTTCCTAGTGCATCTTTTGCATATTTTTGAGCTATTACTTCTGACTCATGTGGTGATATTCTCGGTTTGTCTTGGTCTTGGTGATTTTGCACTTTATAAGCATCATCAAATATCCTTGCTTTATTATTTTGATCTACAGTGACTCTATAATATGTTTCGGGATGTTGCTTATTCTTGAAAGTGAAAATATAGTAATATGTCCCCTCACATGTACTATCAATACCATAGTCATTATATTCATTTTCAGAATGGTTATCACTATCAACCATTTTTTGCGCTTTATTTAGCGCTTCTGAAAATTGAGGCAAATTGATTTCGCCAGCCTCTTTATCATTCAAATCATGTGTTGCTAATTTTGCTATAGGTTCGTGGTTTTTTGCATTATATGGCTTTTCCTTTGGCACTTCATGTTTCGTGTCATCCGGCACATTTGAATCAAAATCTGCTTTTTCTTCCCCTGCTTTGGATTGGGCAACATTATTTGTATCGGAATAACTCGATATTGTTTCATGTACTTTTGCAAGCACTTGTTGGTTCGTAACTAACACTAATAAAAATATGAAACAACATGTTAATAGGAAAGCCAATATTGATAATAGTAAATTCTTCAACTTTATCCCCTTAATCATCTCTCTTTAATAATAACAACATATTATCACAAATATTTAACAAAAAACTTATATAGACCACAATTTAAAACAATTGTAATTTCTGTAACATGAATATTATGTGTGCAACTTTATTTAACATTCGTGTCATATTTGAAATTCTAATGTACAAATTCTGATAATTCTTATATCACTTAATTCATTAACCATTACATCCTGTTACTTCATACATATTTAGCAATCTTGCTAATGAACGTATGTTTAAAAATTGCCATGTTTAATTTGCTTAATAAAAAAAGTAAGAGACGAAATTAAAATGGTAGTTCTAATTTCATCTCTTACTCCTATAACATTAGCTAATTTGTCTTTTATAAAATAATTATTCATTTTTACATGCCATTCATAAACATTTAGTAATAACCATAGCAAAATGGCTGCGTCTTTTATTAAATTTATGATTTTTTCAGACGATTTCTAATTGTTTTTTCAAAAAATATTACGATCATACCAATAAACATCACTAATATCGCCATATACAGTGGAAATTCAAAATTAATATCGTATAATGTACCCGCTACTAATGGGCCTATGAAATTCCCCATGCTGGTAAAAGTCGAATTTAACCCACCAGCAAATCCTTGACGATTTCCAGCTATATTAGAAAAATAATTGGTAATTGCTGGACGAATCATATCAAAACCAATAAATACTATAAAACTAATAATCATAATTGACCAGTAACTATGCATAAACGTCAATGCAAGTAAAATAATCGCTGAATAAAGTAATGCATACGTAATAAAAGTAAGCTCTTCAAAGTATTTCATAAACTTATCAAAGAAAAACACTTGGAATATCGCACCAAAAATACCGCCACCGGTAATTGCAAAGGAGATATCTATAGGTGAATAATGTGCTTTATCGGCTGTATATAAAGGGAATAATGTTTCGAACGCAGACAAACCAAATGCAAGCACTAGCGTTAAAATGACTGGAGTGAGGAACACTTTCCAATTTATTTTAGCCAATAATTCAGGTTGATATTGTGTAAAACCATCTTGCGTTTCATTTTTCGGATTTTTAATTAATGTAATAGATAATATAAGTGCCACGACACCACTTGTACCAGCCACATAGAACGGCAATCTATGCGATACTTCCGCCAGCAAACCTCCTAAACCAGGTCCTAAAATAAAGCCTGAATTAATGATCGCCGACATATAACCAAAATTCTTTGCTTTATCTTTTCCTATAGAAATATCCGCAATCATCCCAGTAACACCAGGCATGACCATTCCAGCACTAAAACCACCTAATATTCTAGAAATGATTAGTAGAGAAAACGTGTGACTTGCGGCAAACAAGAATTCTGAAATTGCAAAAAGTGCAAGTCCAATACAAATAATTAATTTTTTACCTAATTTATCTGCAAGCGTACCACCAAATGGTGAAATAATCATTTGTGCGAGTGCAAAGACCGCAACAAGAATTCCTAAATCACTACCTTTTAAACCTAAATCTTTTAAATATACTGGTAGTACTGGTACAACTAGACCTATACCTAAAAAGACTAAAAAGATATTAAAATATAAAATATAAAATTGTTTATTCACGTTTCTCACTCCATTCTTTTATACACTTTTTTCATCATCTTGTTTTGTATCTTTAATTTAGAGGAATGCACAATATTAGAACATTCTATAACATTTTCCTACAGAAAAACAATAGAAAAACTTACATTTTCAAACACTATTATACATCTCATAAATAATTAATTGTATAATGATATTAAATGCATTAATTTGAATGGAGGTTTTCAAATGGTATATCAAGTAGATGGCAATACAATCGTATTAGTTTTAGAACAAGGTGAAGACATTGTTGAAGCTGTAACGGATCTTGCTCGTGAGCAAAATGGTAAATTTGGAACAGTCAGTGGTATCGGCGCTTGTGATGACGTAGAATTAAATTTCTATAATTTAGATACTAAAACCTATGAAAAAAAAGAAATTAAAGAACCTTTAGAATTAATTAGCCTTTTAGGTAATATTTCTCATATTGATGAAAAGCCATTTGCACATTTACATGCAACTTTTGGTACTAATCAATATGAAACATTAAGTGGTCATTTAACAAAAGCCGTTGTTTCAGCTACTGCAGAAATCGTCATTACAATGACAAACTTAGATATAAATCGTAAACACAATGCCGATATTGGCCTAAATCTATTAGATTTGTAATTCATTGGCGCCCACCCAACAAGGTTTTAACATTATTCGAATAATACTTTAACTGTATTTAACTTATAAAAATATATCAATTTAAATATGATTTTTTATAAGTAAGGATTAAAAAAAGTAATCTATACTAATCAACCATCATGTATATTAATATCTCTGCCTAAAGGATAAACGTTAATTTCTATTGAAATTATATAGAAATTAACGTTTTTATACGTTTATGAAATTTTTGTAATATCGCCGACTACCATGCTCCATTTGTTTTTTGTATTAACATGTATCTTTTTTACAATTTTGAAACGTGTTGACGCTCAAGGATTGATTATGTAAATAACTATTGAATCGAACTATACTAATTGACAACTGGCAAAAGTCTTACACGATAATCCAAATTTTATGGATTATCCCTTATTTGAAAATAAATATTTATGTTTAACTTGTTTTTGTCTATAAAACGTTTTCATTCATTTTGACTAGTGTTTATAATTGAAATTTCTGTCTATAAATTGTATTATAAAAAATCACGTTCGTAATTTTACGTTTATGTTCCCTTGGCAATAAGCTTTTTAAGGGGATTTTTATTTGTTGTTTAAAATTAATACTTATTATCATGTACAAAACAATATCTAATACTTCATAGACAAGATTATATAAAAATTCCATTTCAGGTAAAGTTGTTTTTTAAACTTCAGCTATAGTTATACTCTATAAAAATAATTATATGAGCTTGTGTGCTTAACACAAATATAAATCCAAAAAGAAAGTAGGTGTAAGTATCGCCCCTCGTTACATTGCTAGAATAATATTTTTAATTTTAATGATCATATCAATTTTCTTTAATCAATTTTATCAATTTATGACGCTTAATCTCTTTCTAGCATATGTTCCATTCGAATTATGCTTACTATTAAATTTATTTAAACCGAAATATAAATATGAATGGCCATTATTTATCGTTTTTGTGCTTATATTTTTATGCATGGTGCCCAATACGCTATATATGGTTACGGATTTAATACATTTAAATCAATTTACTTTTAATTTTTATCAAGGTTTAATCATCGTTGAATGGGTGTATTTTACATTTTTAGTTGCTGGCGTCTTATTAGCTTTATATTTATTAATTTTGATGTTTGTAGAAATGGAAAACTTTACAACTCACCGTTGGTTAAATAGAACCATTATACTCATTATGATGTTTTTAAATGGCTTAGGTATTTATATTGGACGGTTCTTACGTTTGCATTCTGTTTATATTATCAATGAACCACTTCGAATTTATAGAGAAGTTGTCAATCATTTAGATTTTGATGCTTTCCTATTTGTCATATTATTGGTATTACTTCAAATTTTAATTTATACATTTGCGAAAGGAGTACAACGTACAAAATGACTTTTAATATCTTAATTTTACTTATTGTACTCATCGTATTTCAATTAATTATTGGACATTTACTTCATGACGTAGGATTTTCATACACAAAAAGCATCTTGCTTATGTGTTTACCACTAGGTATCGGTTTATTTTATTTACAATTATTTTATTATGAACGAAAATATCCTAATTGGCATGTTTCTATTAAAACAAAGATAAGATTAAAATATATGTATATTTTAACTTTTTTTGAATACGTTGCGGTATATATCAGTCAAGTCCAGACTCCTGAGTAAAATGCTCTACAATGTTTTTACCATTTCTACTTATCAAAATTGATGTATAATCTTGAAGAATAAATCCATACATCATGTAGGTCCATAAGAACGGCTC
>NZ_JAESJQ010000002.1:0-108459 GCF_017891615.1 Staphylococcus sp. GDY8P198P
ACACGTTGTTTTGATTCAACATTTAATGTTGAAATCGTAATTAACGTTGACATATTTCAATTCATTTTTCAATGTTCATTGATGTGTTACAAGAATTAATTGTAACATTAAGTTTTTGTTAAGTCAATAATAAATTTTTGTTTGTTATTATTAAGTTTGTTTCGTTTGTTAACTCAACATTTAATATTGTATAACCATTCAATAATTTTAACAAGTGTCAAATTTACACTTTGTATTATTTTTTGGTTGGTTTGTTTTTTTAAGTCATCTTGTTTTGACGACTTTTATATAATATCAAGATTAATCTCACACGTCAATTCAATTCTAATAACTTTTTAGTTAAATTTTACCTTTGTAATAACTAATTATTTATTATATGTATTTATATGTTAAAACGTATAATAATATTTGTATTTTGTGTCTATTCCTTCTATACATTGTCAACAAATGTCATCTTATGTGTTTTTACTTTTATTAATCTATATTTATCTCTTAGTAATACAAAGTGCCGCATTTATAAAATGATTATAAATGCGGCACTTTGAATCTTAATAACTTTTATATTTGTTCAATTGTAATTACTGCTGTAATTTTTCTTTATCTTTACATTCTTTACATAGACCATAAATTTCCATACGATGATGCGTTACATCAAAATTCGTTACGTGTTGAGCTAATTGTTCAACTTCATCTAGTTGTGGATAATGAAAATCTACAATCTTTCCACAATTTTCACATATAACATGGTAATGATTATGTGTATTAAAATCGAAGCGACTTGAAGCATCTCCATAAGGCAATTCTTTAACGATGCCAATTCCTTTAAATACACGTAAATTATTATATATCGTTGCAACACTTATATTTGGAAAATCGGGTGAAAGTGCTTGATAAATCTCATCAGCAGTGGGATGTGTTTCAGAGACAATTAAAAACTTCAATATCGCCTGTCTTTGTGGGGTTATTCTTATCCCATTATCTCTTAAAGACGCAATCGAATCTTCTAATTGATGTTCAACTGTTTCCATCTCTGCACTCATGTCCCTCACCATCTTTCTATTTAATAATTATTATTACTTAATATTAATATAACTGTTGCATCATTGAATTGTCAATAAACAAAGACCATTTCAATCAATATCCTGTTTTTGGATCAACTTCATTCTCAATTAAAGCATTCTTATTGAGAAAATGGTTGAGATTGCGTTTAAATATCTCAGTTACTTCTTGTTTATTTTCTATACCATTACCTGTGATATGTGCTGTAATTGTAATGTTATTTATATCATATAATTGATTACTTGGTTTAAGTGGCTCATTTTCAAACACATCTAAATAAGCTTGTCGTATGATGTTTTCTCTCATAACATTTGCTATTACATTTTCCTCAACTATTGTTCCTCTTCCTACATTAATAAATAAAGCAGAGTCTTTCATCTTTTCAAAATGTTCTTTTTGAAGTAAATGTATCGTTTGTTGCGTTTCAGGTAACGTATTTACAACAATATCCGCTTCTTCCAATGCTTGTGATAAATGATTAATAGTATAGGTTTTTGAGAAGCCATCTACTGGGTGACCAGTTGTATTCACACCTTGTACAATCATGTCCATCGCGTTCGCAATAGTTGCTGTTTTTTGAGCTATGCTTCCTGTTCCTAAAAATAAAAGCTTTTCACCGCTCACTCTGTTACCAGTTAACTTTGAGTCATAAATTTTATTTGTTTGATTAATAAATGAAACCTTCATTTTCTTATAGTCATCTAATATAAAAGCCATAATAAATTCAGACATTTGTTTTGCATGAACACCACGGCCATTCGTCAACAATATATTATGATTATTGATATAATCTAAAGGAAGGTTATTCACACCGGTAGCATACCAAGCCAACCATTTTAAATTTGGACATTCCTTCAAGAAGTCTTCATCTAATTTACCATCATATCCAAACAGTATATCTAAATCTTTTTTATCATGGTCATTAATTTCAGAAACACCATGTGTAAATATAAAATTGACGTTTGGAAAAGCTTCAACTAAATCATTTTCCAACTCTCCCATTTTTTTTAAACTGACTGCCTTCATCTTTACTCACCCCAGTATTGCTTTTAATTCGTCCATTTGTGATTTTACTTTCACTTTTTCTATGACATCGATTATAATGCCCTCTTCATCTATAACGAACGTAGTTCTTACGATTCCCATAGTTTCTTTTCCAAAATTTTTCTTTAATTGGTATACACCCACTTCTGTGGATAATTGATAATCTTCATCGACCAATAAGTCAAAATTTAAATTATGCTTATTGCTAAAGTTTTGATGTTTTTTCTTTGTATCTCCGCTAATTCCGTAAACTTTTGTTTTAAGTTCATTAAAATATGATAAATTGTCTCTAAAATCACAGGCTTCTGTTGTGCATGTTGGCGTGTTATCTCTTGGATAAAAATAGAGCACTGCTTTATATCCTTTTAATGTGTCATTAGAAATAATATCACCGTTTTGGTTTTCAAGTTTAAATTCTGGAAATTGATCTCCTTTTTTCAACAAATAACTCACCCTATTTCTTTTTACTAATAATTATATGATACGATAATAAACGAAAATATTAAATAAAAGAGGTTGATATTAATGAAATTTACAGAAAGTGAAAGACTTCAAAATTACTCAAATGAATATATATTGGGAGGCGTTAACTCACCCTCTCGTTCGTATAAAGCTGTAGGTGGTGGCGCTCCAGTAATGATGAAATCAGGTCAAGGTGCTTATTTATTTGATGTAGATGGTAATAAATATATCGATTATTTACAAGCTTATGGCCCAATAATTACTGGTCATGCTCATCCTCATATAACTAAAGCTATTCAAGAACAAGCTGCACTTGGCGTATTATATGGAACGCCAACAGAGCTTGAAATAAATTTCGCTAAGAAATTACGTAGCGCTATCCCTTCATTAGAAAAGATTCGCTTCGTTAACTCTGGAACAGAAGCCGTAATGACAACAATACGAGTGGCACGTGCGTATACTAAAAGAAATAAGATAATTAAATTTTCTGGCCAATATCACGGTCACTCAGATTTAGTATTAGTTGCAGCTGGGAGTGGTCCTTCTCAATTAGGGTCACCTGACTCAGCCGGCATTCCTCAAAGTGTAGCTCAAGAAGTCATCACGGTACCTTACAATGATATAGAGTCTTATAAAGAAGCAATTGATTATTGGGGAGATGATATTGCAGCAGTATTAGTCGAACCTATCGTTGGTAATTTTGGTATGGTCAAACCTAAATCTGGATTTTTAGAACAAGTAAATGAAATTACCCATAATAATAGAAGTTTAGTAATTTATGATGAGGTTATTACCGCATTTCGTTTCCATTTTGGCGGTGCCCAAGATTTATATCGAGTTTATCCAGATTTAACAGCTTTCGGTAAAATAGTAGGTGGCGGGCTACCTATTGGTGGTTATGGAGGCAAACAAGACATTATGGAACAAGTTGCTCCTCTAGGCCCTGCATATCAAGCTGGAACGATGGCTGGTAATCCATTATCTATGAAAGCAGGCATCGCATTATTAGAAGTATTGGAACAAGATGGTATCTACGAACATTTAGATAGCCTAGGTCAACAATTAGAAGATGGTTTGAATAAATTAATTCAAAAACATAATATAACTGCTACAGTCAATAGAGTTTATGGTGCATTAACACTTTACTTTACAAATGAAATTGTCACACATTATGATCAAGTTGAAAATTCAGATGGTGATGCTTTTGCACAATTCTTTAAACTCATGTTACATCAAGGCATTAATCTTGCTCCTTCAAAATTTGAAGCTTGGTTTTTAACAACTGAACATACTAAAGATGATATTGATAAAACATTAGAAGCTGTAGATTACGCTTTTAGTCAAATGAAATAAACTTGAATTTTATAGGGAATCGTTGTATAACAAGTATAAACATAATTTTATTAAATATATGAAGGAGCGGTACATTTGAAATTAGGAGCACGCATTCTGAAGACAGGTATAGCTATTATACTTGCTTTGTTTATCGCTTCTCTGTTCCCTGATGAAGCAGGATTAAAGGCAATCGCTGCTGTCAGTGCGGTAATCGCGATGCAACCAAGTGTTTTTCGTTCCATTAAAACAATTTCTGAAAGAGCAATTGGTAACCTGATCGGTGCAATACTCGCAGTAGTTATGGTTACTGTTTTTGGTAATAATCCAGTGATCATGGGGGTTACTGTTATATTATTAATTGCTATTTTATTCCGTTTTAACTTGGAGCATGTAGCTACACTTGCAAGTATAACTGCATTAATTATTATGGGAACACATACTGGTAACTTTTATATTTCTGCATTTTACAGATTTGTCCTTGTTATGGTAGGTGTAATTAGTTCTTCTGCAGTTAATCTTTTATTCTTACCCCCTAAATTCGAGTCTAAAATTTATTATAATTCATTAAACATTTGTTCAGATATCTTTGTATGGTTCAAACTTGTGTTAAATGATACATCTGAATATCATCATATAAAAGAAGATAGAGGACTAATCAGCAAACGAATTACGAAATTAGAGCAAATATTTGAATACTATGAGGAAGAACGACCTTGGACGAAAAAACAAATTTATGCACAAAATAGAAAAAAAATTCTATTTAAACAAGTCGTGCGTAGTACACGGCAAGCATACGATGTTTTAAAACGAATGAATCGTTATCAAAACGATCTTCATAATTTAAATAATGAGTTGTTACTTCAAATAAAATTAGAAATAGATTTGCTCATTGCTTATCACGAACAAATTTTCATCAGTATTTCAAAAAAAGCGCGATATGATATAAGTCATTTTGATAGTCAGATTGAAAACCCACAAAAAAAGGATTTAATGGATGCTTTCCAACGAGAAATCATTAAAGATCCATACCAAACAACATATTCGTTTACAAATATAATGCAGATTATTTCAGCTATTGAAGAATATCGTTATACTATAGAACATTTGGATCGCTTAGTTATCAGTTTCTTCTCATATCACTCTAATGATAGTGAAATTGAAATTGAAGAAGAAGATTTTGATTTATAAAACCATCAATATTTGAACTAAAAAGACCAGAGACAATATAAAATGTCTCTGGTCTTTTTAGATCTTTTATTCAATTTAAAATTATTCTTACACATTAACTGCACTTAAACAATCAAAATTTAGCAAATCGCTTTTATAGATTTTGAATGCTATAAAGATGTTCATAAGCACCTTTTTTTGCTAGTAATTCTTGATGTGTCCCGCTTTCTACTACCTCACCATTTTCTATAACAACAATCTTATCTGCATGAGTAATTGTAGATAATCTATGTGCCACAATTAACGTTGTACGATCTTTACTTAAAATATTTAATGCATCCTGAATTATAGATTCACTTTCTAAATCTAATGCACTTGTTGCTTCATCTAGTATAATTATCGGTGGATTATTTAAGAAAATCCGCGCGATAGATATGCGTTGTTTCTGACCTCCAGAAAGTTTGACGCCTCTTTCACCCACTTCTGTATCATATCCATCTGTTAATTCCATAATGAAATCATGTGCGTTTGCCATTTTTGCAGCTGCAATGACTTCTTCATCTGTTGCATCGGGTCTACCTAATAAAATATTTTCTTTAATTGTATCTGAGAATAGTACGTTATCTTGTTGGACTAATCCGATTTGATGTCTGAGACTACCCGTTAAATAGGATTTTATATTGGTACCATCAATTTTGATTTCGCCATCTGTAACATCATAAAATCTTGGTATAAGATTGATAAGTGTCGATTTACCTCCACCACTCATACCGACAAATGCTACTGTTTCTCCTTGTTCGATATCCAAATTAATATGGTTTAATATCGTAGATTCATCAGCATTATATTGAAAACTCACATTATTTATTTCAATACGTCCTTCCTTAATTTCTAATGGTAAGGCACCTTTTTTATTTTTAATATCATAACCTTCATCCATTAGCTGGAACACACGGTCCATTGATGCAAAACTTTGAGTTAACGTAGTAAATGAAGAAACCAATCTACGTAATGGACCAAATAATTGTTCAAGATAACCCACGAATGCAGCGAGTGTACCTACTGTAATGGAACCGTTGATAGCTAATACTGCACCAGAACCTATTACAATTAAAGGGCCTAAATCCGTCACTGTATTAATTGCAGAAAACGAATAAGCATTCCATCTTGTATGTGTAAATGCACGTTGTAAGAAATTACTATTATGCTTATCAAAGTTAACCGCTTCGTTATCTTCTATCGCAAAACTTTTAATGACTGACATGCCCTGTACTCGTTCATGTAAAAAACCTTGAACTTCAGCCAAAGCTTGTGATCTTTTTCGTGTTAAATTTCTTAAACGTCCAAAGAAGAAATAGACAGTCAGAATATAAACTGGGAATACAATAATTGCAGCCAGTGTTAATTTCACATCTAATACAAACATAATTGATAAGGCTATGATGATTGTTATACAATCAAGCCAAATATTCATAAGTCCTGTTAAAATGAAATCTTTTGTCTGTTCAACATCATTAATTACTCTTGAAATAACTTGCCCAGCTTGGTTATTAGCATAAAATCTTGCACTTAGTGCTTGTAAATGATTATATAGACGTTTACGAATATCATATAATATTTTATTACTTGTCCACTGAGCTAAATATTGTCTTAAAAATTCTATAGGTGGTCTTACGATTACAAAAATAAATAAGGCTATTCCTAACGCAATTCCCAATCTAGTAAATTTTTCTTCTACCGAAATTGCACCATTATTGATAATGTCATCAATAACGTATTTAATTAATAACGGAATGAGCATTGGAATACCAAATTTTAATATACCTACAAGAATTGTGGCAATGATCCGCCATTTATATGGTTTTACGAATTGTATATATCTGCGAATCATACAAACTATACCTCCTTGCTTATTTCAGCAAATGAAACAGCCTTCGCTGAAATTCAACGAGGCTGTTAATACAATTATCTACAATCAGATGATTTAGTTAAGCATTTGCTATGAATTTTTATTCTATACAATTAACTTGTATCATATATACCTACATAACTATATCGAATATAACTATCAAATACATTAAATATGCTTAATAATCTCTAATTTTTTTGAATCTTTCACGCCAAACTTTAATAAAGTCTGGTGCAAATGGACCTTTTTTCTGTTCAATCCATTGTTGAAGAATATCTACATTTCTTCGTAAAATCACATCAATATCAGATGAATAATTCATTTGGCGCATATGTTGCTCATATTCGTCCTCATCTAATAAATGATATTTACCATTGGGATAAACTTTAATATCTAAATCGTAATCTATATATTTTAGAGCTTCCTCATCACATACAAATGGTGAAGATAAATTACAATAATAATAAACACCATCTTCTCTAAACATACAAATAACATTAAACCAATATTCGGAATGGAAGTATACAATTGCAGGTTCTCTTGTAATCCATGTGCGATTATCACTTTCTGTTACCAATGTATGGTCATTACCACCAATGACAACATGATCCGTACCTTTTAAAATAGTTGTTTCAGACCAAACACGGTGTATATTTCCATCGTGTTTATAACTTTGAATTTTTATCGTCTGACCCTCTTTAGGTATGGACTCTTTAACCATGCTCCACACCACCTTTTCTGATTTCACATATTGAATTATAACATAATTAACGATGACAGAACGACCTTAAATATTTGTTAGCAAAAAATTATATATTTTTGACATACTTACTGGGAAGTTATATTCATCTTTATCATTAACACGCATCCACACCATGTTGTCGGTTAATGTAATATCTTGTTGTCTAACGTAACTTTGAGATAAATACACATCAATATCCCAAGTTAAATGTGTGAATTGATGTTTTAATGAATAAACAGGTTTAGTTTGAAATTGAATTTCTGTAGATAACTGTGTATTAATATTTTCATTACTTTCCGCTTCATACATAGGAAATTCCCACATATTATTCAAAAGTTTTTGAGTTCTTTTTTCAATTAATAAATCGCCATTTTCGTTACTCACGATATATACATTTTGTTTGATATGTTTTTTCTTCACTTTCGTAGTTTTTACAGGTAACTGTTCAACTGTTCCTTGTTCAAAAGCTTCACAATGTTCTTGGACAGGACAAAACATACATAACGCGTTTTTAGGTGTACAAATTAATGCACCTAGTTCCATCATAGCTTGGTTAAAAGTACCTGAATCTTCTTGTACATAAATTTCCAATTCTTTTTCAAATGCTTTTCTTGTGGTTTGTAATTTGGTATCACGATGATCATTGTTTAATCTTGACCAAACTCTAAACACGTTACCATCTACTGTTGCTAACGGAAGATTGAAAGCAATACTCATGACTGCTGCTTGCGTATATGGACCCACACCTTTAAGTTCTCCAAAGCGCTCAGGGTCATTGGGGACTTCACCATTATAATTCATTGCTACATCTTTTATCGCAGTATGAAAGTTACGTGCACGACTATAATAACCAAGCCCTTCCCAATATTTAAGCACTTCATCTTCATGTGCATTACTTAAATCCGTTATTGTTGGAAACCTATTTACAAATTTATGATAATAATCGATAACTGTCTTCACTTGGGTTTGTTGTAACATTACTTCACTCAACCAAATATAGTATGGATTTTTAGTTTCTCTCCAAGGCATTTGTCTCTGATTTTTCTCAAACCATTTTACGAGATTATTTTTAAATTGCGATTCATTATACATGTTATACATCTCTTTCTCTATGTGATTCTAAAACTTTTTTTCTTCATTTTAGTATGTTAATTTTATTATTTAGTATATTAGATTATAATAGAAATAATATTGAAATGAAATGAGAGGATACTTATGGATACAGGTACGCATATTGTCATGGGTATTGGATTAACCGCTTTGGCAACACAAGATCCTGCAATGACTGGCTCATTTGCAGCAACAGCAACTACTCTAATCATTGGTTCACTGATACCAGATGGTGATACAGTTTTAAAACTTAAAGATAATGCTACTTATATATCAAATCATAGAGGTATAACACATTCAATACCTTTTACGATTTTGTGGCCATTACTTATAACTTTATTTATTTTTACATTTTTCAAAAATATTGATGCTAGCCATATCTGGTTATGGGCTCAGCTTGCAGTTTTTCTTCATGTCTTTGTAGATATATTTAATTCTTATGGAACTCAGGCGCTCAGACCCATCACAAATAAATGGATTCAACTCAGTGTAATCAATACGTTTGATCCAATCATATTCATCCTTTGGTGTGTCGGCATTATACTTTGGATATTGGGCTTACATCCTTACATTTCATTCTTTCCTATTTTTGCTATTCTTGTTGTTTATTATATTATTCGTTTTAGAATGCAAGCCATCATTAAACAACAAGCGCTTAAACAGATAAAGCAAGAACATAATCCTGTTAAAGTTTTTGTTGCGCCTACCATACGATTTATGGAATGGCGCGTAGCTATTCAAACAGAAAATCACGATTATGTTGGACGAAGTTATGGTAGAAACATCGTTTTCAGTGATAAATCAGAACGTCATTCTTTTCCTAGTAATGATTTAATGCAGTTTGTTGAAGATGATAAAAATATTAAAACTTTCCTTAACTTCTCATCTATTTATCGTTGGCAAGCTAGAAAATTAGATGATGATACGACAGAAATTAGATTGATTGATTTACGCTATCTCAAGAATGGACACTATTCATTTGTAGCAATCGCACATTTAGATGAGTTTATGAATATTGATCATTCTTATATTGGTTGGGTGTTTAGTGAAGATAAACTACAAAGAAAATTATTTGCTAAATGATATTTTATTGATAATAACAAAGGCTGGGACACATGATTGTGTCTCAGCCTTTAATATTATATTGAAGATACATAATTAAAATATAATATCACTATTTATGATTTGTGTTTGTATCTTGAGCAGTTACGTTTTCGTTATGATTTGTCTCGTTTTTTAATTTAGTATCAGACGTTTTTTCTACTTGGCCATTTCTAAATCTGAATTTTTGATACGCAGTCATTCGATACATAGCAAATATAACTGCACAAACTGTAGCCATTAAAAATATAAAATATAAATGGTACGGTATATTATTTAAACTTAATGCGCCTAAAACAACTGACTGTGAAATTCCCTCTATAAGATAAAACAACGGATTTAACATTAAAATATGTGAAATTACAGTTGAATTACTGGACGGGATAAACACAATCGGTACGATAAAGAACATGATTACTGATAATATATAAAATATGATATTTACATTATTTTTGGTAATAGTCAGTAAACCAAATACCGTAGAGATAGTTACAACAAAAATAATTGACATAACGACAAAATATATTGTCGATGGGATAGAACTTTCTATGTTAACTGGTGTCATTATGATAATCATCATTAATGCAATAAACATCAATAAATTAGAAATAATAGCTATCATAATAGTTTGGAAAATGGGATTTAAATTAAAAACTTTCGCAGTAAAATACTCTTTTTTAAACAATTGATAACTTTGATAAATAGCTACCCAAATAAATGAAAAACTTATTAATGCTGCTAACCTAAAATAGCCACGTGCTTGTTTTATTTCTTCTGTACCATTCACATTAAATATAAACATTAACAAACATAATAATAGGATGCTACTAATAAATGGTATAACAAACCATTTCCATTGCCCCTTTAACCGATGATACAAATGTTTACTTAAAAATGGTGCATTCTTATAAAAATTAATTAGATTATCTATCATTTACTACACCTACAATTCAATATATATCCATTTATCATTTTTAAAATCTGCCATGAAATAACCATCACCTGATTTAGTAATCCAGAAGTTATTATCAATATTAAATTTATCTTTTAACTTCGCTTTATCTTTCATCGGAATTGTAAATCCAGAGAGTTTATTTTGATCATTAAATATCATAGCAATCGGTTGTTGAACGATAGGAACAATAAAACGATCATTTTTCCCTTCTTCTGGAACTAGCGAATCAGTCACAGTACCATGTTTTTTATGTAAGTGACTATTAAAAAATTCGTAATAATTACTGTAATTTTTACTCATAAATGGCGCGAGTGTATCACCACTATGTTCTTCAAATAAACCAGCTGGATCAAAATAACGTATATCTTTTTTACCAACTTTATAAGACTGATTATCGACACTAACGCGATAATTTTTAGTATTTTCACCTGTTATTGTAAGCAAAGCATATTTGCTTGGACTTAAATCTTTACCATTCTTAAAATTATCTAATTTAACTGAATCATCTAATACAATTCCGTATGATAGTTTATCTTCATAAGGATTTTTTGGTTGATTCTGAATAGAAGCCTGATCCTCGTTTTGTCCAATTTCAATTTTTCCAATATCATTAAACATTAGTACCGCTGTTAAAACCATCCCTAAGATACAAATAGTAATAAATGTCCAGAACCTGACTAATACAATCGGGGGTTTGACGTGATTATACCTTTCAATACGTTTGAAATTATATGTTAATTCTGGCGTACGTGCTCTGCTCTTTTTCCAATCCAAATCAAAGTTTTGTTTTTCTTCTTTACTTTCTAAAGATACTCTATCTTTCTCATGATCATTAAAGACAGGAATGACTTGGTTAATAGAACCTTCCATTCTAAGTTGGCCATGCGAAACCCATGCTATATAATTACTTGCTTTACTAACTCTTTCAACATTGTCATCTATCATAACAACAGTTAAATTATTATTTATGTATTCGTCTGATAGTTCAATTGCTTTTTCAAAATATTCCTCTGTTAAATTTTGCAGTATTTTATTAAAAATGATAATACTTGCTTTAGATGTTCTGGCAAGTGAAAAAAGTATACGTGCATATGTTTCATCTGATAATTCACATATAGGAGTATCACTTTGTTCTTCGACATGTGCATATTTTAAGATTTGTTCGACTTTATGCGTATTTACTTTGTATGGGAATAGCGTAACTGCATTTGATATGTAATCATTAACTGATATATTTTGTGAATATTTATCGTCTATATCTGCATAAAACAAATCTGTTTTACGCACAATTCTACCCTTATCAGGTTTGATTTCACCACTTAAAATCCGACCTACAAGAGATTTTGAAGACTCAGGTTCACCGATAATTCCAAGTGATTCACCTTGATAGATATGTAGATTAATATTATTTAACTCTATGTTATCTGCACCATAACCAAAAGGTTGATACCACTTTTTTGATTTTTTATTTCTATAGTAATGTGTTACATTAAGTAACTTTAAAATAATTGAACTACCCATGCTATCTTCATCCTTCTACAGTTTTAATAATGCTAAGGGTAAACCTTCTTCTGGCTCTGAACTATTGATTCTGAATCCCCACGCAAATATTCCTTTA
Organism: Staphylococcus sp. GDY8P198P; assembly: GCF_017891615.1. NCBI lineage: Bacteria > Bacillati > Bacillota > Bacilli > Caryophanales > Staphylococcaceae > Staphylococcus > Staphylococcus sp. GDY8P198P. The sequence continues at coordinate 12,503 of NZ_JAESJQ010000002.1, forward strand.
AGTCGCTCTACTTTAAAATAACTTCCAGTACCATCATTTAATTTATAAATTTTTCCAAGTTCTACTTCATTTCTATCTACTAAATAACTTTCCGCTATGATTGCTTTACTTGCATATACGTCATACTCATTATAAATGCCATTCATTTCTGCTTTGCGCATTTGTTCTTTATATCCTTGAATTTCATGACGTAATTCTATTTCGCTCATTTCACTCAATTTCTTCTGTTCCATCTTCAATACCACTCTCTTCTAGTTTAGCTTTTATTTTATCATATTGATAACCTTTTCTCATAAGTGTTTCAATTGTTTTATTGACCAATTTTCTACCTGTATATTTTTTTGAAGTTTTAATATACGCTTTTTCTAAATCATCTTGTAATAACATATCTAATGTTTCTTCTGATTGTGAAAAATCTAACTCTTCCATAACGATATTAATCGTTTCAAATGTGTAACCTTTTTGCATTAAAGATTGTTTCAGCTTTTCTTTACGCTTTATTTGTGGTCCCTTTTTTTGTTTCAATATTTTATTTGCTAATTTTATGACCTTATCTAAAGGTTGCTCATCATCATATAAAAGCGCATATTCGTCAATGATATTTTGTTCTATACCAGCTTCACGTAGTTTTTGTTTGAAAATTTCAGGCCCTTTATCTGTAGTTAAAATCATCGTATTTTTTAAACTATTAGCATAATCTTTATGATCTATTAAATTTTGTTTATGGCAATAATCTAATACATTTGCAATAACACTTTCTGAAATATCTTTTTTTGCCAGATGTTGTGATACTTCGTGATCAGTTCTTTTTCTGTATGATAAATATTGAATCGCTATATTAATTGCTTGTCTATATTGCTCATAATTTTGAATTTTTTCCATATCTGATGCTTCAACGATTTGTCCTTTTTTAAGGTTGAAATATACAAAAGTATCAATATCAATACCCATCTCAAATTCATCATCTAAATATAGATTAAAACGGTCTTTATTATTTTTTTGAACTTCTATTTTTGTGATTTTCGACATTATCTTCACTCCACTTATAAGAATAACTTATATTGATTATGAATGGAATTATAGTGATTTTTATTTGCAAACTACAACTTCACTATGATTATGTACAAATTATAACATGGTTTGTAGTATAATCCTTTCACGAAATAGCATACCTAATCTGCATATATCGATATATTTTATAGTGCTTTACATATTTAAAAATTCTCCTAACCTCAATTGCAGTTAACATATATTGTATCTTTTAAAATTTTTAATGATATTAAAAACTCCCTCCAAGTAATCATTTTTCACATGACTTCTTGGAAAGGAGTTTGTCATTGGCGACTCATTTTATACAACTATTGATACTTAGTGATATAACTTTAATCATACACCTAATTCTAATAATGCATTTTTGTATTGCTCATCTGTAATAAATTCTTGTTGTTTCATTTTTTCTAAATCAATTTTTACTCGATTTATAAAATTATCGGACATATCATCGATATTATAAACACTAGGTGCATTAATTTTACTTGCTAAAATCGCACTTTGCAAAACTGAAATTTGTGGTAACTCCTGATTATTTTTATCTGTCGTCACCCCGAAGTAATAATTTGCAGCTGATTCTACTGAGTAATTATCACTACCGTAATAAATATTATTCATATAAAAACTGAGTATTTCATCTTTACTATATGATTTTTCAACACGATGAGCTACAAATAATTCCTTAACTTTACGCGTGATTGATTGTTCGTTATCATAAAAATAATTTTTCACTACCTGCTGTGTGATTGTACTTCCACCTTGTACACTTTTATCACTTAATGTTGAAAATAGTGCTCGTGATGTTCCCTTTATATCAAATCCATGATGCTTATAATAACGCTCATCTTCCATAGCTATAAATGCACCTTTAGTATAATCTGGCATGTTTGACACAGATACAAACGATTCTTTATTTTCTATTTTTTTTAATTCATCAACATCTGCACGAGTACTCAAAGCATACATTATAGCAATAAATATACCTAAAACAATTATAATTGGAATAAGTAGTTTAAAGAAAAGCCCTTTTCCTTTTTTACGTTTTTGTGATTTTGTTACTGGTTGAAAATAAGTATTATATTGAGGTTCGTTTACAGTATCGGTTTGAGATTTTTTAGTTGTTTGCTTATAACGATCGCTTCTTTTCATGCGGTAGCTCCTTTATATTGCTCTCATATCATTATAAGTGAGTTTATCAATAGTTGGAATTTTTATCTATAGTAAATCATAAAAATCAGTCCAAGGGTGTATATGTATCTCCTATCAAGGCATTATAATAAGCGATTTAACCAAATCTATTTCCAAATCTCGCTTTAAATTTTAAAATTTCTATAACAAGCAAAAAGAAGTTGCCTCTATTTTATAATGAACCACTTTTGTATCATAAAAGTAAATTCATCAAAAATAGAGACAACCTCTTTTTTTAAAATATCAATGATTCAATTAGCGTTTAATTCCTTAAGCGTTTAATTGATCTACAATTGCTTTATTAAAGTCATCTAAATCATCAGGTGTACGACTAGTTACAATATTATTATCAACGACTACTGATTCATCAACTACTTGTGCACCTGCATTCGCTAAATCTTTACGAACATTTAATACTGCAGTTAATGTTCTACCTGCTAAGTCATCAGTATCTATTAAAATTTGTGGTCCATGGCAAATTGCAAACGTTGGAACATCATTTTTGGTAAAGTATTTAGCAAATGTACCGTATCTGCCTTCAGAATCACCACGTAGATGATCAGGTGAGAAACCACCTGGAATTAATAATCCATCATAATCTTCTGGTTTTGCATCAGCAATACTTACGTCCACAGAAACTTTTTCACCATGTTTCCCAACAACTTCACTATTGGCTTCATCACCAATAACAACAGTTTCGTGTCCAGCTTCTTCAATTGCTTCTTTAGGACTTGTTAATTCTACATCTTCAAATTCATTAGTTACAATAATTGCTACTTTTTTAGCCATGAATTATCACCTTTCCATATTTATGTTATATACTCTGTATAGACGAAACTAGCGTTTTTTAAACATAAAAAATTTTAATACCCCGAAATTTAATCTGATGATTTCGAAACTGATTTAACTTTTTCTTCTAATTGATCTAATAAACCAATCCATTCATCTATGTCTTCTACTTTAACTTCGTTAGGGTTTACATGATCGATATCATTCATAAATTTTTCTAGTCTCTTTTTTATTTGATCTATTGTTTGATTGTCATCCATTGTATTAGTAACTCCTTTTTTTCAGATATTATTATACTAACATGGATTTGACAAATTTTGCCAAAGTCTTAATAATTATAAACTGAAATAATTTAACTAAATTAGAATAATTTCAATATGTTTAACCATTTCATATATTTAAACCTAAACCAAGCTTTAATAAAAGGATGTTTAAAATGACATATCAAAAATCTTTATTGTCTAGTATTAAAAAACCTATTTCTATATTTAATGATCCATGGGAAACCTATAATGATATTCAAGAACATAATGCATTAACTTTGAGTAACATTGAATTCACCACGACAAATCTATGCAATATGCGCTGTAGTCATTGCGCGGTAGGATACACTCTTCAAACTGCAGACCCTTCCCCTTTGCCAATGGACTTAATTTATCGCCGTTTGGATGAAATCCCAAATTTAAAAACGATGTCCATCACTGGTGGTGAACCTATGTTTTCAAAGAAATCCATTAAAAATGTTGTGAAACCACTATTGAAATACGCATATGATCGCGGAATTTATGTTCAAATGAATTCAAACTTAACGTTACCTATCGACAGATATTTAGATATTGCTGAATATATTGATGTAATGCATATTTCACATAATTGGGGAACAATTGATGAATTTACAGAAGTTGGATTTGGAGCAATGGAAAAACAACCACCACTGAAAGCGAAATTACGACTTTATGATCAAATGTTATCAAACGCTCGAACACTTTCTGAACAAGGTATGTTCATTTCTGCTGAAACAATGTTAAACAAAAGTACAAGGCCCTATTTGAATAAAATACATAATGAAATTGTTAATGATATGAAATGTCAAAGACATGAAATTCATCCGATGTATCCTTCTGACTTTGCTAGTCAATTAGAAGTGCTATCATTAACTGAAATAAAAGAAGCAATTCATCATTTATTAGATATTCGACACCCAGATATATGGATGCTTTTTGGAACATTGCCTATTTACCCATGTATAACCAATGAAGATTATCAAGCATTGTTACATAGATTAAGAAATTCCAAAAATATTACGATGCGAAATGACCCAGATGGTAGAAATAGGTTAAACGTGAATGTGTTTTCTGGAAACATTATAGTGACTGATTTTGGTGATGAAAATGGCGCTTTATCAAATATTAAAAATGATAAACTCACGGATGTTTTTAATGCATGGTTAAAGACACCTTTAGCACAATCACTTAACTGCCATTGTCCTAAATTTAATTGCTTAGGACCAAATGTTCTAGTAAAAAATATGTATTACCCTGATACAAATTTCAAACAAAATGAAATAGATATGCATCGCTTGTATCCTATGCATTAATCGTATCTACTGAGCTTAAAGTTTCAATTAACAAGGGAATGTCTATTTTTCGAATATGATGAATATCCATAATCAAAACCAGGATTTCAATCACCATATTCGGAATAGACATTCCCTAACTTTATTCTATATGTTGCACACTGGCTAAAAACTCAATTGTTTCTTTACTTTCTTGTCTTCTTTCTTTACGGCGTTTAACCCTCGCTAATGCTGTTTCGTGAAACCAGTTTTCAGTTTTTGTTTCTGGATACACTTGTGGCACATGTGTTGGCTTGCCATCATTATCCAGGGCAACAAATGTCAAAAAACTTAGTGCTGCTAGGTGCCTTTCATCTTTCAAAACATCCTCAATTGTAATTTGTACGCATACTTCCATTGATGATGTACCTGCATATGACACCATTGCTTCATATGACACTATATCCCCGGTTTTGATTGGCTTTAAAAAATCAACAGAATCTGTAGATGCTGTAACAACTTGTGTGTTACTATGCTTCATTGCTGTAATAGCTGCTATTTCATCAATGTTAGCCATCAACATTCCGCCGAACATCGTATGATGATGATTAGTATCTTGTGGAAATACTTGTCTTGCTTTAACACTTCTAGATTCAGACATCGATTTCATTTTTGTAGTTCCCATAATATATTCCTTCCCTTTTTTAAACTTAAACAAATATAAATTAGGAGTGGGACAGAAATCTAATTTTATTAAAAAGATTTCGTCGTCCCACCCCGATAATGATGACTATAGTTGAAATAAGTATATCATGATCAAATTTTTCTACATTTTCAAATGATTAGTTAGCCCAATTACCATTTTCAAAAATCAGTTCTTGCTCACCACTTGTAGTGATACCATAAATCGTTAAATCAGAACTACCAATCATAAAGTCGACATGAATCAGTGAATCATTTAATCCATGTGCTAATTTTTCTTCAGTGGTCATTGTTGTGCCACCCTCAATATTAAATCCATAAGCTGAACCTAATGCAATATGACATGAGGCATTTTCATCAAATAAAGTGTTGTAAAAAATTGTGTTACGATTTGAAATTGGTGAATCATCTGGTACTAAAGCAACCTCACCTAAATGTTTGGCACCTTCGTCTGTATTTAATAAATCACGTAGCACTTCTTCACCTTGTTCAGCTTTAAAATCTACTACCTCACCATCTTTAAACGTAAGTGTAAAACCATCAATAATATTACCGTTATGGCTTAATGGTAATTTATTGGTCACATATCCATTCACTTTCAAACGATGCGGTGCTGTGAATACTTCTTCTGTTGGGATATTAGCAACAAATGCTTGACCTTCATCTGTATAACTTGTTGCATCTTCCCAAATATGACCTTCTGGAAGACCAATTTCCAAATTAGTTCCTTCAGAGATATAATGTAATGACTTATAGTTTTTACGTTGTAGTTTATCTGCATGCTTACTTAAATTAGCAATATGCTTTTCCCAATTTGCCACTGGATCGTTTCCGTCTACACGTACAATATCTAGCACTTCATCAATAAATTTTTCATATGCTTCTTCTACAGTTAATTCTGGATATACACGTGCTGCCCAAGCTTTAGACGGAAAGGCAGCTACACACCAAGGAAATTGATTTTTCTGACTTGCTTCTATATAACCTTTATATGCTGTAGCGTATTGTCTTTGGAAAGTGGCTAATTTATCACTTTCTATACCATTTAATAGGTCTGGATCCTGAGTAATTAGTGCGAGATTAGCTGCACCACGGTTAGCATAATCCATACGTTTAGCAACTTCGTAAGCTTTAACTTCATTATTTTCAAAATGATCAACTGTTTCATTTTCAAATTTAAGTCGTGCTAAGCGATCATCACTATACTCTACTTTCACATCTGAAGCACCTCTTTTATATGCTGCTTCAACTATGTAATGCGTTAATTCTAAAGCATCTACGCTTGAACGGATAAATACTGGTTGACCTTCTTGTACGTTCATGCCAATGCCAGCTAATAATTCAGCGTACTGTTTCAATTTATGTTGTAATTGCCCCATAATTAAACTCTCCCTTATTTACGAATTTGTCCAAGTGCATCTGCAATTGCCGAAGCTTCACTTGGCGTAAATGAGGCTTTGGACGTTACATAATCATATACCTCTTTTACTTCTTGTTCATCAGCAGATTTATATTTTTCGGGATCGATTAAACTTTGATTTACTAGATTTAAACGATCACGAATTTCTTCAATCATTTCTTCGTTATTTTTAGTCACTACTCTCACCTCTTTTTACTTTATTTTATCAAATTTGCTAACCTTGTAAAACTTTTATCACAATTCCTCTTTAGAAATGATTAATAAACCATTAAAATGGGAAATAGGATTATATAATTTGGAGGTCAATATATGATTACAGTTGCTTTTGTTTGTCTTGGAAATATTTGTCGCTCACCTATGGCAGAAGCTATAATGCGACAAAGGTTAAAAGATAGAAGTATCGATGGTATAGAAATCACTTCAAGAGGTACAGGTAAATGGAATCTTGGACAATCACCTCATGAAGGGACACAAAAAATATTATCTGAACACAATATTCCATTTAATGGTATGATTAGTGAACTATTTGAATCTAACGACGACTTTGATTATATTATTGCTATGGATCAAAGCAACGTTGATGATATTCAAAATATTAATCCAAATATTAAAGGAAAATTATTTAAATTGTTAGAATTCAGTGATATGACAGAAACTGATGTACCAGATCCTTATTACACAAATAATTTCGAAGGCGTGTATAAAATGGTACAATCATCTTGTGATAATTTAATTGATTTTATTATTAAAGATGCTAATTTAAGAGAGGGGTAACAACATCATGCAAAACAAATTAATTCCAGGTATATTATTAGGTGCTGTAATAGGAGGCGCAGCAACACTTGCTGACAAATCTACACGCCAATCATTAAAACAATCAATTAAAGATATTAAAGAAGGTAATCGTTCACAAAAACCTTCAGCAATTTCTAATATAAAAGATGAAGTCTCATATTGGAAAGATGCAATAGAAGAAATTAGACGCAATAATCCAGAGTTAGAGCGTTCCTTAAAAGATGCAAAAGACACATTTGTTGAACGTAAAAATAATCGCTTGAAAAATTAAATAAATAATATCGTGACTAATGAATATAAAAAACGTTTAGTCACTTCATAATGATAGTTTGAAGTGTAGCGTCATAGATGACTTGCGCATAATATAACTTAGTCATCCAAGCGGGGGTGGGAATTGGAAATCTACTTTATAAGTTTTGATTTCTTTCCTACCCTCCTTTATTTTTGATTTGTTATAAGATATTTTATTTTTCAAAAGTTACTTTATTTCAAAAGAATATGGCAACACATATTTACCTTTAATGCATTTTACAGTATATTAAACTGTATACGTAAAATATCAATACATAAGGAGATTTGATATGTCTAAAAATGAAAAAACATCTTCTAATTTTCTGAATGAAACTAAAGAAATGGAAGATCAAAAGAACAAAAAAGATAAGAACGAACAAATTGAACGTGATCGTATATACATAACACCAAATGAATTTAAATCGAAATCGCCAAAAAAAGACAATCAAGAATTTTTTGTATCACGTATCAATAAGCCTGCAAAATATACTAAAGATTCAAATTTTTTCTCTTATTTAGTATATAGAATAGGAAAAGACGATGCATCAGGATTATCAGCACAACTATCCTATTATTTTATGTTATCACTATTTCCTATGTTACTTTTCTTATTATCTATTGTGCCGTACCTCGGTATTAAACAAAGCTCGATTAGAAGCATGATTAAGGAACATGTGCCACCAGATTACGCACCACAAGTATCATCTATTATTGGCGATATTATGGGCAATGCAAGTGGCGGTATTTTATCTGTAGGGTTAATCTTAGCGTTATGGTCTGCTTCTAATGGTATGACCGCCTTGATGAATTCTTTTAATGTGGCTTATGACGTAGAAGATAGCAGAAATTTTATTGTTTCTAAACTATTAAGTGTAGTGTTTACACTGGCATTAATTATTGTCTTACCACTAGCAATTGTACTGCCTACATTTGGTGAACAAATCGGGTCATTGCTATTTGGACCTTTAGGCTTAGGTGATCAAGTTAAATGGATTTTCAATTTAGTTAGATTTGCACTACCTGTTATTGTAGTACTTATAGCATTTATAGTACTTTATACGTTAGCACCAAATGTTAAAATTAAAATGCTTTCGGTTATACCCGGAGCTATTTTTGCAACTATCGTATTTTTAGGCGGCTCTTATTTATTTGGTATTTATATTTCAAACTTTGCTAATTATTCTAAAACATATGGTAGTATTGCCGGTATTATTATATTAATGTTATGGCTTTATATCACTGGTTTTATCATCATTATTGGTGCTGAAATCAATGCAATTATGCATCAAAGAAAAGTAGTTGCAGGTAAAACACCAGAAGAAATTACAATTGATCAAATTGAAGAAGAAAAAAATAACGGAGTAGATTAAGCGACAGAATCTTTCTTCGAATATAAATTTAAAAAAGCTAAAACCTAGGCACACATTATTGTATCTCTGCTTAGGTTTTAGCTTTTATTATTGTATTAAATTATGTTGAAATGCATAGATTACAGCTTGAGTTCTATCTTGTACTTCTAATTTGCTCAATACGTTACTCACATGTGTTTTAACTGTTTTGATTGTAATATGTGAAGCACTGGCAATTTCTTGGTTTGAGTACCCTTTTGCAATCAATAATAATATTTCCATTTCACGCTCAGTTAACATCTCATATAATTCAGCGCGTTGTTTCATACGATTTCTCATCTTAACCAACACTTCTGCTTCAAATACAGATTCATCACGATATGTTTTGCGTATCGCTTCAGCGATATCACTGGCACTTGTTGTTTTTAAAATATAGCTATCTACACCAGAATCTAGTGCACGGTACACCTCATTATCTTCAATATAACTAGTTAGCATAACGACTTTAATGTGTGGCAAATCTTTCTTAATTTGTTCTGTAGCTTCTACACCATCCATATCATCCATCAGTAAGTCCATTAAAATTAAATCAGGTTTTAGTTCATGTGCTTTTTCAATTGCATCTTTCCCTGATTGCCCTTCTCCGACTACTTCTATATCTGGTTGAGTAGATAAATAACTAGAAATACCAATTCTGACCATTTCATGATCATCAACAAATAATACTTTAATCGGCATATGAATCCTCCTTATTTAATGGGGCTTTGACTTCAATTCGTGTTCCTGAATCTGGCAGTGATACTATATGAAACGTTGCGCCAATTTCAAGTGCTCGTTCGCGCATATTTTTTAACCCATAGCTTTGTTCTACCTTATCATCTACGTTAAAGCCTTTACCATCATCTTGTATACGTAATAATAAATATTCTTCTCTATTAAACAATTCAATTGTAACTTTTGTCCCTTTTGAATGTCTTAATGTATTTGAAATTGCTTCTTGTGTAATTCTAAATAAATGATCTTCTATACCTTTAGGTACGTCGAATTCTTCAATATCATGTACAACTTTCATAGGCACTTTTTTCTGCAAATCAACCACTAAATCTTTGATACCTTGGCCGAGTGATTTATCTTTCAAGCCAATTGGTCTTAAATGTAATAGCAAGGCACGCATTTCTAGCTGTGAATCTTGAATCATTTTTTCCAATACTGGAATTTGTTGATCTAAAGGCGCTTTCAAATCAGTTTCTTTAATGGCAGAAAGCATCATGCTTGCTGCAAACAATTGTTGGCTTACGGAATCATGTAACTCTCGAGCCAGTCTTTGTCTTTCATCTTCAATTATTTTTTTAACTTTCACATCGTTCATATTATATGATTCATTCGTTAAATTTTGTGTTTTTAAACGCAATCTATGAACTTCTTGATTGAGCGGTACAAGCGTTTGATATAATTCAATTGTTTCATTATATAATTCTATATTTTGGTCATTGATACCTACTGTCTGCCCTTCTATAGAACGCTCAATTTGGTCTTGTACCCAATGATTTTGTTGATTGATTTTATAAGCTAATACTGAGCCAACAATGATGCAAAGTAATATAACTAATAAGTTAATAAATAGTAAAACTGGTATTCCAAAGATTTGCGTATAAATCATGCCTTGAAAATATATAATATTCACAAAAACTTTATCTATAAAAAACATAGCGAAAAATGTACTATAAACTAATATCAACATTGACCCTATTGCTCTTATGTAGTGATTCATTTATAAATCACCTCAACATCTCCTATAAATGTTGACAAGTAGACATTAACAGCATAATTATCTTCTTTTGTTTCTTCAACAACTTTAATATTATTGTTTTCAACTTTATATGATGTTTCATTAACATATGCATTACCATAAAGTGCTGAAAAATGTAATTTTATATTGTAGTTTAAAGGCACAATAATTTGCACTTTACCTAAAAAATGTCTTATCACTACAGTATTATGTTCTCTAATATTAGCAGCTTTAGACATATCTATATGAATATCACCAATACCATGCTGTATTTGTAAATCTTCCCATTTATAAACATAAATAGGTGTACGTTGTTCACCAAACCACTTTTGCTTAATAAATTCTGGAGATTCTACTGCCTCTTCTGTCGCAATAATTTTCAAAGGTTTGAACCTATAAAATATATATCTCACAATTAACACAATTAAAAATATAAATAATATGATAATTGTGTATTTATTGGATAGTAAAGTAAAAGCTATAAGTAATACCCCTATCCAAAACGCTAATAACCCTCGTATTTTATGAAAATATAAATATCCTACATAAACCAATATGCAGCCTAATAATAATACAAAAATAAAACCTATTTTTTCAAAGAAAATATAGTAGAAATTAGCTATTATCATTAATGCTGTAAACACAATCAACATTTCAGTTGATATATATTTATGAGTCATGTTTCGCCACCTTTCTTCAAGCGACTAAACTAATTTGTTCGATTAAATCACATTCTGTTTCAACATTCACTTTTTCCTTTGCCTGTTGTGATAAATCGGCTACAATACGTGCGTAGTCTGCTTCCATTTCATTCAAATCATTTTTAATTTTTTCTATATCATAGTGCTCAATCTCTTGTGCACATTCAATATCAGATTCATCTAAAATGTCGATATATTTATTTTCTAAAGATAATGTTAAATGATCTATTAATCTAGCTACATAAGTTTTTCTTTCAAATAGATAATTTATGTACATTTCTATGCTTCTTAATTTTTTATCAAGATATTGTCTATATTCAATTAAACTTGAATAAAAAGTTTGTTTAGTCATTTTTTCTAGATAAGTCGTAATATAATTCATAGAATCACCTCATGATTGATTAGATTCTATTATAAAAAATTTCCGGAACCATTAGTATAGGCTCCGGAACCATCTTATATTAGGACTTTAGACCGAAACTTATTCTAATCTATTTTAGTAGTTAAAACTGGTCCTTCTTTTGTTACTATAACCGTATGTTCAATTTGTGCAACAAAGCTTTTATCTTGAGTTTCAAATGCCCATTCATTCTTACCTTCTGTGACAAATGTAGCTTTTGAAGAAATAAATGGCTCAACAGCAATTACAGTACCTTCTTTAAGCAAAGTTTTATCTTTTGGATCATAATAATTCATCACATGGCTTGGAGATTCATGTAATGACTGACCAACACCATGACCTGTTAAATTTTTAATTACTGTCAAATCATTTTTACGTGCAGTTGCGTGAACTGCTTTACCAATTTGGCTCAGCTTTGCACCAGGTTTGATTTTTGTCATAGCTGCTTCAAATGCTTCTAAAGCAACATCACAAACTTTTTGTTTCAATGGATTATCCGCTTCACCAACTACAAATGAAATGCCAGTGTCAGCATAATACCCATTTTTCAATGCAGAAACATCAATATTTACTAAGTCACCTTCACGAATTTTTCGTTTTCCAGGAATACCATGTGCCACTTCTTCGTTAACGCTGATACAAGTTTGACCTGGAAAGTTTTCATCATGAATTGGTGCTGAGATAGCACCGTGTTCTTCAAATAAATCTTTTGCGATATCATCAAGTTCTTTAGTAGTGATGCCAGGTGTAGTAGCTTCTTGCATTTTGTCTCTAACTAGTGCGCAGATATATCCAATATCTTTTAGTGCTGTTAATTCTTCTTCTGTTTTTACAATCATTTTATCCCGTTCCTTTTTGTAAATTATATTCTTTCTTATTATAGCAGACTTTTTTTGATATAATAAATTAGAAAATTTTTATCATATATAGTTTAACATTTTAACCAAATAATGACATAACCACTTTTACAATTCTGGTTAAATCATTAAACGTTTATTTTTATAGGAGTTTTAATATGAATGATTCTTGGTATAAAAATATTGTTGGTGCACGAACTCTGAAAACAGGTTTAGCTACCTTTTTAACTGCTCTTTTTTGTTTAGCCTTAAACTTAAATCCAATTTTTGCTATATTAACAGCTATTGTCACAATTGAACCAACCGCTAAGGCATCGTTAATAAAAGGTTATAGAAGACTTCCTGCAACAATTATTGGTGCGTTATTTGCCGTTATATTTACTTTTATTTTCGGCGATCAATCTGCTTTTGCCTACGCATTTAGTGCAACATTCACCATTATTCTTTGTACAAAATTAAATTTACAAGTAGGTACAACTGTAGCAACTTTAACTGCAATGGCTATGATTCCTGGCATACATGATGCTTATTACTTTAATTTCTTCTCCAGATTATTAACGGCTATCATTGGATTAGTTACAGCGGGATTAGTAAACTTTATTGTCTTACCTCCCAAATATTATGATCAATTGGATGATGCTATTAATCAAACTGAAGCAAAAATGTACGCATTATTTCATAAGCGTATGCGTCAACTGGTTATTGGTAAATTTTATAATGGAACGACCAATCAACAATTAACCACATTATTAAATTTAAACCAAAAAGTCGAGACGTTACTTTCTTATCAAAAAGATGAGCTCAGTTATCACAAACACCACAATTCAGAATGGATTCGTTTAAAGTCTTTAACTACGCGTACACATACAAATCGCTTATTTATAACTCACTTATCTAACTTAGTTTTTTTACCAAAAGACACACAAGTTACTTTTACTAAAGATGAGCAACTTGCCATCCTAAATATTGCTGAGAGTATAAATAACATACATAGAACTGGACATTTTGAGCGTCATCCAAAATCAGCGTCGTTACTTAAATCCACCGTCAAAGGTTTAGATGAGTTTGATAAAAATCAATTAAAAAGTCATATTGTCTATGAAATACTATTAATTTATAGAATTTTAAATAATCGGTTTGCTTAAATTGATCTATTAACTATTGTTACATCAACAAAACAGCCTAGGACAAAATGTCCTAGGCTGTGGTTTATTCATACTAGTTAAATCTTTACTATTTTTGTTGAGCAACGCGCTCAACAATTACTTTCTTAGCTGCTTCTTCCTCTGAATTGTCTAATTCTTTCGGTTCAAATACAAGGCCTTTACGTTCGCATGCTTTTTCTAATAGATAATCTGTAATTTCATGATTTTTAGGTAGTATCGGTCCGTGTAAATAAGTACCTAGTAGATTCTTGTAATGAATGCCTTCTTTAGCATCGTCATCATTATTACCAAATCCATGAGTAACTTCACCTAAAGTACCGTAATTATGATAAGTACGGCCCCCATGGTTTTCAAATCCTACAATTGTACCAAAAGTATTACTTTCAATAACGATATCTCCTGTTAAACGATTTTTTTTAGATTCTGTATAAAAATCTAAAATATTTAAACCGTCTAGTTCTGTGCCATCTGGTGTAATGTATTTACGTCCTAAAAACTGGTAACCACCGCATACAGTTAGACCAGGCAAACCATCTTCAATAGCAGCTTTTAACTTACTTTTTATTTTACTCAATTCTAATGTTGCTAATGCTTGTTCTCTGTCACTACCCCCACCAATAAAGAAGATATCACATTCATCAAAAGTAACATTTTCCGTCTGATTAATATCTACAACTTTTAAAGTGATATTACGGCGTTTTGCACGTTGTTTAAGTGCAATGATATTACCTATATCACTGTACAAATTTAATTTATCAGGCATAAAGTGATAGACCGTTAACTCATTCATTTTACGTTATCCTCCTCAAAAGAGTGATTCAATTGTTTTAACATAGGGGCAAGTGAAGTATAGTTAGGTATTGCTACAGTAAAACTATTAGTATATTCCATTGTTTTCGCAGTAGCTTTATAGATATCATTTTCTAAAATAACTGGTACATTTATCTCTGCGAGCTTTAATCTCAATTGTAGCTCTTCTGCTCGTGTACCTGTAACTATTATAGCTTCTATCTGTTGATTCGCTAATTTTTCAAAGTCAGCATCATAAATCCAAGATGTATCACGTCCATCTGCAGCATGATCATTTAAACTGATGACGTAAACTTTGTTCCCCTCTATCCGATCACCAACTGAGAGACTTGCATTCATACCTGCAGGGTTCTTAGCTAGATTGATCATTGCTTCTTTCGTACCCTTTTTAAAATACTGCATTCTGCCATTATCAGAAGTATAAGTTTCAAACCCTTTTCGAATTGACGCATCATTTAATCCAAGTTCTCTGAGCACGGTATAAGCAGCAATTGCATTATATGCATTAAAATCGCCTGCAATTTTCATATTAAATGTTGTAGTACCAACATTTAAATTTATAAAAGGTGTTAAATCAAATTGAGCTACTTCATATTTTGTATTTTCTCGTTTAAAGCCACATTCACAATAATAATGGCCTAATTGATTATAATGAATATAATCATAATGTAATAAGCGACCACAATTAGGACAATATCTACTTTCATTCATAGAACTTTGTTCAAAATCATGCGCGTGCTTTTTCATTCCATAATAATTAACAGTGTCACTCGCTATCTTTAATCTACTGACAAATGGATCATCAGCATTTAACAATAATTTTATCCCTTTATTATCAATTGCTTTTGCAATATTATTTACCATAATATCGATTTCCCCAAATCGATCCATTTGATCACGGAAGAAATTAGTAACCACCATCATCGTAGGCGTAACTTCATTAAGTACTCTTGGTATTGAACCTTCATCAATTTCAATAACTGCGATTTTAGTGTTTTTTTTAATTTGCAAAATAAAGGCTGATGTAATACCAGCAGACATATTGGCACCTTCATTATTATGTATGATTTCTATTTGATTCTCTTTCAAAGTATGACCTATTAAATTTGATGTAGTCGTCTTCCCATTTGTACCACTTATAAATACAATCTCATCTACATGAGATGCTAATTCTCTTAAAATATTTTTATCCACTTTTCTAGCGACTTGACCTGGTAAGTCTGTTCCCTTTTTCCCAACAGTACGACTTACTTGTCTTGCCAGTCTCGCTAGACGTGTTGCAGTCCATTGTCTCATCTAATTCCTCCTCTACTATTCACTCAAATATTATAACACGATTAAGTTGTATTCCAAACAATTCTCAATGCAAATATCTTTCACATTCTTTAGATTAGAATAATTATTATTTACGAATGAGAATAAGTTTGCTATACTAATGAAAAATGATACATGGAGGCTGTTACTTATGTTGAATAAAGAATTATTAGATGCATTAAATGAACAAATGAACCACGAGTATTTTGCTGCACATGCTTATATGGCAATGGCTGCGTATTGTGATAGTAAGTCCTACGAAGGCTTTGCTAATTTCTATATCCAGCAGGCAAAAGAAGAAAGATTTCATGGTAAGAAAATTTATGATTATATCAATGATCGTGGTGAACAAGCAATATTTAATTCAATACCAGCACCTAAATCTGAATTCACAAGTATCTTAGAAACCTTTGAAGATGGCTTAGCCCAAGAACAAGATGTAACACGCAGATTTTACAATTTATCTGACCTAGCTAATAAAGATAAAGATTATGCCACAATTTCATTTTTAAATTGGTTCCTAGATGAACAAGTCGAAGAAGAATCAATGTTTGATACACATATTGATTATTTAAACCGTATCGGTGACGACAGTAACACTTTATATTTATATGAGAAAGAATTAGCTGCACGTTCATTTAATGAAGATGAAGCATAGCGTTAATACGCTAACAAATTTTTAAAATTAATGATGAATATACAGAAGCATGCCAACATGATTGGCATGCTTTTTAAGTATTTTGCTAGTAGGAAAGGACTGTTGATCATCTATTATGCTTAATTGAGTTTTACTCGCTTGACTTCGAAAAGAGAATTATATAAAGTCATAACATATTCTATAAGAGAAAGGGTTCTTGCTTGATGACAGCTAATGCTTATATTGCTTTAGATTTTGAAACTGCAAACGGAAAAAGAACGAGTATATGTTCAGTGGGAATGGTCAAAGTTATCAATCATCAAATCACAGAATCTTTTTATACACTGGTTAATCCAAATGACTATTTTTCAAAACAAAACATTGCCGTACATGGTATTAATCCAAATGATGTAAAAGATGCGCCGACATTTGCATCAGTATATCCATATATGATGCAATTCATTGATGGATTACCAGTAGTTGCTCATAATGCTGCATTTGATATGAATGTTTTGTATGACAGCATTAAGCAAATTGGTCAAGACACACCAACAATCACTTATTTTTGTTCACTACAACTATCAAGAAAGACAATAAATAATCATCGTTATGGGTTGAATCATATGATGCATTATTACAATCTAGATTTTCACGGTCATCACGATGCTTTAAATGATGCTAAAGCATGTGCAATGATTACATTTCGATTATTAAAACACTATGATGATTTGAATAGTATATTAACAATATTTGGTAAGCAGTTAAAAGATAAAGATTAATTTATTCAAAATCAGTAATTATTTCCATGATACTTCGTTTATATATAATCATAAATTGTCATGTTTTCATATGTCGCTTTTTCTAAGTTACCTACTGTAACGCCCACCAATCTAATTGGTGTTTCTGAATCTTTTAGTTCAGTATATAAACTATATGCAATGTTATAAATATCCGTCTCATTTCTAATCGGATCTCTCAAACTTCTTTGTTTTGACAAAGTTTCAAATTTAAAAGTTTTAATTTTAACAGTGACAGTTTTGCCAGATTTTTGAATTCTGGCTAAGCGTTCAGCTGTTTTATGACTTAACTCCCAAATTTTTTGAAGAATTTGATCATCATCATTAACATCTGTTGCAAAGGTGCGTTCTGTGCCAACTGACTTTCTAATTCTTGTGGCTTTTACTTCATTATTATCTATACCTCTCGCCTTATTGTACAATCCATAACCGCGTTTTCCAAAAAGACGAATTAATTCACGCTCACTTTGGTTATATAAATCTTGGCCATTATAAATTTTATGCTCATGCATTTTTTCTTTAGAAGCTTTACCTACTCCTGGAAAATCACCAATATCTAAGCCCATTAATATTTCATGTACATTTTTATAATCAATAATAGTTAGACCGTTAGGCTTATTCATACCGCTCGCTAATTTTGCTAAAAATTTATTATAAGAGACACCTGCAGAGGACGTTAATTGGGTAGCTTCGTAAATATCTCTACGAATATATTGCGCAATCATAGACGCTGGTAAATCAGGACGGACTAAATGCGTAATGTCTAAATATGCTTCATCCAATGACAATGGTTCAACGATTTCAGTGTAACTTTTAAAAATATTCATAATTGTGTTTGAGGCTTCCTTATAAGCTTCAAATCTAGGAGATACATAAAAACCATTCGGACATAATTTATGTGCTTGTGCGGTGGGCATTGCAGAATGAACACCATATTTTCTTGCTTCATAAGAAGCTGTTGACACCACGCCTCTACCACTCGCTTTTCCACCGACGATAACTGGTTTCCCTTTTAAACTTGGATTATCCCTTATTTCTACTTGAGCAAAGAAATAATCCATATCTATATGAATGATTCTTCTTTCTGTCAATGCACACACCTCCCTTTTTAAACTTATATAATTATATTATTGATATTTATCTTACAATCTAAATGATTTTGTTACATAATATATGCTCATGATAGTAAAACAAACAAAAAAGAGTTAGCTATCCGCTTCTTAAATACGATATCATCTATAATGATAATTATGTATTTAGCAGTATTACTAACTCAGATTAATTAATTCTTATGATTTTGGTTCAGTTTGCAATTCAATTGAAGGGTTTTTTGTATAATATTTAATACCATCCTCAGTATCTTCTATGACTTCCACTTTCTCATTTAACACACCTGAAAGTAAATACAAATCCACAACACAATATCCAATATGAAAACTTGTAATAAATATGATAGATGAGTAAGGCGTAATAAAAAATATGATAAATAAAATGGGTGATATAATAATTAAAGGGGCTAACATAATTAAGCTATATTGCCATTTTTTGAAATAAACTTGTGGCATATGTGACTTTATCAAACCATATTTAACTCTATAAATAGGTTTTCGACCTTTTGATAAGATGCGAAACATTAAGTTATGAATCAATTCATGTAAGAAATAAACAATAGTAAAACCTAAAATACCATACAATAAATTAAATAAGATATTTTGCTCTATAACCGAAGCAAATAAATAAGCAAATTTATATGATAACAATATACTGATCATTACTATTGTTAATTGGAATAGTAAGAATCCTTCTAATAACTTTTTATTAGAAAACAACTCAATTTTAAACATTAGCAACCCTCCAAATGCTTTGTTATTACCTAGAGTATACAATGATTTTAATCACTTAGAAAGAGCTATTGAACAAAGTTAATGACTTGTAATTGAATTTTAACAAATCTTCTTACATTGAAATAAACTGCAACACTGAGCAAACAATAAGTTAATTAACTTTACACAATGTTTATTAAATCATGCTTATCTATTAACCTACGTTTTATATACGATTAAATTGAGCAACCGTTTCAACATGTGTTGTATGAGGAAACATATCTACTGGTGTAATCTTCGTTAGTTTGTAATGTTGTGCTAAATATTGCGCATCACGTTGTTGTGTTGAAGGATTACATGAAATATAGACAATTTTTCTTGGGTTTAATTCTAATAATGTTTTTAAAAATGTTTCGTCACAGCCTTTTCTAGGCGGATCAACCATCACTACATCTGGTTTAATTCCTTGTGATTTCCATTTTAATATAACCTCTTCTGCCTTACCACAGACAAAAGTAGTATTTTCAAATTGGTTTATAGTCGCATTTTGTTTAGCATCTTCAATGGCTTCTGACACAACTTCTACGCCATAAACATGTTTCGCTTTTGGTGCCATATATAAACCTATCGTTCCGATACCACAGTAAGTATCCAAGACAACATCATCCTGCTTTAAGTTTGCGTATTCAATCGCAAGTTGATACAATTTTTCAGTTTGTATCGAATTAATTTGATAAAAAGATTGATCACTTATTTTGAAGGTAACGTCTGATAATTTATCATTGATTGTTGTCTTACCATATAAAGTATTAGATTCCGCTCCTAATATTACATTTGAATGTGTATTATTGACATTATGCTTTATACTTGTAATTTCAGGAAATGCTTTAACTAATTTTTGCACAAGTAAATCACTCTGTTTAAATTTCTTGCCATTGGTCACAAATATCACCATTAACTCTCTTGTATGGTGTCCAGTACGAATGACAACGTGCCTCATAAGCCCTTGTTTTTTATGTTCATTATAAACGCTAATATTCAATTCGTTAAACCAAACTTTAAGTTGATTCATAACTTCTTGATGCAATTGGTCTTGAATTAAACAACTTTCCATATCTATAATATCGTGACTTCTTTGTCTATAAAAACCTGAGATAATCTCTTCGTCTTTATTCTTTCCAACAGGTATTTGTGATTTATTTCGATAATACCAAGGATTTTCCATACCAACTGTGTCATTAATAATCGTATCTTTAAAATCTGCTTTTCGATGAAACAAATTAATTACTTGTTCTTTTTTCATATTCAATTGAGCTTGGTATGTCATATGTTGTAATTGACAGCCTCCGCATTTGTAATAATATACACATGGTGGCTCAACACGTTCTTTACTTTGTTCTTTAATTTCTATTAATTTACCTATTGCAAAATTCTTTTTTACTTTAATCACTTTAAATTTAATCGTTTCATCTATTAAAGTATTAGGAATAAACACAGGATACCGATCTAACTTTACAACGCCGTGTCCTTCATGTGTTAAATCAATTACGTGTCCTTCTAAGATTTCATTTTTTTGTAATATGCTCATATTATCACCCCATATAAAAGAGGTTAGGCTATTTGTATCTTTACCTAACCTCGTTGTCTATTAACGTTTTTGAAGATTCATTTTAACTCATTTATTTAAACTAGTTCACGATTACGATTTATTTTAATATTATATTTGTTATTGCTCAACTAGTTCCTCATTTTTAATGTCACTTGGTGTATAAACTTCAATATGCTGTTTTAAATTCAAGAAATTTCCGGGCAATTTACCACCATATTCACCGTCCACATTTAATTGCATATCTATAAATGAAGAGATATTGATTGATTTTGCTTTTTTATAATGCACTTTAGGATGTTTAATATGCTCACCTCTTGAAGCAAGGGTCATAATATGCCCTAACTCTGCTAAATTCGCTTTTTCCACTATAATCAAGGTGAAATAACCATCATCTAATTTGGCATCAGGCACTAATTTTTCAAATCCTGCCATAGAGTTGGTCAAACCTAATAAAAATAAGAGCGCCTCTCCCTGAAAAACCTCATCATCATATTCGATACGTATGTCAACAGCTTTCATCTGAGGTAACATTTCAAATCCTTTAATATAATATGCAAAAGGACCAACAATTGATTTCAATCTACTTGGTGTTTCATAAGATACCTGTGTTAATTGTCCCCCTGCAGCTAAATTAATAAAATATCTACTATTCATTTTTCCAATATCAACGCGCGTTGAATGGCCTTCTATAATCACATCAATCGCACTCATAATATCATTGGGTAAATGCAATGCACGCCCAAAATCATTTACAGTTCCCATTGGGATGATTCCAATTTTAGGTCTATTTGGATGTTCTGCTATACCATTGATGACTTCATTGAGCGTCCCATCGCCCCCTGCAGCTATTAAAACATCATAGTCTTGAGTTAAACAACGTTTAGCTTCAGTTGTTGCATCACCAATTTTTTCAGTTGCATAGGCACTCGTTTCAAAACCGGCCTTTTCTAATTTTATTAACACATCTGGCAATGTTCGTTTAAACAATTCTTTACCAGATGTTGGGTTATAAATGATTCTAGCTCGTTTTCTCATATTTTATCCCTCAACTTTTTATACTCAGTATATATATTAAATGATTTAGTTAAATGATAAAAGCATTTAGGCTATTTTCAAAAAGAAAATATAATATACTACTTAATATTAAAGAAATTGAAACTTCCATTCCTATTATCAAAACATGGCACTATCCATAATTTAAATTAGCGCTCTTATATTTTAAATTTAAGATTTTGACTGTGAATAATGCTTGCCTGATATATCGTTCGTTCTTATAATATTTCACACATATTATTTCATTGAATTCAGCAATTTATAAAATTACATTAAAAAGTAGTAGTTCAATGTGCGCTTAAAGTTTTATAAAAAAACGTCAATTCCTATTTTGTTATAGAAATTGACGTTTAATACTTTATCCAAGCTGTTTATTTCTCGGTTACTCATTAATTAGATTATAACTGTTCAAAATGCAAATGATTTTGTTATCTTTTATCTAATTCTTGTTTTAATAGTTGATTCACTAATTGTGGGTTAGCTTGACCTTTTGAAGCTTTCATAATTTGACCAACTAAGAAGCCCATTGCTTTACCCTTACCATTTTGATAGTCTTCAACTGATTGTGGATTATTGTCTAATGCTTCATTTACAAATTTAAGAAGTGTCGCTTCGTCAGAGATTTGAACTAAACCTTTATCTTCCATAATTTGTTTTGCATCTCCACCATTTTCAGCTAGTTCTGGGAAAACTTTTTTAGCGATTTTACTGCTCATTGTGCCATCTTCAATTAATTTAATCATACCAGCAAGATTTTGTGGTGTGAGTTTTGTATCTAATAATTCTATTTGATGTTTATTCAAGTACTCGTTAACGCCACCCATTAACCAGTTGGAAGTTAATTTTACATCAGCACCTTCTGCTACGGCACCTTCAAAGAAATCAGACATTTCTTTTGTTAATGTAATCACGTGTGCATCATATGCTGGTAAACCAAATTGATTCACGTATTTTTCTTTTCTTTCATCTGGTAATTCAGGAATTGTTTGACGTACGCGTTCTTTCCACTCATCGTCAACATATAAAGGTACGATATCTGGTTCTGGGAAGTAACGGTAATCGTCTGATCCTTCTTTCACACGCATAAGAATTGTTTTACCCGTAGATTCATCAAATCGTCTTGTTTCTTGTAAGATTTCTCCACCATTCAACAATTCTTCTTCTTGACGTTTTTCTTCATATTCTAACCCTTTACGTACATAAGTAAATGAGTTTAGATTTTTCAGTTCTGCTTTTGTTCCGAACTCTGCTTGACCATATGGACGTAATGAAATATTGGCATCACAACGCAGTGAACCTTCTTCCATTTTACAATCTGAAACACCAGTATATTGAATAATTGAACGTAATTTTTCTAAGTATGCATATGCTTCTTGTGGTGAACGAATATCTGGCTCAGACACAATTTCAATCAATGGTGTACCTTGTCTATTTAAGTCAACTAATGAATAACCATCTTTATGTGTTGATTTACCAGCATCTTCTTCCATGTGTAAGCGTGTGATACCTATGCGTTTTGTTTCACCATCTACTTCAATATCAATATAACCATTTTCACCTATTGGCTGATCAAATTGTGAAATTTGATATGCTTTAGGATTATCTGGATAGAAATAGTTTTTTCGATCAAATTTTGATTCTGTTGCAATATCCATATTTAATGCCATTGACGCTCTCATCGCCCAATCAACGGCACGTCTGTTGACAACTGGTAGTACTCCAGGGTAAGCCAAATCAATTACGTTTGTGTTTGAGTTAGGTTTCGCTCCAAAATGTGCTGGCGATGGAGAAAACATTTTAGATTCTGTTTTTAACTCAACATGGACCTCTAGTCCAATAACTGTTTCAAAATGCATGATTTCCACTCCTTATAAATTTTCGTATTCATTATGCAAATTAAATTTTGATTCATATTGGAAAGCGACACGATATAATGTTTTCTCATCAAAAGGTTTACCAATAAATTGCAAACCAATTGGACGTCCATTCGCTTTACCACAAGGAATAGATATACCTGGCAAGCCAGCTAAGTTAACTGGTGTTGTTAGTAAGTCATTCGCATACATTGTAAGTGGATCATCGATTTCTTCACCTATATTAAATGCAGTTGTTGGTGTTGTTGGCCCAACTACAACATCATAGTTATCAAAAATACGATCAAAATCGTTTTTTATTAATGTTCTAACTTTTTGTGATTTCTTATAGAACGCATCATAGTATCCTGAACTTAGTGCAAATGTGCCAAGGAAAATACGACGCTTAACCTCTTCACCAAATCCTTCACTTCTTGACATTTTATATAATTCTTCTAGTGAATTTGCTTCTGGAGAATGATAACCGTATCTGATACCATCAAAACGTGATAAGTTTGAGGATGCTTCAGATGATGCGATTACATAATAAGAAGGAATGCCATATTTCGTATTCGGTAATGAAACTTCTTCTACTGTAGCACCTAGTTCTTTCAATGTTTCAACAGCTTTTTTTACAGATGCTTTCACTTCATCAGATATACCTTCACCGAGATATTCTTTTGGTAATGCCACTTTAAGGCCTTGAATATCTTTACCAATATCAGATGTAAAATCTGCATCTTCTACAGGTGCACTCGTACTGTCATTTTCATCTAAACCAGTAATTGCTTCTAATACTAAAGCATTGTCCTTAACATTGCGCGTTAGCGGCCCAATTTGGTCTAATGAAGACGCAAATGCTACTAAACCAAAACGTGATACACGACCATAAGTTGGTTTTAAACCTACAATACCGCAATAAGCTGCAGGTTGACGAATTGAGCCACCAGTATCTGAACCTAAACTAAAAGGTACTAATCCCGCTGCAACAGCTGCTGCTGAACCACCAGATGAACCACCAGGAACAGCCGTGTGATCAAATGGATTTAACGTTTTCTTGAAATAAGAAGTTTCTGTAGAACCTCCCATTGCAAATTCATCCATGTTTAGTTTTCCAATTAAAATAGCTTGTTCATTGCGTAATTTATTCATTACTGTAGATTCATAAATAGGTACAAATCCTTCTAGCATTTTACTAGCGCAAGTTGTTTCTACACCTTCAGTAATAATATTGTCTTTAATTCCCATTGGAATACCAAATAGTTTGCCTTCCATTTGGTCTTTGGCTTGTAACTCATCTAATTCTTGTGCTTTTTTAATAGCATTGTCTTTATCTAATGCAAGAAATGAATTAATTGTTGGATCAGTTTCTTCAATTGCATCATAGATATCGTTCACTATTTGTGAAGGTTTAATTTCTTTATTTTTTATTAATGTAATTAAATTTTCCACAGATTCATAACGGATGGTCATCTTAAGCGTCCTCCTCATTCATGATAGATGGTACCTTGAACTGTCCATCTTCCGTCTCTTTAGCATTTTTTAATGCAAGCTCTTGAGGAATGCCCTCGATTGCTTTATCTTCTCTTAACACGTTTTGTAAATCTAATACGTGATAAGTTGGCTCAATTGAGCTAGTGTCTGCTGTATCTATATGATTAGCAAAATTTAAAATACTTTCTAATGTATCTTGCATTTCAATTGTTTCTTCTTCAGATATTTGAAGTCTAGCTAAATTAGCAATATGCTCTACCTCTTCACGTGTAACTTTAGCCATTAAATAAAAGCCTCCTTTTTACTCATTCATTATAAAATTGTATCAAAATTTCAAACAAAAATCTAAACTTTTCAACAATAACAATAAATAACCATATTTTAATTAAGTTCCGTTTGGTAAAACATTTGTAATTATGTAACTTAAATATGTTTCAAAAACAATATATACAATTTTCATAGTATTAATAACAATTATTGCATAATAAATCATAAATTTTATAAAGTGCGTAATATCATTCTATGTTTTGTAAGCACTTTCATTTTTGTCATTGAGCTAAATATTTCAAAAAAATAAAAATAAATCTACTCTATTTATAAATTACATTGTATAATAATTCATGTAACACAATTTAATATTCTGGGGATAAGGGAGTTGAAGTATTATGTTTATTCTAGGTACATCTTTAGCTAATCAAGTTCACGTTACTTGGCAAACGTATATTATGATTATCATTTATTTTATCATTTTATTAGTTATTGGCTATTATGGTTACAAACAATCAACAGGTAATTTAAGTGAATTTATGCTGGGAGGTAGAAGTATTGGCCCTTACGTAACTGCCTTATCAGCAGGTGCATCCGATATGAGTGGATGGATGATTATGGGTCTCCCTGGATCTGTGTATAGCACTGGTTTATCAGCAATGTGGATTACAATCGGTTTATCACTCGGCGCTTATATTAACTATTTTGTAGTTGCACCTCGACTCCGCATTTATACTGAAATTGCAGGAGACGCTATCACCCTGCCAGACTTTTTTAAAAATCGACTCAATGACCGTAAAAATTACATAAAAATAATTTCAGGTCTAATTATTGTTGTGTTTTTCACTTTATATACACATTCTGGGTTTGTATCTGGTGGAAAATTATTTGAAAGTGCTTTTGGTTTAAACTATCATTGGGGACTTATCATAGTTGCAGCAATAGTAATTTTTTATACGTTCTTTGGTGGGTATTTAGCTGTATCCATTACGGATTTCTTCCAAGGTGTAATTATGTTAATCGCAATGGTAATGGTTCCTATTGTAGCACTTATAAAACTCAACGGTTTGGATACTTTTAGCGAAGTAGCAGCTATGAAACCTACCAATATGGATTTGTTTAAAGGGACAACGTTTTTAGGTATTATTTCATTATTTGCCTGGGGATTGGGGTATTTTGGTCAACCACATATTATTGTTCGGTTTATGTCCATTAAAACACATAAACTTTTACCAAAAGCAAGACGTTTAGGTATTAGCTGGATGGTTATTGGTCTCTTAGGCGCAGTTGCTGTAGGCCTAACAGGTATCGCATTTATACCTCAATACCACATTAAAATGGAAGATCCAGAGACACTCTTTATCATTATGAGCCAAATTTTATTCCACCCTCTTGTAGGCGGTTTCTTGTTGGCAGCTATCTTGGCAGCTATTATGAGCACAATTTCATCTCAGTTATTAGTGACTTCTAGTTCATTAACTGAAGATTTTTATAAACTTATTCGTGGTGAAGCGAAAGCAAAAACTCACGAAAAAGAGTTTGTAATGATTGGACGACTATCTGTTTTACTAGTTGCAATTATTGCAATTTGGATTGCATGGTCACCAAATGATACAATTTTAAACCTTGTCGGTAATGCTTGGGCAGGATTTGGCGCAGCGTTCAGCCCGTTAGTGATTTTCTCACTATACTGGAAAGGGTTGTCTCACGCTGGCGCGCTGAGTGGTATGATTACAGGAGCTTTAGTCGTTATTGTGTGGATTGCTTGGGTTAAACCGCTAGCATCAGTAAATGAAATATTTGGTATGTATGAAATAATACCTGGTTTTCTAGCAAGTGTGATAGTTACTTATCTAGTAAGTAAAATTACTAAAAAACCTGGTGAATTTGTAGAGCACGATTTAAATAAAGTTAAAGAAATGGTTAAAGAATAATCGAATCGCAACGCTCTCACTATAAATTGATACTAAAAAGCCACTCTTGTAACACATAACGTGATTACATAGAGTGGCTTTTATCGAGAAAACGTATACTAATTATTGTTTTTATAAATATGAACTTGTGGATCTTTGTCATCTTCAGTTTTACTGATTAAAGCTTTTGCTTTGTTACCATCTTTTATGCGAATTTCATATTCGTCAATATCATCAAAGTATTTCTCTGCTTGTTCAGTGATGTATTGTGTGATACCAATTGTTTCTGCTTCACCATAATAATCAATCGGTACATCAACTGTTAATTGTTTTGCTTTTTTATTATCGAATTTAACTGTACCCACTGCTTGAGTAAAGTTGTTAAAATACGTCTGTAAATTATCATTAAATTGCTTAAAATTATTATTTAAATTTTCATCAATTTCCCCTGCTTCATCAGAAGGTAACAATGCTGTAGTTTGATTTATATCTTTCCATTCATTAATACGCGTCTTGCCGTCTTCAACTGTCGTACCAGCAATAAATTCACCTGGAACAATTGAATTTTCACCAGTTTGTTTATAAATTGCAAAGTGTATTGGTATGTCTTTCAAATCTTTATTTTCTCTGACTCTCGACAAAATTTCTCCTGCCATTTGCTTACCTTGTTTTTTAATTTCTTTGTCATCTAATTTTTTACTATAGGTTTCGCCATCTTTTTCTTTTTGATAGTAATATGTACTATTCATAGCTAGTCCGATAGTCATACCTTTAATTTCCTTACCTTTAGTATCACCACTAGCATAAAAATCTTGTTCTAAAATATTTGAAAGATACGCAGGTGATTCTTCAGCAATTTTTTCTGGATCTGTTTCTCCATTATGAGATGGATTTAGACCTAAATTCTCATTCGCTTTCTTTTCTTTTCGTTCATCTTCATCCATCTCATCTACTTCAGATTTAGTATATTTTGGATCTAAATAAGCATTAATCGTATCTTTATCTAAGTACTGACCATCTTGATATAAATAATCGTCAGTTGGAAAAACTTGTTTACTCAATTCTAAGAGGCCGTTTTCGAAATCTTCCCCATTATAACTATTTGCCATGTTATCTTGTAATAAACCACGTGCTTGGCTTTCTTTAAATGGTAAAATCGTTCTATAATTATTACCTTGAACATGTTTATCAGTAGCGATTTCTTTTACTGAACCGGATTTTTCTTGCTGTTTATTGTCATCAGGTTGTTCTTTACTTTTTTCATTATCATCATTTCCACATGCTGATAATAGAAAAATTGCTGAGATGAATAGTATAATCGTTCTTTTCATGCATTATCTCCTCTATCCCTCTATTTCTTTTTGTTTCTGGACAAAGTCATCCTCCGTCCAAACTTCTGTGCCAAATTTTTCGGCTTTTGTAAGTTTTGAACCAGCGTCTTCTCCAGCAATTACTAGATCTGTCTTTTTAGTAACACTATTTGTAACTTTAGCACCTTGCAATTCTAACCATTTTGAAGCTTCATTTCTTGTCATTTGATATAACTTACCAGTTAATACAATGGTCTTATTAATAAATTCTGGATGACCTTCTAACTCAGTTGTTTTGACACCTTTGTAAGTCATATTAACATGTTTTTCCTTTAATTTATTAATAAGTGCACGGATATCTTCATTTTCTAAATAAGTGACTAATGATTGTGCTAATTTTTGACCAACATCATAAATTTCAATTAATGATTCTTCAGTAACATCAAATAAATGATCCATCGTTCCATATTTTTCAGCAATGACTTGGCTCGCTTTGACCCCTAGGTGTCTGATTCCTAAACCAAATAGTAAATGTTCCAATGAGTTTGTTTTAGAATGTTCAATCGCATTTAATAGATTGTTGACTTTCTTCTCACCCATTCTCTCTAATGGTAGCAAATCGTCTTTAGTTAAGTAAAATATATCAGCAACATCTTTTATTTTTTCATTTTCATAAAGTTGTTGAATAATTTTAGTACCTAAACCATCTATATTCATTGCTTGTCGTGATACAAAATGAATCATACCTTCAACGAGTTGTGCTTGGCATTTTGGATTGATGCATCTTAATGCTACTTCCCCTTCTATTCTAACTAGTTCATGATCACAACTAGGACAATGTGTTGGCATGTGATAAACTTCAGCATTTTCCGGTCGACGATCTAAAACGCTTTTTATAACTTCTGGTATGATATCGCCAGCCTTTTTAATTACTACACTATCGCCAATTCGGATATCCTTTTCATGAATTAAATCTTCATTATGTAAAGAAGCTCTAGAAACTGTCGTTCCCGCTACTTTTACTGGCTCAAGTATGGCCGTAGGTGTAACGACGCCTGTTCTACCAATACTAAGTTCAATATCTAATAAATCTGTCATGACTTCTTCAGCAGGGAACTTATATGCAATTGCCCAACGCGGAGATTTTTGTGTATAGCCAAGCTCATCTTGTTGATCTAAATCATTCACTTTAATAACAATGCCATCAATATCATATGGCAACTGTTCCCGCGCTTCCGTCCATTTTTCAATATAGTCGAATACTTCTTCTATAGTTTGAGCACGTTCTCGTTCTTTATTTGTTTTAAAACCTAATTTATCTAATTCATCTAAAGCTTCACTTTGTGTATGAGCATTAAATTGTGTAAAGTCATTCACACTATATAGGAAAACACTTAGTTTTCTCTTTGCTGCAAGTTTGGAATCTAATTGGCGCAGTGAACCAGCAGCTGCATTTCTTGGATTAGCAAATGGTTGTTCGTCATTTTGTGCTTTGGCTTCGTTTAAATCAAAGAATGATTTTCTAGGCATATATGCTTCACCGCGAACTTCAAATGTTCTGGCTTCATTAATCTTTAATGGTATCGCATGTATCGTTCTTAAGTTTTCGGTAATATCTTCGCCTGTAGTACCATCACCACGTGTCAAACCTTGTACGAACCTACCATTTTCGTACTTGAGAGACACAGCCAAACCATCTATTTTCAACTCGCACATATATTCAACTTGATCAATTTGCTCACGTATACGTTGATCAAATTTTCTTAAATCTTCTTCATTAAAAGCATTTCCTAAACTCAGCATCGGTGTATCATGATTTACCTTTTCAAACGTTGATTGAGCTGAGCCACCTACCCTTACTGTAGGTGAATCAACTGTTTGATACTCTGGATAGTTTGCCTCAATATCTATCAATTCGTGCAAAAGTTTATCATATTCACTATCTGGTACTGAAGGATTATCTTGTACATAATATTCATAGCTATATTGATTTAGCAATTGATGTAATGCATCGACACGCGATTGTAAGTCAGCCACGCTTTATTCCCCTTTCTTTTCAATAGGTGCAAATTGAGCAAGCAAACGTTTAGGTCCTTCAGATTTAAAGATAATATCTAGTTCAACTGAACCATTTTTTTCATTAACATTGCTCACCATGCCTTCACCCCATGATTTATGAATAACTTTGTCACCAACATGCCAATCCGTTGATTGTTGTGCTTTTTCAGAAGAAGTAACACGTTTACTATAACCTCTTTTTTCAGGTTGTTTGGTTGCAGATTTAAATCGATTTCCTTGTGCCGTAGCTCGTGCTTTATTTTCGTTTTCTAATAAATCTTCAGGTATTTCTTTCAAGAACCTTGAAGCCATATTGGACTGTGGTCTTCCAAAAAGCATTCTTGAAGTTGCATGCGTTAAATATAACGTTTCTTCAGCACGTGTAATCGCAACATAACAAATTCTTCTTTCTTCTTGCATTTCATGATCATCATCACTTTTTATTGCTCTTATATGTGGGAATAATGATTCTTCCATCCCCATTATAAATACAATAGGAAACTCTAGTCCTTTTGCTGAGTGCATTGTCATCAACGTTATACCATCATCTATTTGCGCTTCATCTATATCTGCAACTAAAGATAAGTCTGTCAAAAAGTTGATTAATGACTGTTCTTCTAATGGGGTATTCTCTTCGTAATCTTTAGGCACTGACATAAATTCATCTATATTTTCTAATCTACTTCTTGATTCTAATGTTTGTTCTCGTTCCAACATCTCACGATAACCTGATTTAACTAATACCTCTTCAACAATTTCAGTAATCTCTAAAAATTCCTGTTGTTTAATTAAGTTCTGTATCATGTCATAAAAAGTAATACATGCTTGCGTAACTTTTTTAGATAAGCCTATAAAATCCACTTCTGCTAGCGCGTCAAACATACTTATATCGTTTTGAGCAGCATAGGCCTGAATTTTATCTACTGTCGAAGGTCCAACACCGCGTTTTGGCACATTTATTACACGGCGTAAACTTATATCATCATTACTATTGGCTATTATTCTCAAATAACTAAGTAGGTCTTTAATTTCTTTTCGGTCATAGAATTTTTGACCACCGACCATTGTGTAAGGCATATTAGATTTCATAAATGTCTCTTCTAACACACGAGATTGTGCATTAGTACGATACAAGATAGCCATATCTTTGAATTTTTTTCCGTTGCGTTGTTGTTTCATAATTTCTTTGACTACATATTCAGCTTCATCTCGCTCGGTAGTAGCTTCGTAGTAGTGAATTTTATCTCCGGATGTATTACCTGTCCATAATCCTTTAGGTTTACGCTCTGAATTATTTTTGATTACTTCATTAGCTGCATTTAATATATTTTTAGTTGAACGATAATTTTGTTCTAAAAATATCGTTTTAGCTTCAGGATAATCTTCTTCAAAGGAAAGTATGTTCTGAATATCAGCGCCACGCCAACCATAAATAGATTGATCAGAATCTCCAACTACGCATAAGTTTTTAAATTTAGACGCTAAAAGATTAACTAATGTATATTGTGCTTTGTTTGTGTCTTGGTACTCGTCGACGTGTATGTATTGGAATTTATTTTGATAAAATTCTAAAACATCTGGCACACGTTCAAATAATCGAATTGTAACCATGATTAAATCATCAAAATCCAATGCTTCGTTTCTTGATAACTGTCTTTGATATCCTTTATATACTGTAGCAATCATTTGCTCATGATAAGTGTCAGCTTCTTTTTGAGCATCTTCTGGCGTTTTCAATTCGTTTTTTAAATTACTTATAGCACCTATAAACATTCTCGGTTCGAACTTTTTACTATCTATATTTTCATTCTTCAATACATCTTTGATAACTGATTTTTGATCGGTTGGGTCAATAATAGTAAAATTACGTTCAATGCCAATTCTATCTGCATCTCTTCTCAGTATTCTTACACACATTGAGTGGAACGTTGACATCCATATAACTTGAGCTGGTTCACCGACTAAAGCTTCCACACGTGCTTTCATTTCTTTTGCTGCCTTGTTTGTAAAAGTAATCGCTAGAATGTTGTATGGAGATACGTCTTTTTCATCAAGCAAGTAAGCTATACGATGAGTTAAAACACGTGTTTTGCCTGAACCTGCACCCGCCATAATAAGTAATGGCCCTTCTGTAGTGCGTACTGCTAAGCTTTGTTCATCATTCATCTTATTTACTAATGCATTCATTTATGTGACTCCTTTATCTTAACTGTTTTTAATGCGCTTTTAATATCTTTATAAACGATATCACCAACGATAATCGTATCAGCAATCGAAGCCATTTCTTCAGCTTCTTCTTGATTACTAATGCCACCACCATAAAATAGTTGTGTATCACTTAACATATTTGCAGCTGTCTTAACCTTTTCAACATCTCCATATGTACCACTATATTCAAGGTACATGACTGGTAATTTATACATTTCATTAACCATTTGAGCATATGCTTCAATATCTTCATCTGTTAAATTTGTTTCAGCTTGTGTAACTTGTGCTACTTTGCTTTCAGGATTCATGACAACATATCCTTCAAAAACAACCTCTTCAAAATCAATGACGTGTCCAAAAGATTTCAATGCTTCTAAAAGTATGCCGTTATGATATTTTACATTTGTACTATTCAATACAGTCGGTACGAAATAAAAGTCAAATCCAGGCATAACACTTTCTATATTGGAAATTTCAAAAACTAGAGGTAAAGGATATCTCCTCACCCTACTCATCAATTGAATAACATTATCTTCAGTAACATCATCTGTTCCACCGATCATAATTGCATCGGTTTGAGACATACATATTGCATCTAAATCTTCATCAGAAATAGACTTGGCAGGATCTAATTTGAAAATATGTTTCCACTTTTTAATGTCATACATGATATGTTACTCCTTTTTTTAGCATACTTTTGATTATATCATTTTTAACCACTGAGTTCTAAAACGATATAGGATTTTATAATGTATTTTAACATGACAAATAAATCATAAGTTAATCATGTTTCTCGCTAAATATATTCAAAAAATTTAAAGCCTTATTTCTATTTTATCAATACACTTTAAATTAACAACAAAAAAACTGTCAGCAAAGAAGGTTTCTTTGCTAACAGCTTTTCAAATGAAATCATTAAAATTACACTTCGCTATAGTATATAGAATTGTTAATTAATCGGTCGTTTCAATATTCATGCGGTCTAGAATGATTGTGTAAGCATCATTTCCCCATTGTAAAGATCTTTTAACACGAGAAATTGTTGCAGTTGAAGCACCGGACTCTTGTTCAATCGTCGCATAAGTATAACCTTGCTTAATCATTTTTGCGACTTGCAATCGTTGAGATAACGACTGGATTTCATTAACTGTACATAAATCGTCAAAGAATTGGTAACATTCTTCTCTGTTTTCTAATGTAAGAATTGCATCAAATAATTCATCTAATGCTTTTCCTCTTAATTTTTCTATTTGCATTAAAAACAACCCCTGTACTTTCATTTTAATCTTAATTCAACGTGCTAATACATTAAAGTGTAACGATTTCATCAGTAAATTTCAATTATTCTAATCCTGCACGGCTAAAAATCGTATCAACTTGGTTTAAATGATGTTTTGGATTAAAGCATTCGTCTAATTCTTCAGTGCTTAATAAATCTGTAATAGTTGTATCTTGTTCAATTAACGTTCTAAACGGTGTTTTTGTTTCCCAAGATGTCATCGCTTTTGGCTGTACTTTATCGTATGCCGCTTCGCGTGCTAAACCTTTATTTATCAGCGCTAGTAATACGCGTTGTGAATAAATAAGACCAAATGTTTTATCGATATTTGCTAACATATTATCTTCAAATACAGTAAGTCTTTCTACAATATTTGTAAATCTGTTTAATCCGTAATCTAAAGCTATCGTTACATCTGGTAGCATGATTCTTTCTGCAGATGAATGCGAAATATCTCTCTCATGCCATAAAGCTACATTTTCATATGCTGTCGTAATATATCCTCTGATAACACGCGCAATACCAGTGATATTTTCTGAACCAATTGGATTACGTTTATGTGGCATTGCTGACGAACCTTTTTGACCTTTAGCAAAAGCTTCTTCTACTTCTCTTGTTTCAGTTTTTTGTAAATTACGTATTTCCACTGCAAATTTTTCCATAGAAGTGCTAATCAACGCTAAGGTAGCTATATAATATGCATGACGATCACGTTGTAATGTCTGAGTAGAAACAGCTGCTGCATCCAAACCTAAATTTTCACAAACATGCGCTTCAATTTCGGGTGGGATGTTCGCAAAGGTACCTACTGCACCACTCATTTTACCGACTTCTATTTCTTTTCTCACACGTTTAAAACGCTCTAAATTACGTTTCATTTCTGTATACCATAATGCCATCTTAACACCAAATGTTGTAGGTTCCGCATGTACACCGTGTGTGCGCCCCATCATTAAAGTATACTTATAATTTTTAGCTTTTTGGGCTAAAACATCAATAAATCTTTCTAAATCTTTTTCAATAATATCGTTTGCTTGTTTAATAACATAACTTAATGCAGTGTCAACTACATCAGTTGATGTTAAACCGTAGTGAACCCATTTACGCTCTTCACCTAATGTCTCTGATACTTGTCTTGTAAATGCAACGACATCGTGTCGTGTTTCTTCTTCAATTTCTTTTGCTCGGTTAACATCAACCTTTGCATTCTGGCGAATTTTCAATACATCTTCAGCAGGTATATCACCTAATTTACTCCAAGCTTCACATGCCAGTATTTCTACTTCTAACCAAGCTTCATAGCGATTTTGATCCGTCCAAATATTAGACATTTCTTCTCTAGAATAACGTTCTATCATTGAAATAAGCTCCTATCTTGCGTAAGTTTTAGTCCACAAACTCCAAAAACATGTACATTTATTCAAAAAATACGGTTAAAGTTCGTGTTTAATCTTGTCATTATTAGTTTAACAGAATTGACCATAAATGTATAAGTCTTTTCTATCTTCTTACAGAAATTTTAACACGTTTTATCAAAAGGCGTGCAGAAAAACCTTATTCTACTCAAAAAATTTATCAATCTATATCAAAATGGAACAACATGATTAAAAAAATCGTTGACCTGAGATTTTTTATCTCTGTCAACGATTACACTTATATATCTAGCACTAATTCATATCTGATTTCTTAGCTATTTTGGAACAATTATTCTATTAATTTACCAACAAATTGAATTTCTTGTCTATATACTTCGTATTCACCATCTTTATTTTCTTTATAAATCGGCTTTTCAAAGCGTTTAATAGGCATATATCCAGCATCTCGCATACGTTGCAAACAATCTTGTACCGTTTCGTTTTCTTCTACTTTAAACTTTTGCTGCTTTTTCATATACTTTCCACTTTATCTGGATCATATTGTTTAAGTTTCTTACTGCGCACACCTTTAACCCAAAAACCACCGTGAATTGTTCTTGGTTCGTATGCAATGATAAACGCTTTTTCATCAATTTGCTTAATTGTTTCTATTAATTTTAATTCAAAGCGTCTTGGTGTTAATATTTGTAAAATTAACCTCGTACCATCTCTACCATAAGCAGTATTATGCGTAACGCCATAACCTAAATCTCTTAATTGCTTTGGTAAATCTAATTCATATTCAGATGAAGTAACATTCACAACTGTATAGCCAAGTGCTAATTTCTCTTCAATTTTCATGCCTACAATAATACCGATTGAAAATCCAAAAGCATATGCAAAGACATTTTGAATTTGGTCTAAACTAGACATCACCATTCCCAAACCAATTACATATACTAAAACCTCTAAGAAACTTACAACTGCTGCAACATAACGATAACCCTTGAGTGTTAATATCGTTCTTATTGTCAAACAAGTTACGTAAGCAACATTAATAATAAAAATAGCTAAAACCATTAACCATGGATTAGATGTGATTACTGACATGTTCATTTTCCTTTCTTTCTCATTAAATCCAAATTATTTTATCAGTAACTTATTATTTTGTCACTAAAATCATTCGAAATCTGTTTGATTCTTTGGCCATGTATATCTTGTGTAAGCTAATTCTCTTTTATGTGCATTTTTAATATAATGATTTTCTATTATAGCTTTTGCTTCTTTTGGCACTTGTTTACCTTCTAAATAATCATCTATTTGAGCATAACTAACACCAAGTGCTTCTTCGTCTGGTAGCTGTGGTTTATCTTCTTCTAAGTCAGCCGTTGGTATTTTTTCATATAAATGTGCTGGTGCATCTAAATACGCTAAGATTTGTCGTCCTTGACGTTTATCCAGACCAAATAACGGGGCAATATCCGCTGCACCATCACCATATTTTGTAAAAAATCCTGTTAAGTTTTCCGCTGAGTGATCGGTTCCCACTACGATACCTTGCTTATTTGATGCAATCGAAAATTGTACTTTCATACGCTCACGTGCTTTTTCATTCCCTTTTTGGAAATCAGTCAGCGTAATTCCAGCTTCTTTTAACGATTGTACACTTTGATCTACAGCAGGTTTAATGTTAACCGTAATTGTTCGATCTGGTTGTATAAACTTCAAAGCATCTTCAACTTCATCTGCATCTTTTTGTTCGCCATATGGTAGTTTAACCGCAATAAATTGACAATCAATATCCTTTTCCTTTAATTCATTTACTGCAATTTGACACAGCTTACCAGCTAAAGTCGAATCTTGTCCTCCTGAAATGCCTAAAACCAAGGATTTGATAAATGAATGAGATTGGATGTAATTTTTTATAAATTGAACAATATTACGTGTTTCTAATTTGCTATCAATGTTGGGTTTGACTTTCATTTCTCTAACGATAATATCTTGAATTTCATTCATTTTCTTCTTCCATCTCCTTCACATGTTCTGCCACTTCAAATATACGTTTGTGTTTATTTTCCCAACATTCTGTACTTAAATCAACCGGATACTCTTGTGGATTAAGGTGACGTTTGTTTTCATCCCATAAATATGAAAGACTTTCCGTCAAATAGTTTTGTGCTTCCTTTTCGCTCGGTAAATCATAAACGAGTTCACCAGCTTTAAAAATATCATGATGTAATGGTTTAGCTATAAAAGACTTTATAAATTTCATCTTATACGTATGAACAGGATGGAATAATTTAAGTGGCGACTCATCATAAGGATCTTCATGCGCTAACGTTATGTAGTCACCCTCAGCTTTGTTGGTTTTCTTATTAATAATGCGATACACATTTTTCTTACCTGGTGTTGTTACTTTTTCTGCATTGTTAGATAACTTTATTCGGTCTACATAATTCCCTGAAGCATCTTCAACTGCCACAAGTTTATATACAGCACCTAAGGCTGGCTGGTCGTAACCAGTAATTAATTTAGTACCAACTCCCCATGAATCGACCTTTGCACCTTGCGATTTCAAACTTGTAATTGTTTGCTCATCTAAGTCATTTGATGCAATAATTTTAGTCTTAGTGAACCCAGCCTCATCTAACATGCGACGTGCTTCTTTTGATAAATAAGCAATATCACCAGAATCTAAACGTATACCAATAAAGTTAATTTCATCACCAAGTTCTTTAGCCACTTTAATCGCTGTTGGCACACCAGATTTCAAGGTATGAAAAGTATCAACTAAGAACACGCAATCTTTATGACGTTCTGCATATTTTTTAAATGCAATATATTCATCACCATATGTTTGAACCATTGCATGCGCATGTGTCCCTGATACTGGTATACCAAAAAGTTTTCCTGCACGCACATTACTAGTTGAATCAAATCCACCAATATATGCTGCTCTTGCACCCCACAAAGCAGCATCCGCTTCTTGTGCACGTCTTGTTCCAAATTCCATTAATGTGTCATTGGGCGCTACTTGTTTTATTCTACTTGCTTTCGTAGTAATTAACGTGTGAAAATTCACGATATTTAACAACATCGTTTCAATTAATTGCGCTTGGATGAGTGGTGCTTCAACTCTTAATAAAGGTTCATTACCAAAGCATAATTCTCCTTCTTGCATAGAACGAATATTACCAGTAAATTTCATATCTTTTAAATATTCCAAAAAGTCTTCTTGATAACCAATAGATTTTAAATATTTAATATCCGATTCTGAAAAATGAAAGTTATTAATATAAGCTATAACTCTTTTTAATCCATTAAACACTGCATAACCACTGTTGAAGGGCATATTTCTAAAATATAAATCAAATACAGCGTATCTCTCATGAATACCATCATTCCAATAACTCTCCGCCATATTTATTTGATATAAATCATTATGTAATACTAAAGTATCATCCTCAAATTGGTACACCGCTATCTCTCCTATCGGCTTTTTCATTAGTTTAACACAAAAAATTAAACGTTTATATCTGAAACAAATTTATCTATATTACTTCAATTATAACTCAGCACATTATTAAATATAATTTTGTTATTTATTAATTATTTAGTTAGTAGTAAATTCAAAATAGTAGCGACAAAATCATGACAATTACACAGTTAAGCATTAAAAATAGAAAAAATGCCGTATAATATGTGCGAGGTGTTTTATATGTTAAATGAAGCTAAATCATTTATTCAAACAATGTATAAAGAATTAAATTATAATGAAAATATTATATTAAAACGACTAAATCAGATAGAAACACAAATCAACTTAACAGGTACGTATGAACATACTAATGAAGAACTTGTATATGGTGCTAAGATGGCATGGAGAAATTCAAATCGTTGTATAGGTCGTGCATTCTGGGATGCTTTAACTGTCAAAGATGCAAGACATATTCAGTCAGAACACGAATTTATAGACGCAATAGAAAATCATATTCAATTTGCAACAAATGATGGAAAAATCAAACCATGTATCACTATTTTTGCCGCTCAAAACCCACCAAAAATATTTAATAATCAACTCATCAGATATGCTGGATATGAAGATGTTGGCGACCCTGCTGAAATAAAAATCACTCAATTAGCAGAACATTTAGGGTGGACAAGCAATCATACTGATTTTGATATTTTACCTTTAATTTATAAAATTCCTGGGGAAACATTAAAATTTCATAATTATCAACCTGAATTAATTAAGGAAGTACCCATTACACATGACCGTTTTCCAAAATTAGCAAAGCTTGGATTAAAATGGTATGCCGTACCAATTATATCTAGCATGGACTTGAAAATTGGTGGAATCACATATCCAACCGCACCATTCAATGGTTGGTATATGGTAAATGAAATTGCTGTGCGTAATTTTACGGATTCATATCGCTATAATTTACTAGAAACCGTTGCAGAAGCTTTTGAATTTGATACACTAAAGAATAATTCTTTTAATAAAGATAGAACATTAGTTGAATTGAATTATGCAGTATATCATTCATTTAAAAATGAGGGCGTGTCAATGGTTGATCATTTAACCGCGTCAAAACAATTTGAAAGATTTGAAAAAAATGAACGCAAGAATGGAAGAGATGTAACTGGTAAATGGTCTTGGTTAGCACCCTCTTTATCTCCAACGCTAGTATCTAATTACCATCATGGATATAAAAACGAGATGAGAGAACCAAATTTCTATTATAAAAAGCAATCATCTGCTTCTGGGTGTCCTTTCCATTAATTTTTAAAATTAACACATATATTTAAGGGGTAACGTCAAATGAAATTATATTATTTAGGTCCAAAAGGAACATTTTCATATTTAGCGGCAAAACAATATCAATCAGAGTCTGAGTTTGACTATATATCTAAATCTAATTTGTATGAAGTAGTTACTGCTGTCTCAGAAGATGATCAAAGCATTGCTGTTGTGCCTATCGAAAATTCAATAGAAGGTACAATCAATATTGTTGCCGATGCCTTAACTCAACAGAACATTTATGCTCAGGGAGAAATTCATTTAGATATACAATTTGCTTTATATGGCCCTGAAAATGCTACAGTAAATGATATATCAAAAGTTTATTCAATAAGCCCAGCAATTAGTCAAACGAGTAAATATATACAACAGCATAACTTCACATATGATTATGTAGATAGCACAATACAAAGTTTAGAAAAAATAACTAACCAAGTTGGCGCAATCGCACCTTTAGGTAGTGGGGAAACTTATGGTTTCCAACCTATAGAACAAAACATTCAAGATTTCCCTCACAATGTTACTCGTTTTTTAGTCGTAAGTAACCAGCCGCAACATTTGGACAATGCAAGCGATACAATGTTACTCATCACACCGCAATTTGATAAACCAGGTTTACTAGCAAGTATTCTAAATACCTTTGTACTTTTTAACATCAACTTATCTTGGATTGAGTCTAGACCTTTAAAAACACAATTAGGTATGTATCACTTTTTCGTCCAAGCAGACACTGGATTGACGGAAGAATTATCTAAAGTCATTAAAATCTTGAACACTTTAGATTTTCAAGTTACAGTCATTGGGTCTTTCAATAAGTTAAATCACGATTAATTAATAAAGTAAAACTTACTGAAATTCCAACTCGAAAACTTATCATCTTATATATTTCAATAATAGAGCCTGAGACATTTTATATGCCTCAGGCTCTATGACGCTTTTAGTTATTTTAATGGTAAAGGCTTGGTAACATCTATACCTAATACTGGTGGTACTAAGAAATAAACCACTAACACAATGACAATAATACTCAACAAATTGACCCAAAATCCAACTGATGCCATTTTTTTAATACTAATTTTTCCAGTACCAAATACAATAGCATTTGGCGGTGTACCAACCGGTAACATATAAGCACAATTGGCAGCCATAGCAGCCGGCACCATAAGTAGTAGTGGATGTACATTAACTGCAACAGAAAGTGTAGCAAGAATAGGTAAAATCATAGTCGCAGTAGCTGTATTCGAAGTTATTTCTGTTAAGAATAACACAAATATTGTAATGACAAGGACGATAATTAATGGACTGACACCTTCGATTAACTTTAATTGTTCCCCTAGCCATGTGGCTAAACCGCTCTCTGAAATACCTTTAGCAAGTGCTAAACCTCCACCAAACAAAATGAGCACGCCCCATGGCAAGTCCTTGGCAACATTCCAATCAATAATACGTGTATGTTGCGCTTTATTTTTAGCAGGAATTAAGAATAATAATACAGCTATAAACATTGCAATCGTACCGTCGGCAACTTCTGAGGTGAACGACCAATTTTTCAATAAGAATTCTCTACTAATCCATAATAAACTTGCCAATATAAAAATTACTTGTACTACTTTTTCTTCATATTTCATCTTGCCTAATTCATCTAATTTTTTTCTAATTAAATTTTGACCGCCTGGCAGTTCCTTCATATCATGTTTAAATGCAACATAACGCAAATATAACCATACTAAAATCAATAGCACAATGACCGTTGGCACGCCAACAACCATCCATTTGGCAAAGCTGATTTCTTCACCAAATGCTGATTGATATTGCCCTTTTAGAATAATAAGTGGTGGCGTTCCAATCAAAGTTCCTAATCCACCAATTGTTCCTGCATATCCGATAGCTAATACTAATGATTGTTCAAATTTATTGATGCTTGTAGCATTCATTTCTTCCCCTTTTAAATCATTTGCTTCTTTAATAATTGCTAAACCTATCGGTATCATAATCATCACAGCTGCAGTGTTCGAAACAAACATAGATAAAAACCCTGTCGCAATCATAAAACCTAATAAAATTTTTCCAGTACTTGTACCTAAAATACTGATAATTGTTAATGCTACACGTGTATGTAAATTCCATCTTTCCATAGCTATAGCTAGTATGAATCCACCTAAAAATAGGAAGATAATATCATTACCATACTGAGCAGATACTTCTTCCGGGCTAAGTACATGACCAATAGGCAATAAAATTAATGGTAATAAACTAGTTGCTGCAATTGGTATTGCTTCAGTAATCCACCAAATAGCTATCCAAATTGTAATTGCTAACACAAAAACACCTTTATAAGATAAATTTTCAGGTTGAAAAGTTAACAATGTCAAAATAAATAATAGTGGCCCTAAAATCAATCCTGTCAGCTGTCCTGCATTATAAGATTTATTTTTTTCAGAAAAAAATGTTAAATAATGTGAACGTCTAAATTCCCCTTTGTTCATGTTATTCATAATGTTCCCCCCGATTTTAGTTGTTTTCTGAATTTTCTTACATTATTACTCTTTAAGATAATATAATTTCAATTAAATTACAATATGTTTTATATTGTGTTTTAATTCAGAACTACTAAAATAAAGAATCATTATTTTATGTTTATTTTTTTAATGTTTATATTTTTTTCATCTGATAGATACAAATTTTCTATATCTTTTAAATAAAGTCTTTGATGTTTATTATCAAAATAATTCTGTGCAATAAATATATTCTTGTGTTTTACGTTATGGTAACTTTGCACTCGAATTGCATCTTTAGACATATGACCAATAAAATGATTCTGGTAAATATATAAATTACTTCCAGATTGAGTTGTTCTTACCTTACCGGTAAGGTCTTGCGCATTTTTACCATCTTTCACTGCTAAAAACCGAATACCGCCCCCACAATTTTTGAATATATTATCGTGAATAAAAGTATCTTTTGATTTTAAAGGTGTCAGTGCATATTGATTTATTCCTTCAAACGTATTAAAACGAATATGTATGTTTTCATAAAATTGATTAAATCTACTCGCGTGAGATCCTATCGCTCTATTCCACGCGCCCATTGTAGGTGTTTTCGAATTTCCAAAATAACAATTTTCAATCACTACATTTTTAGTTATCGTACCATCCGTTGCACCGAATTTTGGAAATGCGCCTTTTACTTGTATATCAATTTGTACCGCTTCTGAAAACAATCTTTCCCCTTTGTCATCTTTAAATCCTAAAAATTGGCAGCCATTGATATATAATCCATTGATGCCACATGCATCTATGGCATGACCTCCAACAACATCTTTAAATGTTACGTCTAAAATTTGAATATTTTGAGCATGACCCATGCACATTGCTGTATTGTTATACGGATAGTCATAACCATTCATATCCAGTGTGCCACCAGCAATACAGATTGCACCATTACCTTCGTATCCATAATAAGATTTCAACCATCTACCGTTTTTTAATAAAGTATCTTTACCTACTCTTTTTAATACTGCTTCATCATCCAATATCAAAGTAGTTGAGTCATATATTACCAACGGCCTATGAATATGATACTCTCCGTTAGGAATATAAATTGTTGTGTTTTTGTGATTTCTAGCA
Organism: Staphylococcus sp. GDY8P198P; assembly: GCF_017891615.1. Classification (NCBI taxonomy): domain Bacteria; kingdom Bacillati; phylum Bacillota; class Bacilli; order Caryophanales; family Staphylococcaceae; genus Staphylococcus; species Staphylococcus sp. GDY8P198P. Next base: position 56,765 of record NZ_JAESJQ010000002.1, read on the forward strand.
TATTTCAATGCTTTTTGAATCGCACGTGTATCTGCCCATTTATGCTTACCTTTTAATCCAAAGTGCATTGCGTTAATGATCATTAGCAACTCTTCCTCCTTACTTAATACTTTATAATAAACTAATATTTAGTTTTTAAACGCTTTAAATGCTCCTTTAATGATTTATGTACTTAGTATATAATAACTATAATCTTAATTTTGGGAGTGTTACATTAGATGAAAAATAGTGCGCTTATTATTGTTGACTATTCAAATGATTTTGTTGCTGATAATGGCAAATTAACTTGTGGCCTTCTTGGGCAACAAATTGAAAATTATATTGTTGAAAGAATTGAAGTATATAATAAAAAACAGGCTAATATCTTTTTTCTTATGGATTTACATTATGAAGAAAATAGTTATCATCCAGAAAACAAACTTTTCCCACCTCATAATATAATAGACACCACTGGAAGAGAACTCTACGGTAAAGTAAATGATATTTATCAAAATATCTTATTTAATGATCATGTTCATTATTTAGATAAAACGCGTTATGATTCATTTTGTGGTACGCCTTTAGACATTATGTTACGCGAACGCAACATTACGCATTTAGAAATTGTCGGGGTATGTACAGACATTTGCGTGCTTCACACTGCTATCACTGCCTACAATTTGGGATATGCTATTTCAATTTCCCATAAGGGTGTTGCTTCATTTAATCCAACAGGACATCAATGGGCATTAGATCATTTTAAAAATTCATTAGGTGCTGAAGTAGAATAACAATAGAAAATCATGATAAAATAAAATTAAATATAAAATTAAGGAGAATTAAAACATGGCAAAAACTTATATTTTCGGTCATAAAAATCCAGATACAGATGCAATTTCATCAGCTATTATTATGGCAGACTTTGAACAACAAACAGGAAATACAGACGCAACACCTTATCGTTTAGGTGAAGTAGGACCTGAAACTCAATATGCATTAGATCATTTTAATGTGGAAACACCAGAATTACTTAGCGATGATTTAAATAATCAAAATGTTATTTTAGTTGACCATAATGAATTCCAACAAAGTGCTGATACGATTGACAAGTCATCAATTCAACATGTCGTTGATCATCATAGAATTTCAAACTTTGAAACTGCAGCACCATTGTATTATCGTGCAGAGCCAGTAGGTTGTACTGCAACAATCTTATACAAAATGTACAAAGAACGCGGATTTGAAATCAAACCTGAAATTGCTGGTTTAATGATTTCTGCTATCATTTCAGATAGCCTACTATTTAAATCACCAACTTGTACACAACAAGATATTGACGCTGCTGAAGCTTTAAAATCAATTGCAGACATTGACTTAGAATCCTATGGTCTAGAAATGTTAAAAGCAGGTGCGTCTACAACTGATAAAACTGCATCTGAACTGTTAAATATGGATGCGAAATCATTTAATATGGGTGACTATATTACACGTATTGGCCAAGTTAATACTGTAGATATTGATGAAGTATTCCAACGTCAAGAAGAGTTAGAAAAAGAAATGTTAGAAGTAAGTACAAATGAAAAATATGATTTATTTGTATTGCTTGTAACTGATATCATCAACAGTGACTCTAAGATTTTAGTCGTTGGTGCCGAAAAAGATAAAGTAGGCAATGCATTCAATGTTCGACTAGACAACAACACTGCATTTTTACCAGGTGTTGTATCTCGTAAAAAACAAGTGGTACCACAAATTACAGAAGCTTTAAGTTAATTTCATACTTTATCAATATATAACGTTGTAATAGTAAAAACTTAAATAGTTTACTATATAGAAAAACTGGAACATAATAATAATTATGTTCCAGTTTTTTATCCATCATTTTAAACTATCTAAATCATCAATATACTAGGAGGAATAATATTTGAATTCAATAGAACAATCTTTCCACAATAGTAAACAATATTTTAATACTCATGAAACCAAATCACTTAAATTCAGAAAAAAGCAACTCAAGCAATTAAGTAAGAGTATTAAAAACTATGAAAGTGAATTACTTGAAGCTTTTCAAGAAGATTTAGGTAAAAATAAAGTAGAAGCCTATGCAACTGAGATTGGCTTTACATTAAAAAATATTAAATCAGCTCGTAAAGAACTTAAAAATTGGGCGAAAACCAAACAAGTAAACACACCATTATTTATGTTCCCTACTAAAAGCTACATTATGAAAGAACCTTATGGCACAGTACTCATTATTGGACCTTTTAACTATCCGTTCCAATTACTAATAGAACCATTGATTGGTGCAATTGCTGCGGGGAACACTGTGATACTAAAGCCTTCTGAGTTCACACCAAATGTATCTGGTGTCATACAACAAATTATTGCCGATGCATTTGATCCTGAATATATTAATATCATTCAAGGAAATGCTGATACAACTCAAACTTTACTTCAATTTCCTTTTGATTATATTTTCTTTACAGGTAGTGAACAGGTTGGACGCGTTGTTTATGGCGCAGCAAGTAAAAACTTAACACCAGTAACTTTAGAGCTTGGTGGAAAGTCACCTGCAATCATTGATGAGAGTGCAAATATTAAAGTTGCAAGTGAACGTATTTGTTTTGGTAAGTTTACAAATGCTGGGCAAACTTGTGTTGCACCGGATTACTTACTTGTAAACCGTAAAGTTAAAGATGAACTTATCAGTGCATTAAAAAAGACAATCACTGAATTTTATGGCACAAATATTCAAGATAGTCCAGACTATGGGCGAATTGTAAACCAAAAACATTATCATCGTTTAAACGAATTATTAAATATCCATTACCCTGAAATTACTTTCGGTGGTCAAACTGACATTAATGAAAATTTTATTGCACCTACGATTTTAGAAGGTACTACTTTCGATTCAAAAATTATGGAAAATGAAATTTTTGGCCCAATTTTACCTATTATAGCTTATGATGATTTTGACGAAGCAATTGATTTAATACGTACTAAACCTAAACCACTAAGTCTTTATTTATTTAGTGAAGATGAAAACAGTTCAGAGAGAATATTAAATGAATTATCATTTGGTGGCGGTGCAATCAATGATACCCTTATGCATTTAGCAAATCCTAACTTACCTTTTGGCGGTGTTGGTGCTTCCGGTATAGGAAAATATCATGGAAAATACTCATTTGATACTTTTAGCCATGATAAATCTTATATTTTCAAATCTACAAGGCTTGAATCAAGCCTATTGTTCCCTCCTTATAAAGGAAAATTTAAATATATTAAAGCATTTTTCAACAAATAGTATTTTGATATATTAAAGCCCGAAAACTTAATATAGTTTTCGGGCTTCTTATCGTTTGTTTTTATTTTAAGAACTGAACACAAACACCTTCTGGCGCATTTTGTGATTCATCTGATTTCTCTAATTTCCCAGTAACTTTATCTCGCTTAAATACAACTACTTCATAATTACCTTCTTGGTGAGCGCAAACTAAGAAATCATCTGATTCAGGAATATTAAAATCACGTGGAAATGCTCCGCCGCTCGCTACTATATCTACAAGTGAAATTGTTGATCCATTGTCTCCAACTTTAAATATAGCTATACTATCATGTCCTCTATTGCTGATATATAGGAATTTTTGATCATGAGATAATCTTACTGCAGCTAATTTTGTTGCACCTTCAAAATTTTCGGGTATTGTTGCATGGCGTTCAATTTCTGAGAACTCACCATTTTCATATGCCATAACACTTACAATATTTGATAATTCATGTACAACATAAGCAATTTTGCCATTTTCATGGAATGAAATATGTCGTGGCCCATCTCCGGGCTCAAAATCATATACAGCATATTCACTGTAGCCATTATCTCCAAATTCATATGTCACAATCTTGTCAGTCCCTAAATCCATGGCTACCACATATTTTTCATCTGGCGTTATACCAAGGTAATGGACATGAGGTTGCTCTTGTCTTTCTAATGGGCCTGTTGGATAGTCATGTGTTAACTCTTGGATTAAACGAATAACTTCACCAGTAGTCGGATTCGCTTCATAAATACGAGCCAGTCCTGCACCATAAACTGCCTCAAAGATATATTTTCCATCTGGTGAAACTGAAACATAACATCCGCTACCTTTTGTTGAAGCTAAACATTTATTAATAAGGCTAAGTTTGCTATCTTTTTCTATTTTAAAACTTGCGATACCGCAGTCTTCACCTTCACGTGTGACAGCATATAAAAATGAATGATGCTGATTCACGTATGTTGATGCTTCTAATTCATAACCCGTTTCTACCTCGACAACCGTTCCTGTTTGTTCATCTAATTCAAAACGGTAAATGCCCTTTCCCTCTTTTTTCGTATATGAACCGATATATCCTACTGTAGTCATGTAAACCCCTCCATATTATGATACTTTCATTTTAATAAATATTAATACTAAATGACAATATAATGGTTTTAGCGTTAATACGCCGTTTATAAATAATCCTATTGAAACTTGCATGACATAAATATATTTTACTTTTATTGAACTGACTTATCTTAATTAAACTTATCATTTTCTAACTTTCATTTTAATTATTATCTACTTTCTTTTATAAGATAACTGAGTTTTCAGACATTGGAATCAATGTTTTATTAAATATTGAAAAATAACTTGCAATAATACGAACAAGTGTTCTATTATTAAGTTGAGGTGATTGGATGCTTTCAAGTAAATATAATAATAAAGAAACAGATTACAGAAAAATACCTAGAGAAAAATTAAATCCTAATATTCCACAAGGGCGTGGTTTGGTTAAATGGGCGCCTTTTGCAACGTTACCCGAACAATTTGAGGCAGTACAACAACATATCATTGATCAAAATAAAATTGACCGTCCTATTTTATCAGACGATCAATTAAATGAACTCAATATTCAACTACATCAAGCACTACATGCGAATACACCAGTGAATATCGAATACTATAAGAATGGTTGGTTAGAATATATCACATTGGAAATTAAGAATATTGATATGCTTAATATGTATTTGGAAGGATATCCACTTGCTACTTCAAACACAATAAAATTATCGCTTTTTGATATCACAAACATAAATCTAAAGCACCAACCAAAGTCGAATTAAAAGTCAATTATTGGATACACTTAATTCTCAGTCTTTCGACTGCATAAGCCTCCGTATCATCTGCATTCTGCAGCACTCTCGTTTTAGGTTCGCAGTCTTTCGACTGCATAAGCCTCCGTACCATCTTCATTCTGCAGATGTACGGAGGCTAAAAAAAATAGAACACTTAAAAGTGTTCTATCAGTAATTAATTATTAGATTCGATGTCTGAAACGATTTCTTTTGTTTTATTTTCGATATCTTCAAAGTCTTTTTTGAAAATATAAGCAAATACAACAGCACCTATTCCTGCTGCTAACGATACAGTAAGAATTGTACCGAATACAAATTTAAATAAACCTTTAATAAAATTCCACATTCTGTTTCACCTCAATAATTTATTAACATGTCTAACATTTATGATAGCATACTTAAAGACATCAATAAATATATACCCTTTTTCAAATAAATTATTCTTAGCATTCATAATATAAAATTACATTATAAATATACTAAATAACTATTATATACTAAATAGTTTGAAAAGAATTGGAATATTAATAACCATTTGAAGTAAACATGATACTACTATAAAATAATTATTAGATATTAATTACCCCACCAAGTTGACAGAGCATCTCTTAATTGTCCATAGTAATTTAACATAATCATCACCTCATTCAACTAAATTAAGCTTTAGTTTTAAAAGTTAATTTTATGATAACTTCCACAGCACGGTAATACAATTAACATGACGTTACAATGAGATAACATTATTGTAAGGTTACACTTAACATAGGAGTTTTTTTATGCAAAAAGTACAATCAGATATTTTAACGCATCGAGGATCACATTTTGATTTAGGCATCAAAACTGCTCAATGGATGCAGCAAACGCCAATGCTAAAAAACAGAGAAAAAGAATGGAAAAAGCGTATGCCTAGATTTGATATAAACATTAAAGAAACATATGATGTTTTCCAAATGTACGCACCACAAATTTGGGAAGAAATAAAAGGTATGCAAGAAGTTTTAAACCTTCCTACCAAACAAATGATACTAAACTTCGGACATTATCGTTTTACACCATTAAAAAATAGCGGCTGTACTGTATTTTTAGGTAATGATTACATGGTACGCAACTACGATTATCATCCTGCCACTTATGATGGTCGATATTTATTATTTCAACCAAATGATGGTGGTTTAGCACAGATTGGCCCAACTTCACGCGTAACTGGAAGAATGGACGGAATGAACGAAGCCGGCCTTTCTATGGGCTACAATTTCATGCATCGTAAACATCCTGGTGATGGTTTTGTATGTTACATGATTGGCAGAATTATTTTGCAGTACTGTAAAACTGTGCCAGAAGCAATTCAATTGTTAAAAGAAATCCCACATAGAAGTTCGTTTAGTTACATTGTTATGGATAAAAACCTAGAACATGCAATCATTGAAGTTACACCTCGTTCGATTAATGTGCGTTATGACCAAACTTGTACGAATCACTTTAAATTATTAACACATGAAAATAGAAATTATACAGCAGAATCAGAAGCGCGTTTAGAACGGCTTATTAAGCATAAACCAAAGCACTTAAATAAAGCAGAGGCCTTCAAGCTGTTTAATAATCCACAATATAAAATTTACAGTAAATTATTTAAAAGTTGGTCAGGCACGATACATACAAGCATGTATGAACCACAAAGTTTAACTGCACATATTGCAATCGGCGAAAATAATCATCCGACCAAAATAAACTTTGCAGATTGGATTAATGGACAAGCTTTATCCACAGATACACTTTTTGGTCATTTAGATACCGAATTAACTTTTGCAACATATTGAACTATATTAAAAAAGTGGGACGACGAAACCTAATTTTATTAAAAAGATTTCGTCGCCCCATACCAATAAAGATGACTAGGATTGAAAAAAGTATAAAATGATTACTTGAGCTGAAGCTCAGTCAACTACTAACAACAAGCACGAGTCAGGGGCGAATCAATGATGTCCCTAATTAATCAACCACTATATCCCCATCAGTAGTATATAGCTCTAAAATATTATCTCCATTTCCAACTTTTTCATTCATAAAATGCTTATTATTAACTTTTTTATCACCATGAAACGGATATAACTTAAGAAGTGTGTTTTTCGGAGCGTTTTTATAACTAATGTTAATATCTCCTTTTTTAGCAGATGCTTTAAAATTTGAATTGATGTCAGTATCAGATAATCTTATAGTTCCATTGTTTACTAATAACACTGAATCCTGAATAAGCGTATTTTCACCCGCTATTCTGGCATTTTCAGTTTTAATATTGGCATTATTTATTTCACTTTCTTTAAACGTTATAGCTGAATTTAATCCTTTATATTTTAACTTTCCAAACTTAGATTCATTTAAAATCACTTTGCCGCCATTTTTATGATTTTTTGATAAATTTGCATTATTTACATTTAATTGTTTAACAATTATAGTATTATATTTACTTGATGCATGTAGCTTATTTAATTTTTCTTCAGGCAAAGTGATAATTAAGTTATCCTCAAAATTTCTAAAAGGATTGTAATTTAAACCATAATGGTTTTCTAGTTTTTCAGTCTCTTTAACTTTCAACGTTTTATCATTATTGTTGATATCAAGATTTCTTTTACCTTTATATCTCACTGACGTTTTATCTCCAGGTTTAATTAAAACTTTACAATTTTCAGTTAAAACATCTAAATTATTAATATCTTTAGAATCTAATACTTTATTAACACTATTTAATTTTTCATTTTGTTTTTCAAAACCGAACCATGTAACACTTCCTAAAAGAAAGCATGTTATAAATAAAGTTAGCCCACCTAAAAATAACCGCTTCATAAATCTACACTTCCTTTAATTGTTCGGATATTCCATCTTAAGTATTTTAAAATTAAACGATAGACAAGTTGTGCTAATTTAGCAATAATTACAAATAAAACAATACCTAATCCTGTAAAAGAAAAAGCAAAAAAGTAATTACTTATCGCGAGGCTGATCATATGATTCAATAATCCATGAACAATTAACAATATTGGGCTAATAGTTAAGAAAAATGCAACGAGCAATAATGCACACATAAACACAGCTAGTATAACCATGGGTATCAAAATAATAATTAATGACAAAATCCCCATACCTAAAGAAGCCATAATTGCTCTGACAATATTTTTAGTATTTGGCCTATATTCGGCAGATACAATAGCATTTTTTGCCATTATCTGTTTACCAATCTGCTTTGGTGATTCTAAAGCTCCAATGATTTGGTATTCATTTTTTCCATTATTTTCTTGTTCAAAAAAATATTGTTCATATTCATACATCACTTTGTCTCGTTCATTTCGAGGTAGGTTTTCTAATTCTTGTTCTAGCGCATTTAAAAATGTGATTTTATCCAAGTTATCTACCGCCATTCAAATTGTAGGATTTAATCAATTTCTATTTCAATTCAAAAATGGCAAACCACTGCGGAGTGTCATTACCAAATTTAGTTACTATAAATTTCAATGCTCTATCTTTCACCATTTCTATGTACAAAAAATTTTAATATATTTTATTATCCAAATGTAACTTACAAAAGTTAAATGATTATATAATTAATTAATGTTTAAATATTATTAGTTAAAAAATAGATATCAAAAAGTTATGTAACTCAATGTTGTTTTACACTATTCATACTAAATCAATATAGCATAAACATTTAGTATTTTCATTTAAAACAAATATTAAAACTTATTACTTTTCTAAGTATTAAAAATTTTCTTTCATTTAAAATTGTTGATATAATAATAGCTAATAAATTAAAGGGGGAAAAATAATGACAAGTTTAGAAACTTATTTCAAAAACAGTCAACCACTTGATCAGTACATTGAGGATATGACTGAAAACCAAGAAAATTTACTAACAATTTATAAATCATTCTCACTTCCTCAAGATGATGAACGTCTTGAAAAAATCAAATCTTTACCTTACAGTAAAGTGCTTGTAATAACGGAAGATTGGTGTGGAGATGCTATGATGAACCTTCCTATTCTAAAGCATATAAGCGAAGCACTACACTTGGAAGTCAGAGTATTCCATCGCGATGAAAATACAGATTTAATAGATCAATACTTAACAAATGGCACAGCTAGATCCATTCCAATATTTGTTTTTCTAAATGATGACTTTGAACAACAAACTGTTTGGGGTCCTCGTGCTAGACAAGTCCAAAATTTTGTAGATGAAACGCGTTCAAAATTACCTGAAAAAGACGATCCTACATTTAAAGATAAATCTGCAGAAACACATACAATTATTGCAAATCGTTACAAAACAGACTCACAAATGTGGAAGCATGTTTACGATTCAATCTTAGATAAATTAATCACTAAATAATTAAACACGTATGAATTGGATTAGCTTTACTACAATTCATACGTGTTTTTTATTGAAGTTTAATTTCTACTATTAAATATCTTTTTTAGATGCATAGAATAGATTAATAATAAATAAAATAACAATTGAAGCTGAGGTAATAAACCATTGCCAATTACTAAATGTATAATCTCCAGAAGTCGTTTTCGATGTTAAATAACTAAATGGAATATATTTTAATGAGTCTTGTATATTATCTCCAATTTTTGGAATCATTGGTAAGAAAGGCTCTGCAAAAGGCACAATCAATACTAAGAAAATCCCTAATGTGAATATAAGCGCTGTTTTAGGCACTACTAATGCAAATAAATATAATAGTAATCCAAAGAATAAATGGAACATTAGGAAAAACCATAATAATTCAAAAATTTTATCAGTTTTAATATTTTCACCATCTACAATACCCTGAACAATTAAAACAAATGCAACAAGAATTGCTGTTATTAATATGGCAATTAATATAATAGAAACAACTTTTGCAACAACATAACCTACACGACTCGATGTTTTATTCATATATAATTGAATCGTACCTTGTGAAATATCACGTGTGATTGTTTTTATTACAAAAAGTAGTCCCATAATAGAAAAGAACCAACTACCTATTGAAAGTAATGTATTACCGTTCATTTCATCAGATTGTTGAACAAATAAAATTGTAAATCCAATCATTGGTAAAATAGTCAATAATAATGCTAAGTAAGTTAAAGGACTTTTAAAAATACTAATCAAGTCATATTTTACAAGTTGAATACTGTTCATTATTGGCCACCTTTCTGATTGATATTGAAGTACGTATCACGTAAAGAACTTTTGCGTGTTTCAATAAACTCAGGGAAAATTTCTTTACTTGCTAGTCCTTTTAATATGTCTTTATAGTTTTTTTGAGCCTTTAATATAACTTCTCCTGTCTCTCTTTGAGACTGTATAACATCAAAGTGTTCATTTAAATAAGCTAATCCTGCTTCAAAGTCACCCGCTTCAAGGTTCAATACTGTAGAATCAGTTGGGGCGCCTTCTTTCATATCAACATCTTGCACAAATGTACCATCTCTTAAAAAGACTGCTCTATCACAAATTAATTCTATATCCTCAAGTTTATGACTTGAAATCAAAATTTTCATATCTAGTTCCTGAACAAGCGATTGTATCGTTTTTAAAACGTCAATTGAGCCATCAGGATCCATTCCATTTGTTGGTTCATCTAATATTAAATATTTAGGCTTATTCATTAAAGAAACTGCAATGGCTAACTTTTGTTTCATACCCATTGAATATTTTTTAATTTTCTTTTTAATATAACTACGCATTCCAAATGCATCAATAATTTGATCAGCATACTTTTTATCAAATCCTTTTCCTAACACATTTGCAAAAAGTTTCAAGTTATATAAGCCAGATTTATTATCATATAGTTTAGGGTGTTCTATTAAATAACCTACGTTTTCTTTATTACTTAATTGAACTTCACCTTTATAATTTACAATGTTGCCATTCATCACTTTCATTAAAGTGGTTTTACCCACCCCATTTTTACCTATTAAACCAACAATTTGACTATGGCCAAAATCAAAATCAATATGGTCTAATACATTATTATTACCATATGTTTTAGTAATTTGTTTTAACTGCATAATGCGCCTCCTTTAAAGTTAATTTAGCTTTTTATATTGAATGATATAATTTACTCCTAAAAATATAACACTTAACAATAAGAAGCCATAGTTAAAGAAATCTTTAAAATATCTTAAATGTTCAAAGTCATAATCAAATAGTACAGAACAACCAATAATGATAATTGCAATGACAAAAGGTAAGAAAATTAACATTCCTAACACATAAGGAATAAATGAAATATATTCTGCCTTTTGTTCTATAAATCGCTTAAAACCTAATGGTATCGCGAAAAGATTAATGGCAATATAAGAAAATGGCAATGTGAAGTTAATATTAATTGTATTACTTGAATAGTTATCATTGGATATGCCATATAATGATAAGATACCTGCACCAACCAAAGTAAATACCAAAACAGTTATATAGTTCGCATTTAGTAAAGATAATTTAGAAACCGGTAAACTGGCAAAAAAATCATATGCCTGTTTATGTCCTAACTTTTTATTAAATCTAAAAACATGTCCTGAATCTAACACTGAAATAACTACTAGTACCATAACAAGTGCAGAATAAAGCACTTTATTTATCAATGTGTCATGATTCAAAATTAATTGTAGAGGTGAAACAATCAGTAAAACTGCATATAAAACAATCGTCCATTTGCGTAACTTAAGGTTTCGAATAAGTAAATTTTTCATCTTATACCTCCCACATTGTTAATTATTAGAAAGTCCCAAATTATGCTTTGGGGTTCCTTTTTCGAGGTAAACCATTAAGTCTTCAATTGTTGGACTCGTGATTGCAACAGCATTACCAAATATTTCATAGAACACATTAGCCTGTGTTGTTAACGCAGTATAACCCGTTTTATTAATTTCAAAATATTGAGTTAAATGCATTAACTCTTCATCAATTTGGTTGGAATCACCTTTGACAATTTTAAATTGAGTTAAAAGATGATCTAAAAAGTCATTTAAAACAACTTCGCCATCCTTAATATAAACTAAATAATCAGCAATTTTCTCCAAATCAGAAATAATGTGTGTCGATAAAAAAACAGTCTTTCTTTCATCAATAAGTTCTTTTTGAATGATATCTAAAACTTCATTTCTAATTATAGGATCTAAACCTGAAGTAGGTTCATCTAAAATAAATAGTTCAGCTTGGTGACTAAATGCGATTGCAATAGATAACTTCATCTTCATTCCCGTTGAGAATGTTTTAATCTTTTTATTAAAAGGCAAATCAAATAATCCAACATAATGTTCAAAAACATCATGGTTCCAATAACTATAAAATGGCGCAATATAATTTTCGATTTTTTTAATTGTCCATTTGTCATTAAGATATAATTCCGAATAAATAAAACCAATTTTATCTTTTATTGCTACAGCGTTATTTTTCATTTTTTGATTAAAAATTAATATTTCACCATCATTGGGCTCAATTAAGTCCATGATTAACCTGATAATTGTAGTTTTACCAACACCATTTGCACCGATGAAACCAGTTACAAAACCTTGAGGAACTTCAAATGAAATATCATTTAATTGAAATTCTTTAAATTGATAGTTAATATTTTTCAATTCTATAGCATTCATTCGTCGTCCTCCTCATAAATCAACGATAAAATTTCTTGTAACTCAGATAAAGTCATCCCAATGGTCTTGGCTTCTTTACTCATTGATTTGGCTAAGGACTCAATAACTATAAATTGTTTTTCTTTTAAAATTGAACTATCCTGTTCCTTCACAAATGTACCTTTTCCTCTTATGGTAAAAACAAAACCATCTTTTTCTAAATCTTCGTAAGCACGTTTCGTAGTGATCACACTAACACTTAAATCCTGTGCCAGTTCTCTCATTGATGGCAAATGTTCTCCAGGAGTAACGTGTCCTTTTAAAATGTTCTCTTTTACTTGTTGTTTGATTTGTTCATAAATCGGTCTTTCACTACTGTTTTTTAAAAGTATTTTCATTAACGTCCTCCCCTATAACTGTATATACACAATATATACAATATATACACGCTTGTAAAGCCAAATTTTCATTTTTACTAAAAACTTTAAAGTGATTAAAAATTTTGAGCTAAAATAAGTGCAAATAACTATACCATTTAAAATAAAAAAAAGACTAACCCACATAAAATGGTCAGCCTTATCCAATATGAAAGAGAGAGATGTCTCACTCTTATTACTTATTTCTTTTTATTATTTTGATTATTTTTTTTGCGTCTATCATTACTTCTATTTATAAATGCACAAATCATAAACATAATTGCTGCAATTAATAATTTTATGCCTGAATTTTCATGTCCAGTAGCCTGTAAATAGTAACCAACGACAAATAATACAATAGCAATAATCACAAATATTTTTGTTAAATGCTTCACTATACTCACCTCAAATAATTACATTGTATCAAAATTTACTCACAATTTCTAAAACTCATTCATACTATTCTAATTTTAAAATTATCTTATTATTAATTTGCATTACATGCAATAGAATATATTGTTTGCAGTTTATACTTGGCGGTGCTAAAATATAATTGTATCCACGAATTATACTACACAACCCCAAGTCTGATAGCGCAGACTTGGGGTTTTTTGTGTAAGGCCACCTATTTGTCTTTCCACTTATTTTCTAACCAAACACGGAATACAACAAGTAAGCCACCTGTTATTAAAGTTACTAAAATTTCTTGCCACCACGTAATCATACTACACCCCCCACAAAAAAAGTACCATGTAGGATTTTGATGGCCTATCTATATTCTAACATAAAACAGAACACCTGTTCGTATAAAATGACCTTAAATTTATATTTTTCTTATAAAATGTTTGCAACGCTTTAATTTTGACTGATTTCAAGATAATATAGTTATATCATTTAAAAAGTAAAGAGAGGTTAACAAACTATGAATCCTTTAGCTTTAGATTTAAACGAGCAATTATCTAAATCCAATCCAGAAATTGCAGATATGCTTTCTGATTTAGGCAAATTAATGTATTATCCAAAGGGCATTTTATCACAATCCGCAGAAGCGAAAGCTACTAAATATAATGCCACAATCGGTATGGCAACATATAAAGATAGTAAAATGTATGCTGAAACGTTAAATGATATGTTCAATCATTTAGAACCAAATGACATCTTTCCGTACGCACCTCCTCAAGGTTTAGAAGCACTTCGTGATTTATGGCAACAAAAAATGTTGAAAGACAATCCTGATTTAACTGCGAACCACATGACAAGACCTATTGTTACAAATGCATTGACACACGGTCTATCTATTGTAGGAGATATGTTCGTTGATAGCGGTGACACAATATTACTACCATCACATAATTGGGGTAACTATAAACTAGTATATAGTACAAGACATAGTGCTGAAATTGAAACATATGATATCTTCGATGAGCACGGACATTTTACCACTGAACAGCTTGTTCATACTTTAGAACAATATGACAAAGATAAAGTTATTTTAATCCTAAATTATCCTAATAACCCAACTGGCTACACGCCTACTAAAGATGAAGTAGCCGTTATTGTCGATGCCATCAAATCACTTGCAGAGCGTGGTACTAATGTTATTGCATTGATAGATGACGCTTACTATGGTTTATTCTATGAAGATGTTTACACGCAATCTCTATTTACTGCATTAACAAATTTACATTTACCTAATTTATTACCTATCCGTTTAGATGGAGCTACTAAAGAATTCTTTGCATGGGGATTACGCGTAGGCTTTATCAGTTTTGGTGTTAACGACCCTATTACAAAGCAAGTCTTAGAAGCCAAAGTAAAAGGATTAATTAGAAGTAATATTTCTAGTGGACCTATGCCCTCTCAAAGCGCAGTTAAATATATACTTGAAAACCATGATCAATTTGATAAAGAAATTCAAAAGAATATTGATACATTAAATGCGAGATACCAAACCACAAAATCTGTTGTTTATGACGAAAAATATTCAACATATTGGCAACCCTATGATTTTAACTCTGGATACTTTATGGCGCTTAAAGTTAAAAATGTTAATCCAGAACAATTGCGTAAGCATTTAATCGAAAATTATTCTATTGGTATAATTGCATTAAATGATTCTGACATTAGAATTGCTTTTAGTTGTGTAGAAAAAGATGATATCCCTCATGTCTTTGATTCAATAGCTAAAGCCATTTCTGATTTACAAAATGTATAAAAAAAAGATGAAATTGCTATTCATAGCAATTTCATCTTTTTTAATTTATTGTTGTTGTTTTAAAACACGTGACATTTCTTCAATTTTACCAGCATGTAAAGGAATATGAATGGCATTTAATACCAACAATTCATCCAATGTATTACAACCTGCGATTGTTTCAGTTAATTCTGTTTGTAGTTCTTCATCTGAAAGTTTTTGAGCGCGCTCTGGTAATGTCTGTAAATTGTTCAATATTTCATCAATTTTTGGTATTGTTTCATCTCCCCAATTTTCTGGTGAGGAGCCATAACCAAATAAGCGTGTGTATTGTTCTATATCAACTGTATTTTTATCATATAGAGATAAAGCAGATTCAAATATAGTTAAAACATGACCATATTGCCAATGTATTGTATTTGGAAATAAATCAATTTTATCGTCCAATACTTGGTCATTATTCCAATTATCATAACCTGAAATTAAATAATTAACACCCATATCAATAACATCATATACTGATTTCTTAGTCATAATTTAATTCCCTCCACTCTTCAAATATCGTGCAGCTAAAATATGTTGCAACTATTAAAACTTACACCCACTCTCTACCCTTTTATTTAATACTTATTCACATTACTAAAATTATTAACAATGAATATTATGATTATTAAGCCCTTCACATTAATTCAAAATTCTGATATAAACTATAAGTAAAAAGCTTGTACTAACATTTTATTATCATTAATTTTCAAGATTTATAACATTTTTATTTTTGCTTTAATCTAAACTGTGATATAAAATAAGACGCTTCTCAAAAAGCTTTATGCTTAATGAGAAACGTCAATGATTAACTTCAATGAAGTTTGATTTTAAATTTCTATATTATTTTGTCATGTCAACCAACTAACATTGATGTAATAACCTCAATAGCTATATTACATCATACCTGGCATACCGCCCATACCTGGTTGTGGGTCATTGTTATTTTCTTCAGGAATATTGGCTACGACTGCTTCAGTTGTTAAGAACATTGCTGCAACACTTGCTGCGTGTTGAAGCGAAGAGCGTGTTACTTTAGTTGGGTCTACGATACCAGCTTCAAGCATATTTACCCATTCATTAGTAGCCGCATTAAAGCCAACGCCAACTTCTGAATTTTTAAGTCTTTCAACTATAATTGAGCCTTCTAAACCAGCATTCTCTGCTATTTGACGTACAGGAGCTTCTAAAGCTTTTAAGACAATATTAACCCCAGTAGCTACATCGTCTTCAGCTTCAATTTTCGATACTTTATCAAAAATGTTCATAAATGCTGTGCCACCGCCTGCTACGATGCCTTCTTCAACAGCAGCTCTTGTAGAATTTAAGGCATCTTCAATACGTAATTTACGTTCTTTTAATTCTGTTTCACTTGCAGCACCAACTTTAATTACTGCAACACCGCCTGCTAATTTTGCTAAACGTTCTTGTAATTTTTCTCTATCAAAATCAGAATCAGTTTCTTCAATTTGTGATTTGATTTGACTTACTCTTGCATCGATATTGTTTTGATCACCATCACCATCGACAACTGTAGTATTGTCTTTAGTAATTTCAGCTTTGTTAGCAGTACCAAGCATATCAATTGATGCATCTTTAAGTTCTAGGCCTAAATCGTCAGTAATCACTTGTGCACCTGTTAAAATTGCTAAATCTTCTAACATAGCTTTACGACGATCACCAAATCCAGGCGCTTTTACTGCTACTGCTGTGAATGTACCACGCATACGGTTTAAGACTATATTTGTTAATGCGTCACCTTCAACGTCATCAGCTACAATTAAAATTGTACGATTAGCTTGAACCACTTGTTCTAATAACGGTAAAATATCTTGGAAAGATGAAATCTTTTTATCTGTAATTAAAATATACGGTCTTTCTAACTCTGCAACCATCTTATCTGAATCTGTGACCATATATGGAGATTGATAACCTCTGTCGAATTGCATACCCTCTACAACTTCTAATTCAGTATTAAAGCCACTTGACTCTTCAATTGTAATAACACCGTCATTTCCAACTTTTTCCATTGCTTCAGAAATATATTTACCAATTTCTTCATCAGCTGCTGAAATAGAACCAACTTGAGCGATTTCATTTTTATTATCTACATTTTGTGAAATTTCATGTAAAGCTTCAATCGCTACTTCTACAGCTTTGTCGATACCTTGACGTAATCCAACTGGATTAGCACCACTTGTAACATTTTTTAAACCTTCTTGAATCATTGCTTGTGCTAATACAGTAGCTGTTGTTGTACCATCACCAGCGATTTCATTTGTTTTATTTGCTACTTCTTGTACTAATTTAGCACCCATATTTTCATAAGGATCTTCTAATTCAATTTCTTTTGCAATCGTTACACCATCATTAGTAATTAATGGTGAAGTGTACTCTTTATCTAATACAACATTACGCCCTTTAGGACCAATTGTAACTTTAACAGCATTTGCTAATTTATCTACACCTCTTAGCATAGATTGACGTGCATCTTCAGAGAATTTTAAATCTTTAGCCATATTTCTTAACCTCCATGTTGTTAGTATGATTTATCGTTTTATAATTTATTATTCAATAATTGCTAAAATATCATCTTCGTTAAGGATTAAATATGTTTCGTCTCCACGTTTAACTTCTGTGCCAGCATATTGTTGAAAAACAACGTTATCGCCTTCGTTCACTTCAGGAGCAACTCGAGAACCATCTTTTAAAATACGTCCTGCACCTACTGCAATTATCGTACCTTCATTTGACTTCTCTTTAGCGCTATCTGTTAATACAATACCACTTTTTGTTGTTTGCTCTTGTTCTATTTTTTGAATAATTACTCGGTTACCTAATGGTTTTAACATTGATTGTTCCTCCTTAGAATTGGAAATCTTTAGCACTTCATTACCTTGAGTGCTAATCTAATTTCTATAATAATCAAAGTTGGTCAACATTTCAAGTTAAAACCATCGTTGTATATTTTGTGTGTGACGATAATTTGCGCTAAAATAAGATATAAACTATTTTTTGGAGGTTCATTATGTCTCGTTTGTGGGTATCCATATTGACATTAATTATTTATGGTCTAGCGCAATATGGTGTTATATTTTTACATATGGCAGGTTTTTTCAACAATTTAAGTGGTAAATCATTAATGTTTACCAATATTTATACACAAGTTATTTTATTTATAATCGCATCAATCATTATCATTATAATCAATAATTTCATTGCTAATCCAACACAATTAGAACAACGAACAAAAGAAAAGAAACGCTACGCAATATTATGGGCGCTCGTTGGATATGTTTGTGTTATGGTCTATCAAATTATTGCTAATTTAATTAATATGTTCGTATTAGGTGGTCCACAATCAAGTCCAAATACTGAAAGGTTAATGAAAGTAGCTCAGGATATTCCCGTCTTCATTATTTTAATTTCAGTCGTAGGTCCAATCCTCGAGGAATATGTATTTAGAAAAGTTATTTTTGGTGAGTTATATCAACTTATGAAAGGCAATAAAACCTTAAAATTCATAGTAGCTTCAGTAGTAAGTTCTATTATATTTAGTGCTGCACATGGTGACCCAGCCTTCTTCATCATTTACTTTGGTATGGGAATGATTTTTTCAGGGTTATACGCTTTTACAAAACGCATATGGGTACCTATTGCTGTACATATGATGCAAAATGGTTTTGTTGTAATAATTCAAGTTTTAATTGGCCCAGAAAAAATAAAAGAATTACAAGAAACTACTTCTTTTATTTTCAGTCTTATTATTTAGCAAATTTGGAAATAACTTCTATGCTCAAAATAAAGGACTAATCCATACTATTGAATGGATTAGTCCTTTTTATATTTCAATTATTCATTATTTTTATTTTTACGATGAACAAAGTAACCAACTACGACACCAATAAATATAATAAAAATAGCTGTTATTAAAGCGAATAAAATACGTTCAAATTTTATATCGATAGTATTTTTTGAATTTTTGTCTGCAGTTTCAGTCATTTCTTCATCGCTGCTAGAGTGATACTCATATTTACCTGAAGCACTTTCCGTTTTTGGATTTTTTAAATCTGGCATTGATCCAATTTCACCAGTAATCAAAGCTAATACTTGATTATCCAAATTTTGATAATAATCTTGTGATTTCAAAGGATTAAAATACTGAAATTTAAAATAATTCGTTCCTTTCTGTAACTCATTTAAAAAAGCATTATCATCAAATCGTTGTGGTCTAAGAATGGATAAAATATCTCTGTTAGAGATTTTTTGTTCACCATTATTTAATTGTTTTACTTGGTTTACGACAAAAGGATTATATTTAAACGAACCGGTAGACATTTGATTAAATCTATTTAAAATTTGACGATCACTATTTGTACTGCCCGACGTTTGACTTGTATCTTGTTTAACTGACAAGTCTCCATAATTTATTTCATTTTGATATTTGTTTGGTTGCGTATTTTCACTTGGTCTTTTTAAGTTTGGTCGTGTAGGGTTTGAAGGTTTGACTGGTTGTGTTGGTTGATACGCATCGTCATTACCGCTTCTATGGTTTCCATTACTTGGTTTATTTGGATAATGTGTTTGCGGAGGTGTCAAATTCGGTCGGTCTGGAGTTGTCGGTACTCCTGTTCCTCCATTTGAACCAGATGTACTTCCTTCACTTGGATTATCTGGTTTTGATGACGTGCCTCCCCCAACATTAGGTCGATCTGGATTCGTCGGTATGCCTGTTCCTCCATTTGAACCAGATGTATCTCCATTACTTGGTTTGTCTGGTTTTGGCGGCGTGCCTCCACCTCCATTTGGTCGGCCAGGGTTCGTTGGTTCGTCTGTCCCTTCATTTGTACCAGAGTTATCTCCATCATTTGGTTTGTCTGGTTTTGGCGGCGTGCCTCCACCTTCATTTGGTCGGTCTGGAGTCGTTGGTTCGTCTGTCCCTTCATTTGTACCAGAGTTATCTCCATCGTTTGAATCAGACGTGCCTTCATCACTTGATCCATCTGGTTCTGATGGTGTACTCTCATCATCTTCGTTTGGTTTGTCTGGTTTTGATGGCTCTCCTGTATTATCGTCTTCACTTGAATCAGACGTGTCTCCATCGCTTGGTTCGTCTGTCCCTTCATTTGTACCAGTGTTATCTCCATCATTTGAATCAGACGTATCTTCATCACTTGGTTCATCTGGTTCTGATGGTGTACTCTCATCTTCATTTGGTTGATCTGGTGTTGATGGCTCCTCTGTATTATCGTCTTCACTTGAACCTGATGTGTCTCCATCACTTGGATTGTCTGGTTCTGATGGCGTACTTTCATCTTCGTTTGGTTGATCTGGTGTTGATGGCTCTCCTGTATTATCGTCTTCACTTGCATCAGACGTGTCACCATCGCTTGGTTCATCTGTCCCTTCATTTGTACCAGAGTTATCTCCATCATTTGAATCAGACGTGTCTTCATCACTTGGATTGTCTGGTTCTGATGGTGTGCTTTCATCTTCGTTTGGTTCATCTGGTGTTGTTGGCTCTCCTGTATTATCGTCTTCACTTAAATCAGACGTGTCTCCATCGTTTGGTTCATCTGGTTGAACTGGTGTATCAGTACCTTCATTATTAAATACGTCATCGTCTACTGATTTTTCTTTTTCACCTGAATTTAATTTATCAGCTGACAACTCATTTTTTATTGTATTATTGTTTTCAACGTTAGTGTCAAAATTTTCTTTACCATCTGTACTATAAAGGTCGGAAATTGAAGGTACAAAATTTGAACGTCCCATGTCATCATTTCCAGCTAAAACATCTTTTGTATCAGTTGATATATTATTTTTTTGATCTTCAGCTGCCTGAATCGGTTTTGATAATAAAGAAGCACTTATAGCAAAAGCGAAGCTAGAAACTAATATTTTATTCATTTTATACCCTTTCATTTTCTCACCTCCATAGTAATAAACCTTATATTCATTATAATTATATTAGAAAGCTCACTTTTTTTCATTAAATAGATGGTTATTGAAAGGAAAAAGTAATAAATCTGAAATTTTTTGTAAAAAGCCTATTTACAAAATCTGATATAATTATTATACTAGATATATATTTTGAATTAATAAAGGAGCTACTATAATGGGATTATTCACTAAAAAATCAAAAGATTTAGATGCATTTCAAAAAGCAATAGAAACGAGACGTACAATTTATAGTTTAAATAAAGAAATTTCAATTTCTGATAAAGAAGTTGAAAATATAATTGAACATGCAATTAAACATGTACCCTCTTCATTTAACTCACAATCTACACGTATTGTTTTATTATTAAATGATAATCATGATAAATTCTGGGAAATCACAAAAGAAGAACTTAAAAATACAATGGGACCTGATCGTGATTTCCAACCTACCGCTGATAAAATTGATAATTTTAAACATTCATACGGTACAGTTTTATACTTTGAAGATGAAGAAGTCATCGAAGGTTTACAAAATCAAATGCCTAACTATGCAGAAAACTTTGCGATCTGGTCAAGCCAAACAAACGCCATGCATCAATTCGCTATTTGGACAGCACTAAGTACTGAAGGTATCGGTGCTTCATTACAACATTATAACCCACTTGTAGACGTAGCAGTCTCTGAAGCTTTTGATATTCCTAAAACTTGGAAACTTATGGCACAAATGCCTTTCGGTAATATTCGTGAAGAAGCTAGCGAAAAAGAATTTAATGATATAGATAAACGCTTCCTTATAAAAAAGTAAAAAATTAAATATCTACAGAATGACAAGATATTTTACATCCAACATCAAAAAACATAGACAAAAATAAATTTATTTATATAACTATCATTATATGAGGCAAAGACTTTCATGTCTTCGCCTCTTTTTTATATTTGCTTTATAATACTGTTAACCAAATTTTGAATTTTCTAAATATATTTAGTATATTTAGTCTAACACTAATATAAGGGGTGAAATTGATGAATATAGAAATCTTTCAACTTAAAATTGAACCAGCAAATGTTTCATTTAATGAAACAACCATTAAAAATTGGTTCTCTAATTATGTAACAACTGAAACAGATGTTGTTGTATTGCCAGAAATGTGGAATAACGGATATGCCTTACCCCAATTAAACAAACTAGCTGATCAACAGTTATCACGAAGTTTTGAATTTATTTCAAAATTAGCTATACAATATCAAGTAGATATTGTAGCAGGTTCTGTGTCTAATATTATGAAAGAAAATGTATATAACACTGCCTTTGCAGTATCGAAACAAGGCTATTTAATCAATAGTTACGATAAGGTACACCTCGTCCCGATGTTAGATGAGCCACTCTTTATGAGTCCAGGTAACGCTGTTCCTGAGCCCTTTTCACTTTCTAACGGGGTGAAAATCGCACAAATTATTTGTTATGATTTACGTTTTCCTGAAATATTACGTTATCCAGCACGTAAAGGTGCAGAAATCGCATTTTATGTAGCGCAGTGGCCAAGTGTTAGATTAGACCATTGGATTGCTTTACTAAAAGCACGTGCGATAGAAAATGATATGTTTGTCGTCGGTTGTAACACCTGTGGTGATGATGGTAAAACTGAGTATGCTGGTAACTCAATGATTATTAATCCAAATGGTGAAATTATAGATCAACTCAACAACAAAGAAGGAAGATTAAGTTGTTCACTAAATTTAGATGAGGTTGTCAAACAACGTGAAGCAATACCAGTCTTTAAAAATTTGAGACCACACCTTTATAAATAAACATAAAAAAACCGTGAGCTTGGGAGGGACTCACGGTTTTTTGTAACTTATTATTAAGGGAATGTTTTATACAGTTATTTCTCTATCTATTTTTTGGGGATGTTATTAATTATGAAAAAAATTAGTGAATTTACCGATTAAAATGATAAATTGAATGATGTTTACGATAGCTTACATGTTTAAATTTTAAATTGTCTCTGTTATAGACAAAGTTAAAATAGATTTGATTTGAGACTGGGAAAGGTCTACAAATACAAATTTAAGGGATTTGCTTAACGTATTAAGCGAGTTGTGTACTAATCTAGTACTATTTTACGAAACCACTAGCTATTACTGAAAAGGTTCTTGTCACAACATCAGCCTCCTCTTGTCCGTATTCAAAGAAATGAAACCGACAACTAAACTTGTAACTCCAATAACTATACGAAGATACAGTTACAATTTAGTAAAGCCAATTAGACTCCTGCTCAAAAGCCTAATTAACATCTTCATTTAAACGGTTAAGTCTAAATAATTTCATCACTTCTTTGTGATACAAGTATATTAAACCATGGATTTCTAGAATTGCGTTTAATAATTCCTAACTCGTTATATTTCATACTTATTTGTTAAGAATTATATGTTAAAATTAAAAAGATAAGAAATTCAAACAGTTAGGAATACAAAACTTACAGTTAAGCAATGAGACGCCTAAAATATAATTAAAATTGTATAATACGGGTGAGGAGAGAATAGCCATGTTAAGGGGAATTGATAACAAAATTGAAAACTTAGCACGATATCTTCAACAAAGAAATAATCTTGATCATCTTGAGTTCCTAAAACTCCGTTTAGGCATGCAAGTTTTTGTTAGCAATCTTGCGAAAACTATTGTAGTTTATGGCATTTCAATCCTTTGCCATATATTTCTATACACACTAACTGTTCATTTATCTTATTATTTGATTAGACAGTATGCACACGGTGCACATGCGAAGTCATCGCTTTCGTGTCATATTCAAAACATTGTTTTATTTGTTTTATTACCATGGTTTATTGGGTATATAAAAGTGGATATTTTACTTATGTATACACTTGCTTTGTTAGGTTTTATTATTTTAGTTATTTATGCGCCTTCAGCAACTAAAAAACAACCGATTCCAATAAAACTTAGAAAAGGTAAAAAAATCAAAACAATCGTTGTAACTTTATTATTATTGTGTGTTTCATTAATCTTAAAGGAGCCGTATTCACAATTAGTACTTTTAGGTATTACACTAATTGCGTTTGCACAACTCCCTATATTTTTTCCTAAGGAGGATGTTTAGATATGCATATTTTTGAATCTATTATAAACTTATTCGTTAAATTTTTTAGTGTTTTAGGAGCAGTTTCAGGTGGAAAAGTTTGCAGTGCTTATTTTGATGAACCTGAGGTACCAAAAGAAATTACAGATTTATACAAATAATTCGTTATTAGAAAGTGTGTATATATATGGTAGTTTTTAATTCTGTTTTGTTAGCAATTATACAATCAGTTCTTTTATTCGTTAATGTTAAAACTTTAACGAACATCAAATATACTTTTAGGGATTATATCGCAATGATTTGCATTATAATCCCTTCTACTATTATTTATTACTTTATTAGTGAAAAAACAACTATTTTATTATTAATAGCTGTCGTTATATTTATGTACATAAGAAAGCAAACCATAGGTGTCGTTGCAGCATTGATCAGTTTTTTCATCTTATATATGGCTAACTTCATTTCTATTTGGCTAGCTACTCAATTAATAGAAGTTATCACATTAAATTATATTTTTAGTTCATTCTATGCAGTAAGTTTTATCTTAATTGCAATAAGTTTAGGATACATAATAAAATATTTTTTTATAAAAATGTCAACTTCATTTTTATCTTTAAATAAAATATATCTTTCAATTGTATGCTTGTTTTTACTCACAGTTTTACTGTTAATTTATTTTTATTTACCAAATTCCATTTTATCATTTTCAGATATTAAATTTGTTGTAATCATGTATGCAGTGGTCATTATTACTACTGCTATTTTAATCATTACTATTTCCTTCAGCATTATACGACAAATTCAATATAAACGTAATATCAAAGAAATAGAAAATTATTATAAATATACGTTGCAAATTGAAAAAATTAATAATGAGATGCGTAAATTTCGACATGACTATGTTAATATACTTTCAACATTATCTGATTATATCCGAGAAGACGATATGCAAGGTTTACGTAAGTATTTTAATGAAGAAATCATACCAATGCAAGATAATATGCAAATGAAAACACTTAAAATTAATGGCATTGAAAATTTAAAAGTTCGTGAAATTAAAGGTTTATTAACAACTAAAATATTACAAGCTCAAGAAAAAAATATAAGATTGAGCATTGAAGTTCCAGAACCAATTGAAAAAATTGATATGCCTATTATCAATTTAAGTAGAGTTATTGGTATTTTATTAGACAATGCCATAGAAGCATCAGAAAAAATTGAAGATGACCCTTTAATTCGCATTGCTTTTATCAAAAATGAAGATGATTCAGTGATGTTTATCATCATGAATAAATGTAAACCTGATATGCCTAGAGTGCATACTTTATTCCAAGAAAACTACTCAACAAAAGGAAAAAATCGTGGTTTAGGATTATCTAACTTAAAGGAAATAACCGATGCAACTTCCAATGTTTTATTAGATACAACTATTGATAATAATTACTTTATCCAAAAAGTAGAAATATTAAATTCTAATTCATAAGGATGTGTAAATATGAAAATATTCATTTGTGAAGATGATGTAAGACAACGTGAAAATATAGTTTCAATTATCAATAATTACATCATGATAGAAGAAAAGCCAATGGAAATTGAAGTAGCTACGTCAGATCCTTATGAGGTATTGGAACGTGCAAAAGAACTTAAGGATATTGGTTGTTATTTTCTTGATATACAATTAGAAGCTGATATTAATGGCATTAAATTAGCAAGTGAGATTAGAAAATACGATCCTGTGAGCAATATTATATTTGTCACAAGTCACAGTGAGCTCACTTATTTAACTTTTGTATATAAAGTTGCTGCTATGGATTTTATTTTCAAAGATGATCCTGATGAATTAAAATCAAGAGTAATTGATTGTCTCGAAACATCAGAAACTCGATTGAAGCTACTTTCAAAAGAAAACACAGTTGAAACAATCGAGCTCAAACGTGGCAGTAATTCTATTTATGTACAATATGATGATGTAATGTTTTTTGAATCTTCTTCGAATTCACATCGTTTGATTGCTCATCTAGACAATAGGCAAATTGAATTTTATGGTAATTTAAAAGAAATCGATAATTTAGATGAACGATTTTTTAGATGTCATAATAGTTTTGTTGTTAATAGACACAATATAGAATCCATTGATTCTAAGTCTCGTATTGTTTACTTCAAAAATAATGAACACTGCTACGCGTCCGTACGTAATGTCAAAAAAATTTAATACATAAATTAGTAGGCAGAGACAATTCATTGTCTCTGCCTATTATCATTAAAGCACACTTCTCAATTTATTGAGTTAGTGGGACTTATACATGCGCTAATGCCCAAATATTCCTTAATCCTTATTATCCCCACACTCATCTTAACGTAATTGGATTCATTGAATAAGATTGCTTTCCACGTTCACTCTTTTAATATTCAAGTACCTCATTAACTTCATCTAAACTAGGTATACTCTCAATCGCGCCATATTTAGTAGTAACTTTTGCAGCAACTATGTTACTAAATTGAAGTATATCTTCACCTTGGAGTTTTAATGCTTCTATTGGATTCACAATATCAGATACTGCCAATCTATTAATTAATGCTCCTATAAAAGCATCGCCAGCGCCAGTAGTATCTATCACTTTCACTTTATAACCAGGGTGATCAATCACTGTGCCATCTTTAAAATGAATTTCTGCACCTTCTTTGCCTTTAGTATAAATAACTGCCTCCACGCTACCTTGGAATAGCCACGCGATGGCCTCTTTTTCAACTTTTTTTCCAGTCACAAATGTCAGCTCTTCGTCTGAAATTTTAAGCACATGCGCTAATGGTAAAAATTCACGAATTGCATTTTTACATTCCGCTTCACTAGTCCATAACGGCAAGCGTACGTTAGGATCAAAGATAATCGTACCATTTACCGATTTCACCTTATTTATTAACGCTTTATGCGCCTGTTTCATTGGACTATCTACTAAATCAACAGAACAAAAATGTAACATATCATTTTCTGTTACAGTAATTGCATCAATATTGCTAGGCTGGTATAACATATCTGCTGATGGTTTACGATAGAATGAAAAATCACGTTCCCCTTCTTTGGTTAAACTTACAAATGCTAAAGCAGTATTCGCTTCATCTGTACGTCGAATATAGTTTGTATGCACACCAATATTACTTATGGTTTCAACAATCAAATCACCAAATGCATCATTACCTAACTGGGTAATCATTTCTGCTTGCCCACCTAATTTTGTCGTAGTACAGGCAACGTTACAAGGCGCACCACCGACTTGTCTTGTGAACCCTTCAACGTCTTTTAATTTTGAATCTTTTTGATTAGGGATAAAATCGATAAGTGCTTCCCCTATTGCAAGTAAACGTTTCATTTATTGATCATCCTTTATGTCATATTTTGTAAAATTAAGAAAGACTTGGCCAGATTCGGTAGAAGCTTTAAATCCTATGGCATCATCATCTGTGAAAATTCTTGAAGTCATCACACGTTCACCATCATTACAAAATAGTTCAATACTCGATGTATCTACGAACATTTGTAGTTGAGATAATGGCGTATCTAAATACGTGATACGTGTATTACCATCGACTGGTTCTGGTAATAAGCCACTTTCACTACGATCCAATGTAATTTTTCTTGTTTTTGTATTATAAGCAATAAGTAAAGACTGTGATTTTGAAGCTCTGATTTCAAAATAAATTTCAGTAGCGTCATTTTCCAAAATATCAATAATCAATTCAAATTGTTTACCTTCATATGGATTTAAAAATCGCGTAAACTTATTAGCATAACCTAATGCTGTTTCTTTATTCGTTCTTAATTGTTGAAGTGCTTTAATAGGACGCTGTTTTAAATTACCTTGTTCAATTGTCAAAATACGAGGAATTGTTAAACAGTGCGCCCAACCATCTGAATCTGTAGGATAGTTCACTTCTGGTAAACCCATCCAACCAATGAGTATTCTTTTGCCATATTCATCTGTAAAAGTTTGAGGCGCATAAAAATCAAAACCATGATCTAATTCATGAAAATCACCATGATCCATAACGAGGTGATCTATGTCGTATTGCCCCATAATATAACCAGATTGATAAATATTCCTAAATTTTTCACCTTCTGGTTCAATACCTTGAGGACAAAATAGCAGTAAATCGAAACCATCTAAATTAAAATAATCTGGGCATTCCCACATAAAACCAAACGCCTCAAGTTTTGTTTTTATTTCACCTTGAAATGTCCAATTCACAATGTCTGTTGATTGATATTGAAGTATTCTTCCATATCCTTCTTCATTTTGTGCAGCAATTACTGCATAGTAAATTTCATCTTTCACAAATACTTTAGGATCTCTAAAATGTTGCGTATAGCCTGACGGTGGTGCTGCTATTACTGCTTTAGGAAATTTTTGAACCTCACCATTGTCATGTACCTTAGCTATATGTTGTGTAGACTTTCTATTCCAATTTTCATCTCTATGATTTCCTGTATACATATAATACAAGTTGTTGTTATATGTAAATGCACTGCCACTATATACACCATGACTGTCATATTTCGTATCTGGTTTTAGTGAAATTCCTTGATCATCAAAATTTATTAAATCTTTACTTTTATATGTATACCAATATTTCAAACCATGGACGGCTCCTAAAGGAAACCATTGATATGAGATATAGTAATCTCCTTTATAATAAATCAGACCATTAGGATCATTTAACAATCCTGTTTTCGGCTGGATATGAAACAATTGTCTATATTTAGATTGATTCACACACTCAGTTAATTCGTCCATTGTTTCTTGATTAATATCTTCATAACGTTGATAACGTTCATCTCTTGTCCATTCACTCACTTTATTTCCTCCTATTACAAACTACTACTTTCTGATATTTGTTCTGTCGCAATTCAGTGCATCATAATATCTATGTATTTCATTATCATTATATTAGATTTATCCTACTCATTGATACAAAGCTATGGCTTCCACTGCTACAAAACAATTGCACACGCGGTATGATGTATTAATCGAAATGTGATTCCTGTAACAAGGGCGCCATCAACCAATAATACTTAAAATGGCATCAACTTTATTCATATAAAAAATTCCTCACACATCAATTTTTAAATTACTATTTAAATTTGTATAGATTTGTTAACGTCTATTATTTAACTTATCGCATATTATTTTGACACCATAATTGCACATATTGACAGTAACTGAATTTATCATCAATTATCTAAAAAATCTTACACTTTGATTTGCCAATCATATTTTATTTTCACTCTCATTACTTGGCATTGTAAACATCATCTATTTTATCATATTGTATTCCCTTTAAATACTGTTAAAAGTCAAACTCAAACTACTTTGTAAACACAAAAAATAATACTGACTTCAAGAAGCAACTATATACATTATTAGTATTAAAAATATATATCATTCAAAAACGACTAATCTCATTTACAATTACAACATGTGTCACTCAATATAAGACATTTTTATAAATCAAAATAAAGCCCGAAACATCATAGAATATGTCTCGGACTTTCTCTCAGTGAGCAGTATATAACAAAATAATATTTTTTTAATATAATATTAACTTTCATCTTACCCCGTTATTTAAATTTAATTTTATATCATTAAGCTTTCTGAACAGTGATTGTCCATGAAGCATCATCAAGTTGTTCATAATTAGTAACTGGATAACCTTCTTCAGCTGCCCAATTTGGAATTGCTTCAGTTGCTTGAGTACAATCGAAATCAATTTTTAATTCGTCACCATTCTCTAAAGTAGTCATTTTCTTTTGTGCTTCAATTAAAGGAAAAGGACAAACCATACCTACTGTACCTAATTCATATACCATAATGAAATCCTCCTAAAAATAAAATTTATGTCGTTTGTGTTTGTGCGGAAACTGTTTGAGTTGTAGATTTTTGTGCTTTTTTCATCGGCTTAATAAATATGAAATAACTCATAAACCAAGCACCTAGTATCATTGATGCAAGCGCAATCCAGCCTTTCCAAGACATTGTAGCTGTTTCAACTAAACCATTTCCGATAGAACAACCACCTGCTACTGATGCACCAAATCCCATGCATACGCCACCAATAACACTATTGCGGATTGTCTTTTTATCAGGTAGTCTCCATTTAAATTCTCTAGCTCCTTTTGCTGCAATATAAGAACCAGCAAAGATACCTAAAACAAGGAATACACCCCAATCTAATAGTTGAAGATCACCAGTTACAAAAAATTGAACGATATTTGCAGAAGGCGTTGTAATTCCTAAACCGTACATTCTGCCAGTAGATTCACTCACTGGCCAAGCCAATAATGCAATTAGCCCAACTGCAATAGCTGCAACAAAGGGATGGTATTTTTTTTCAAATAAATAATAACGAATTCCCGTAAACTTTTGTTTTAATTTGGGTACCGCAAATTTTGGCTTTGGTTTACGTAGCGTTTTAACAACAAATATAACCGTTATAATTGTTAATAATGCGACCCATACCCATGTTGGAATACCAGTTGTTTGAGCCATACTTGTATTTACATTAGTAGGTTTATTGATACCGTTCATTAAAGGTAATAATAAACCAATTTTAGTAGCAGCTGATGTAAATGCATATGCAATAAGTGCTACCCAGCTACCTATCAATCCTTCTCCAGCTCTATACCATGTACCAGTTGCACAACCACCAGCTAATATAATTCCAATACCAAAAATAAATGAGCCAATAACCGTACCTATGATTGGATATGTTGACTCTGGTATTTCTACTAACCCTGTCGAAGTTAGAATTAGCAGTCCAATACTTTGCACTGATATTGCTATTAACAAGGCATAAAACATTTTATTACTTTTTTGAATATACATATCCCGAAATCCACCAGCAAGACAAAATCGTGTACGTTGCATGACAAATCCCAAAAGTCCACCTACGATTAAGCCACTGATTATTAACCACGTCATAACATTACCTCTTTCCGATAAAATCAATAAGAATTATCATATTAGATTTATGCTGAAATTTCAACCTTTATGTTTTCAGGGTTATTCATAGGTATATGTATAAGATGAAGCGGAGCTAGCGAACAATAAAAAAACTTTGTAGAGACAACTAAACATCAATAATGTTTGTGTCTCTACAAAGTTAATATTTAAAAATCATTATTTATTACTATAATTTTTCATAAAGAAAAGTAAAGACTGTAATTCAATCCCTAAATCAATGTGATGAACTTGTACATCTGACGGTGTATAAACACGTGTTGGTGTGAAATTTAGAATCCCTTTAATTCCTGCTTCAACTAATGTATCTGCAACTTGTTGTGCTGCGTTTTCAGGCGTTGTTAATATCACGACATCAATTTGCCCTTGCTTTAATACATCAGTGATTTTTGAAAACGGGCTTACAACCACATTGCCTATTTGTGTTCCTATTACATCATCACGTATATCGAACGCTTCTGTGATAGTCATTTCATCATGAATAGAAAAATTATATGTTAGTAATGCTTTACCTAGGTTCCCTACACCTACGATGGCTATTTTAATTTCATCATTTTCACTTATCTCATTTTTAAAAAAATGTAACAAGCTATCAATATTATAGCCATACCCTTTTTTGCCTAATTCACCAAAATAAGAAAAATCACGACGAATTGTTGCAGAATCAATGTTCAAACCTTCACTAATTGTTTTAGAATTAACTCTGTCTATCCCTTTAGATTTCAAAGTATTGACGAATCTATAATATAACGGTAACCGTTTTAACGTGGCACGAGGAATCTTTTCGCTTTGGTTAGCCAAGATCTTGTCCTCCTATACTATAATCTCTAATTAATCTTATAATTACTTCAACATTATACATTAATACATTATAAAAATAAACACTGGTAGTTTTAACAACACGCAGAATACGGTAGAATGATAATGAATAGAGAGGTGCAAAATCGGATGATATTATTACAATTAAACGACATTACAAAATCATTCGACGGAGAAGATATTTTTAACAATGTAAATTTTGAAGTTAAAACTGGCGAACGTATCGGTATCGTTGGACGTAACGGAGCTGGTAAATCTACATTAATGAAAATTATCGCTGGCGTCGAAGGTTATGATAGTGGTCATATTTCAAAAAGTAAAAATTTAAAACTTGGTTATTTAACACAACAAATGACTCTCAACACAAACCAAACTGTGATTGAAGAAATGTCCAAACCTTTTGAAAATATGAAAAAACTTGAATCTGAAATGAAAAAAGAAACAGATTGGTTAGCACAGCATGCAAAAGAATATGATACAGACGAATATAAAAATCATATTGATCGTTATGAATACTTATCCAATAAATTCGAACAACAAGATGGATATCAATATGAAAGTAAGATAAAAACCGTACTCCACGGTCTAAATTTCACTGAATCAGATTTCAGTCGCCCTATTAATGACTTTAGTGGCGGTCAAAAAACAAGGCTTTCATTAGCCCAAATGTTACTAAGTGAGCCTGATTTATTATTGCTAGATGAACCAACTAACCATTTGGATATGGAAACAACGCAATGGTTAGAAAGTTATTTAAACTATTTTAAAGGGGCTATTGTTATCATTAGCCACGACAGATATTTTTTAGATAAAATAGTAAATCAAATCTATGATGTAGCACTTGGAGATGTACAACATTATATAGGTAATTATAAACAATTTATTGAAAAAAGAGATAAGTATTATGAAAAACGCATGCAAGAATATGAACGTCAACAAGATGAAATTAAACGCTTAGAAACATTTGTTGATAAAAATATAGCGCGGGCTTCAACTACTGGCATGGCTAAAAGCCGTAGGAAAATGCTTGAAAAAATGGAAAGAATCAATAAACCAATGGTTGATGCCAAAAGTGCTAATATCCAATTTGATTTTGATCGAAATACAGGTAATGATGTTTTTCATATCAAAGATTTAGATATTGGTTATGAACAGGCAGTTACCAAAGGTATCAACATTGAAGTAACTAAAGGAGACCATATCGCTATTATCGGGCCTAACGGTATCGGTAAATCTACTTTAATCAAGACAGTTGCAGGTATTCAACCAAAATTAAACGGCGAAATTACTACTGGTGCGAATTTAAAAATCGGTTACTATGATCAAAAACAAGCTGAATTTAAATCTAGTAAAACAATACTAGACTACCTTTGGGACCAATACCCATCAATGAATGAAAAAGATATACGTGCAGTATTAGGTAGATTTTTATTTGTACAAGAAGATGTTAAAAAAATCATTAATGACCTTTCTGGTGGCGAAAAAGCTAGATTACAATTAGCTTTGTTAATGCTTGAACGTAACAATGTACTTATTTTAGATGAACCTACAAATCATCTTGATATAGATTCAAAAGAAATGTTAGAACAAGCATTGGATTACTTCGAAGGAACGATTTTATTTGTTTCTCACGACCGTTATTTTATTAATCAACTTGCAAACAAAGTTTATGATCTAGACACTCATGGTGGCACAATGTATTTAGGTAATTATCAATATTTTATAGAGAAGAAAGAAGAAAACGAAGCGATTCAAGCTAAAAAAGAATATGAAGCTTCACATCAGACAAAACCGATAGTGACCCAAAACGATAATTATATTGATCAAAAACTTCAAAAACGCGAACAACGTCAAATTGAACGCCAAATTGATGAATGTGAAACCGAGATAGATAACTTTGAAACTAAAATTAGTGAAATCAATGAATTGCTTACTTTACCAGATATATATAGTGATCCAGAGGAAGCAAATCGTTTAGCCAAAGAGAAAGAAAATAGCGAACAAGCATTAGAACAAGTCATGTCAAAATGGGCAGAATTACAAGAAAAGTTAATTTAAAACTAATTTTAACTATAAGTACGAAAAATGATTTTTTCATTTTTCGTACTTTTTATTATTATTTTACACATTAACTATTCACAGCTTTAACCCTATCATCAAAGCTATCCACAGAGTTATCCTATTTATCCACAAGTAAAATGTAACTTTTCAACCGTTGAATATTCAGAAAACAATGCATATCCACACATTTGCCCACGACTTATCAACAAGTTATACACTAATTGTTGATAAGTACGCACGTTCTCTATTGACATATATCACCACTTAACATATCCAGCTATTTGTGAATCCATTTATTTCATGACATAATAAAACATATTAATTTAGTATGAGGTGAAACTTATGTATCCTATTTTTTGGTTCCTAATCGCATTAATAATTGGAACAACACTGTTATTTATTATCACGACAATCATTGCCAATAAAAAATTAAAACATGATATCAAACCTTTATGGTCACTAAGAAAACCTTTGGAATCTTTTGTTCGACCTAATCATAGGTATAGTTATCAATTTGATACATATAAACACCAATTTGATGAAACAAATCTTATAGATGATAAAACTTACGCTGATTTGAATTTAAATGCCCTTTTCGACAACATGAATTTTAATTTTTCTGCAATTGGCGAAATGCGCTTGTATGCAACCTTAAGAAAGATGTTTACGATTCATAATCAAGCTTTAATTCAAAAATTTAAAAATGATGATATTTTTCGTCTTAAAATATCAACCCACCTTGCTAAAATAAGTAAAGCGATTTATCCAACGTTCCCTGATCAATTGACTACAGTGAAACGTAATCATTTTTTTATGTTGACTACGTATTTTCCGTTAGCCTTTTTGCTATTTACATTTTTAAAACCTGAAATCGGTATACTTTTAACTATACTTGCTGCTATATTCAATATGATTTTGAGTGGCATACTTAGAAAAACGTTTGATCAAGATTTGAACTCTTTATTTTATACGTCAAATGTTATTAAAAAAGCTTATGCAATTCATAAAATAGATGGTGCGCCTACCATAGATGTTGACTTTAATCATTTTAAGGCTGCTCGTAGGCTAAGCGGTCTTCTAGGAAGAGTAAATACAGCAGAAGATTCTATGATATTTGCATTTTTATTTAAAGCAATATTTATGTTGGACTATCATATCTTCCATTTAATACAACATAGCTTTAAAAAATATGAATCTGAAGTTATGGCTTGTTATGAATATATAGGTAGCATAGACAATCATTATGCAATAGCATTGTGGAGAGAAACGCTATCACAATATGCATTGCCTCAAGCAAGTAATGATGATTCAGTAGAATTTGAAGCACTTACGCATCCATTACTTGTCAATGCTATTTCTAATGATTTAGAAATCAATAGCCATATATTATTAACTGGGTCAAACGCGTCAGGCAAATCAACTTTTATGAAAGCAATCGCCTTAAATCTTTTATTAGCTCAAACGATAAATACAGTTACTGCAAATTACTTCAAGTATAAACCTGGTTTAATTTTCACTTCTATGGTGAACCAAGATGATATCTTGTCTGGTGATAGTTATTTTATGACAGAAATCAAATCTATTAAGCGATTATTTGATTTAAAAACAGAGGATAAAATTTATTGCTTTATAGACGAAATATTTAAAGGAACCAATACAACTGAACGTATCGCTGCTTCTGAATCCGTGTTAAATTATTTAGGTAATAGCCAAAATTACGAAATCATAGCTGCGACTCATGATATTGAATTAGCCACGTTATTAGAAGATAATTTCAAAAACTTTCATTTTAATGAGATTATTTATGAAAATGAGATCGCTTTTGATTATAAAATTAAAGCTGGAAAAGCAGATACAAGAAATGCTATTGAATTATTAAGAATCTTAAAATTCCCTAATCAAGTTTATACGCGAGCTAAAGCATCTTCCACTTAAGTCTTTGAAATCTTAAACCTAATAACATAATCATAAATGCGTTTATGAATGCAAAAAAAAGAACAATGAAGTTTGCATTTACTTCATTGTTCCTTTATTTAGTTTAAATATTTTATTCAGCATTAATCATCCAAGTAACACCAAAAGGATCATTAAACATACCATATAATTCTGACCACTCCGTTTTACCTAACGGCATTGCCTCTTCACATCCAGCTGCTATAGCATTATTAAAAAAATCAATAGCTTGTTGTTTATCCGCTTCATTACTATGATCGAATGTAAATGTTACAATCGCACCACTATTATCGATTTTTTTATTTTTCCATGTGTCACTGCAATAAAATGTTTCACCTAAGACTTTAAATGAAGCATTCATTGTAAAGTTTTTATCTACTTGGAATTCTTCTGGCATATCTGTAAACATTTCATGGTCACCACCAATACGTTGAATATCTGTGGCACCTAAATTTTTTTCATAAAAGTCTAATGCTGCTAAACTATTTTCAAAATTAAAATACTGAACTGATTTCATTTATAAGACGCCTCCTAATAATGTAATGCTTATTTACATTATTCTATATAGTATGACTATATATTAAAATATATACCCATTTTTTAATATTTAAACATTTGAGCTTGATTAAATTGATAAAATCAATCCTTTATATTTTTCTGAAAGTCATAGTAGTAAATTTCAAAAAAAGTAGAAACATAAATCAAATCACTGTTTGATTTAAAATTCCTACTCCAACATTTCCAGTATTAGTAATTAACATACTTTGTGCGCATTTAATAAGTACATTGTGATACTCAGTTAAAACTACACTATGATTTGTTATTACATATTTAAATATTTACAATACCAATTTTAATTATTTAATGAAAATTGTTCAATATCCATATCGTTAAATCCATTTAGTGACATATCTCCAACTAACCCTGCTTGATATAAATAATGTGCTGCAGCACCAATCATTGCAGCATTATCTGTACAAAGGTTTGGGCTTGGTATACGCAAATTGATATCATAATCCTTACATGCTTTATTAAGCGCTGCCCTTAAACCTTTATTACTCGCGACACCACCAGCTACAATTAACTGTTTCACATCATAAGCCTCACAAGCTGACACTGCTTTTCCAACTAATACTTCTACAACACTATTTTGAAAACTCGTTGCAACATCTTCAGGTTTTATTTCAGACCCTTTTTGTCGTAAATTATGCAATTTATTTATCACTGCACTTTTCAACCCGCTAAAACTAAAGTCGTAACTATTTGCCTCTAACCAAACTCTTGGAAAGTTATAACAATCTTGACCATTTGCTGCTAATTGATCAACTTGCGGACCACCTGGATAACCTAAGCCAATCGTTCTTGCAACTTTATCATAGGCTTCACCAACAGCATCATCTCTAGTTTCTCCTATAACTTCAAAATTCAAATGATCTTTCATGTATACAAGTTCTGTATGGCCTCCTGAAACGATTAAAGCTATTAAAGGAAATTGTAATGGTTGTTCTAAATGATTCGCATAAATATGCCCTGCAATATGGTGTACAGGTATCAATGGTTTATCATAAGCAAAAGCTAACGCTTTAGCTGCATTGATTCCTACTAGTAATGCACCTATGAGCCCAGGGCCTTGTGTTACAGCAACTGCATCTATATCTTCCATTGTTACTTTTGCTTCATTTAATGCTTGGTCAATTGTCGTTGTAATGCCTTCCACGTGGTGCCTGCTAGCGACCTCAGGTACCACACCTCCAAAGCGTTTATGACTTTCAATCTGACTTAATACAATATTACTTAAAACCTCTGTGCCCTGTTTAATAATACTAACACTCGTTTCATCACAGCTTGATTCAACTGCTAAAATCAATGTTTGCTCACTCATTTAAATTCACCCACATCACTATCGCATCCTCACCTTCACCATAATAATTTTTACGTTTACCACCAAATTGAAAGCCTAAATTTGTATACACATGTTGTGCAACCTCATTGTCTACACGAACTTCTAAGCTCATTATTTCACATTTGGTTTGTACATAATTCATCGCATATTTTAATAATAACTGTCCTAAACCATAACCTCTATATGTTTCATCTATGGCAACTGTTGTAACCTGAGCTTGATCTATCACTATCCAAATACCAATATACCCAATAATCATACGATTATATTCAATAATAAAATAATGTGCAAACTCATTTTGTTCTATTTCATGATAAAAAGCATCAATCGTCCAACTACTGTCGTTAAAACTATTTCTTTCAATATCAAATACTTGAGGTACATCGCTCAAAGTCATCAAACGTATATTTAACTCTTTTTCTGTTGGTTTAACCAATTTCTTTCAGCCTCTGATAATTTAATATAGTTTGGTTTAAATTGATGTATATCGTCAGTAGTTTCAATTAAATGTTTCATATATTTTGCTTTTGGTAAGTTGGGTATGCAATCACTATCTAATAAATCTTTTACTTTTTCAGTATCTATGCCCACAAATACATAGGGTTTCCCCAATCTATGTAATAAGTTGAGAAGTTCTTGTATTGGTAAATATTGATCTTCTTCTATTTGAACCAATTGATTTTCATTATATTGATAAACGCCAGTGTAAACCGCTTCTCTACGTGCATCAAATATTGGAACCAATAGTCGTTCGTCATCTTGAACAGTTGCAGCAAGCGCTTTTAGTGAAGATACACCGTATAGTTCAGCATTCAATGCATAAGCTAAAGTTTTAGCAACGGTTACGCCAATTCTAAGACCAGTATATGAACCAGGTCCTTGTGCAACAATAATAGCATTTATTTCTTCTTTTGCTATTTCACTCTCATTTATCAACTGTTGAATGGCTGGCATTAACTGAGTAGAATGATTTTGCTTCACGTTAGTATTGATTTCACCTAATACTACATTATTTTGCATTACTGCAACAGACAACGGTTGATTCGATGTATCAATCAACAGATATATCATGTTCAACAACCTCCTTTAACTTTTGGTAATGTTCACCGACTGCTTTTATCTCTATTTGTCTTTTCGTTTCATTTATAGTTTTAATATTTATAGTTAGGTGATTATTTGGTAAAAATGATTCAATAAATTCACTCCACTCAATCAATGTAACAGCTTCATCTTCAAAATATTCATCAAATCCCAAGTCTTCTTCACTATCTTCTAATCTATAGCAATCCATATGATGTAATTTAAATGCATTACCTTGATAAGATTTAATGATATTAAACGTCGGTGAATTTATATTTCGTTTTACACCTATGGCTTTACCAATAAATTGCGTTAATGTAGTTTTACCAGCGCCTAAATCACCATTTAATAAAATAATGTCCCCTATAGATAAATGTTTCGCTAACACTTCTGCAAAATGTGCCATACTTTCTAAATCATTTATTTTAATCATATGCCTCTCCTTTTTTAGCAACAGTTCCAAATTAATTTAGTTAGGGTCGCTTATACTTGAGCTTCGCACAAGTATTTCTATTTACTTTCAAAATATTGTTGATGGATAAAAATGACTAATATATTTAATAATTACATCAGCGCTTAATGATTATCTGCTTCTTTAAAAACTTTATTATCATTAAATTAACTATTATAGTTTAACAAATTTTTTCTTATTTTACTTCAAACTAAAACAAGTTCCAACATTTTGGAATTATTTGAATTGATAGAAAATTTAAAAAAATCATTGACAGTAGAAGTTCAGTATAGTAAATTTAATTTATCGAATTTTTAGACAATTCAATTTAACACATTAAAAGATAAACCATTCTAACGGAAAGGAGCATAATGAGATGACCAAATATACAATGCAATACCAACCAACAACTTCAAATATTTTAGTCATTTTATTATGCTATTAGGACTGGAACTTTAGTAAAGAATCTACTAAATGTTTAAGTCCTATTTCTAGTTGAATGGGACTTGAAAGCGTCCCAATTATTTATTGGGACGCTTTTTTATTTTCAAATTTATGGGGGAATTAATATGAGAAGCGATATGATCAAAAAAGGAGATCATCAAGCTCCAGCAAGAAGCCTTTTGCATGCAACAGGTGCTTTAGAAAAACCAACAGATATGAATAAGCCTTTCGTAGCTATATGTAATTCATATATCGACATTGTTCCAGGGCACGTTCACCTAAGAGAATTAGCTGATATTGCTAAAGAAGCAATTCGCGAAGCAGGTGCCATCCCCTTTGAATTTGACACAATCGGTGTAGATGATGGTATTGCAATGGGACATATTGGAATGAGATATTCACTGCCATCTAGAGAGGTTATCGCTGATGCAGCAGAAACAGTCATCAATGCACACTGGTTTGATGGTGTGTTTTACATACCAAACTGTGACAAGATTACACCTGGCATGTTATTAGCTGCTGTAAGAACCAATGTTCCTGCTATTTTTTGTTCAGGTGGACCTATGAAAGCAGGTTTATCATCACAAGGCAAAGCTTTAACACTTTCTTCAATGTTTGAAGCTGTCGGAGCATTTAAAGATGGTTCAATTTCAAAAGATGAATTTTTGGATATGGAACAAAATGCTTGCCCTACTTGTGGCTCATGTTCTGGTATGTTTACAGCAAATTCAATGAATTGTTTAATGGAGGTTTTAGGCTTAGCTCTCCCATATAATGGTACAGCTCTTGCAGTAAGTGAACAACGTAGAGAAATGATTAGAGAAGCAGCATTTAAACTAGTCGATAATATCAAAAATGACATTAAACCAAGAGACATTGTAACTAAAGAAGCAATTGATGACGCATTTGCTTTAGATATGGCTATGGGGGGTTCTACCAATACAGTATTACACACATTAGCAATTGCAAATGAAGCAGGTATTGATTATGACTTATCAAGGATTAACGAAATTGCGAAAAAAACGCCCTATTTGTCAAAAATAGCACCTAGTTCTTCCTACTCTATGCATGATGTACATGAAGCTGGTGGCGTTCCAGCAATCATTAATGAATTATTTAAAAAAGAAGGTACACTTCATCCAGACAGAATCACAGCTACAGGTAAAACACTTCGTGAAAATAACGAACAAAAAGAGATATTAAATAGTGATGTTATCAGACACCTTGATAATCCTTACGATAAACAAGGTGGCCTTTCAATCCTATATGGTAACTTAGCTCCTAAAGGTGCAGTCATAAAAGTCGGCGGTGTAGATCCTTCAATTAAAGTCTTTAAAGGAAAAGCGATTTGTTTTAATTCACATGATGAAGCCGTTGAAGCAATTGATAATCACGTAGTACGTGAAGGTCATGTAGTTGTGATTAGGTATGAAGGCCCTAAAGGTGGTCCTGGAATGCCAGAAATGTTGGCCCCTACATCATCTATTGTAGGAAGAGGATTAGGTAAAGACGTTGCATTAATCACTGATGGTAGATTTTCCGGGGCAACACGAGGTATTGCTGTTGGACATATTTCACCAGAAGCTGCAGCGGGTGGCCCTATCGCTTTAATTGAAAACAACGACGATATTACAATTGATTTAACAAACAGAACATTAAATGTAGAAGTTACAGAAGAAGTGTTAGAATCTAGAAAGCAAAACTTGAAACCATTTAAAGCAAAAGTGAAAACAGGTTATCTTGCACGCTATACAGCGTTAGTAACGAGTGCTAACACTGGTGGTATTATGCAAGTACCTGAAGATCTCATTTAAGGAGTGAGTATGATGTCTAAACAAACTGAAATACTTGAATATGAAAAATCAGAAAATTTAGATTATTTTGAAACAGCAGAGACAATTGAACCCGAAGTTGAATTAGAAAAAGAAACAATTGATGAAATGAAATCTGGTTCAGAATTATTAGTAGATTCACTTGTAAATGAGGATGTAGATTTTATATTTGGTTACCCGGGTGGCGCTGTACTTCCACTATATGACACATTTTATGACGGGAAAATTAAACATATTCTAGCAAGACATGAACAAGGCGCTTCACATGCTGCTGAAGGTTATGCCCGTGTTTCTGGAAAAACTGGTGTTGTTGTTGTTACAAGTGGACCAGGAGCAACAAATGCAATCACTGGTATTGCAGATGCTTATAGTGATTCATTACCGCTTGTCGTTATCACAGGTCAAGTTGCTACAGCTGGTATAGGTAAAGATGCTTTCCAAGAAGCAGACTTGCTTTCAATGACCACGCCGATAACTAAACATAACTATCAGATTAAAAATGTAAATGAAATTCCAAAAATAATCCACGAGGCATTTCACGTGGCTAACACAGGAAGAAAAGGACCAGTAGTTATTGATTTTCCTAAAGATATGGGAATCTTATCTACTAACGCAGAAATTTCAAACGA
The DNA here is from genome assembly GCF_017891615.1 of Staphylococcus sp. GDY8P198P. Lineage (NCBI taxonomy): Bacteria > Bacillati > Bacillota > Bacilli > Caryophanales > Staphylococcaceae > Staphylococcus > Staphylococcus sp. GDY8P198P. Next base: position 99,388 of record NZ_JAESJQ010000002.1, read on the forward strand.
ATTAAATCTACCTGGCTATTCAGTACCTAATCAACCAGACAAAACAGAAATTCAAAAATTACGTGATTATTTAAAAACTTCTAAGAAACCTGTTGTTTTATCAGGAGCTGGTATAAATCACGCTAAAGCAAATGAAGTTTTCACTGAATTTGTTACACGACATCAATTGCCTGTAGTTAGCACTTTATTAGGTTTAGGTGCCATACCATATGAAAATCCCCTATTTTTAGGCATGGGAGGTATGCACGGATCATATGCCAGCAATATGGCATTAACTGAGTGCGATCTACTCATAAACTTTGGTAGTCGTTTTGATGACAGACTTGCTAGCAAACCGGATGAATTTGCACCTAATGCAAAAATTGTTCATATCGATATTGATCCATCAGAAATTAATAAAATAATCAAGGTTGATCTAGGCATCATTGCGGATTGTAAGGCAACATTAGAAGCTTTACTAGAATTCGATAGCTATTCAATCAACCATGATGACTGGTTAGAAAAATGCTTTAACAATAAAGCAGAACAACCTTTTGCATACAGTGAAGACCCTGATGGTACGTTTTCAAAACCACAACGCACAATTGAGTATATAGGAGAAATTACACAAGGTGATGCAGTAGTTACTACTGATGTTGGTCAACATCAAATGTGGGTTGCCCAGTACTATCCATTTAAAAATCATGGACAATTAGTTACGAGTGGTGGCTTAGGAACAATGGGATTTGGCATACCTGCAGCAATCGGTGCAAAGTTAGCTCAACCTGATAAAACAGTTGTGGCCTTTGTCGGCGATGGCGGTTTCCAAATGACCAATCAAGAATTAGCAATACTAGAAGAATACGGTTTAGATATAAAAGTTGTAATTATCAATAATGGTACGTTAGGTATGGTTAAGCAATGGCAAGATAAATTCTTTAACAAACGTTTCTCTCATTCTGTCTTTAATGGACAACCCGATTTCTTAAAATTGGGTGAAGCATACAATGTTAAAGGTTTCCTTATCGATGATCCAACACATTTAGAAGAACAACTAGATGCTGCTTTCAAACATGATGGTCCTGCATTAATTGATGTTCGTATCTCACCTATCGAACCAGTTAACCCAATGGTTCCTAGCGGTAAAGCTAATTATGAGATGGAGGGATTATTATGAGACGCACATTTAGAACAAGAGTTTTAGATAAAGCTGGTACTTTAAATAGATTAACGAGCATCTTTGTTCGCAGACAATTTAACATTGTCACGTTATCAGTTACACCTACTAGAGAAGATGGCGTTTCCAACATAACATTCGTAGCAGAAATTCCAGATTCAGATGTTCTAAGAAACCTAATTAGTCAATTAGAAAAACAAATAAATATCATTGATGTAGAAGATATCACTGATACTAACACTTACAACAGAGAATTGGTGCTTGTGAAATTAGAAACACCAAGCAACCATCAAGATTTACAAAAAGTAATTAAACCTTATGATGCGCTAGTCTCTATTTTAAAAAATGAAGATCCTTATACCTATCTACAAGCATCAGGTCCACAGTATACAATGGATAATTTATTAGACGATCTATCATCATATAACATTGAACAAGTTTCAAGAACTGGTTCAGCCGGTTTAGTTTAAAACACAAGTCACCAAACTATAATTTAAAAACATGGAGGATTTTATTATGACAACAGTTTATTATGACCAATCAGTAACGAAAGATGCATTACAAGGTAAAAAAGTAGCTATCATTGGCTATGGTTCACAAGGACATGCCCATGCTCAAAACTTAAAAGATAACGGCTATGACGTGATTATTGGCATCAGACCAGGGCGTTCATTTGATAAAGCAAAAGATGATGGTTTCGAAGTATATCCTGTAAATGAAGCAGCAAAACAAGCTGATGTCATCATGGTATTATTACCAGATGAAATTCAAGGACAAGTATATAAAGAAGAAATTGAACCTAATTTAGAACCAAATAATGCACTTGTTTTCGCACATGGATTTAATATTCACTTTAATGTTATTCAACCACCTGAAACAGTAGATGTATTCTTAGTAGCACCAAAAGGACCTGGACATTTAGTTAGACGTACCTTTACCGAAGGAAGCGCTGTACCTGCCCTATTTGCAGTTGAACAAGATGCTAGTGGAGAAGCTACTGATTTAGCATTAAGTTATGCAAAAGGTATTGGCGCAACACGTGCTGGCGTTTTAGAAACATCATTTAAAGAAGAAACTGAAACTGACTTATTTGGTGAACAAGCTGTACTTTGTGGTGGTACAACAAAACTAATTCAAACTGGTTTTGAAACTTTAGTTGAAGCTGGTTATCAACCAGAAATTGCTTACTTCGAAGTATTACATGAAATGAAATTAATTGTTGATTTAATGTATGAAGGTGGCATGGAAAACATGCGTTATTCCATCTCAAACACAGCTGAATTTGGTGACTATGTATCAGGACCACGCGTAATCACTCCAGATGTTAAAGATAATATGAAAGCAGTACTTAACGATATCCAACAAGGAAACTTCAGTGATCGTTTCATCAAAGATAATGAAAATAATTTCGAAGAATTCCATAAACTACGTGAAGAACAACACGGACATCAAATTGAAGCGGTAGGTAGAGACTTACGTGAAATGATGCCGTTCATTAAATCCAAGAGTATTGAAAAATAACTAGTTATATGATGATGTCTGAAGAATCAAGCGAAGTCCCCCTTTTATTTTAAGGACAAGTTAAGATTCTTCAGCCGACACATCATATTCAACTAAATCTATTTATTAGGAGATGTTTAAAATGACTAGCCATATTCAAATTTTTGATACAACACTAAGAGACGGAGAACAAACGCCCAGCGTAAACTTTTCATTCGATGAACGCTTGAAAATTGCGAAGCAACTTGAAAAATGGGGCGTTGATATCATCGAAGCTGGTTTTCCTGCTTCAAGTTCAGGTAGCTTTAAATCTGTGGAAGCTATTTCTAAAGCATTAACAACCACTGCTGTTTGTGGCTTAGCACGCTGTGTAAAAAAAGATATTGACGCAGTGTACCAATCAACTAAAGAGGCTGTAAAACCTAGAATACATGTATTCTTAGCAACTAGCCCTATACATCGTGACTCAAAACTCATGATGTCTAAAGAAGAAGTGTTAACATCAATCAAAGAGCATGTTGCTTATGCTACAAAGTATTTTGACGTAGTTCAATTTTCACCAGAAGATGCTACAAGAACGGAACTGCCCTTCTTAATCGAATGTGTGCAAACTGCAGTTGATGCGGGAGCAAGTGTAATCAATATACCTGATACTGTTGGATTTAGTTATCCTACAGAATATGGCAAAATTTTTAAAACACTCCAAGAAAACGTTAATACGAATCACGAAGTTATTTATAGTGCACACTGTCACGATGACTTAGGCTTGGCAGTTGCAAATAGTATGGCCGCAATTGAAAATGGCGCCAAACGCATTGAAGGCACCTTAAATGGTATTGGCGAACGTGCAGGTAACACAGCCCTAGAGGAAGTTGCACTTGGCCTATACGTTCGACAAGATCATTATGGTAATCAATCACAAATAAATCTTGAAGAAACTAAAAATACATCTGATTTAATAGCACGATATGCAGGTATTCGAGTCCCAAGAAACAAAGCTATTGTCGGACAAAATGCTTTTAGTCACGAATCAGGTATTCATCAAGATGGTGTTCTTAAAAACCCTGAAACTTATGAGATTATGACACCACAATTAGTAGGCGTCAAAACAACTGAACTACCACTTGGTAAATTATCAGGTAAACATGCCTTTTCAGAAAAGTTAGTCGCATTGGGATATGATGTAGATTCAGAAGAACAAAAAGAACTATTTAAGCAATTTAAAACAATCGCTGATAAGAAAAAAGCAGTTACTGACAGAGATATACATGCGCTCATTCAAGGTACTGAACACGAACAAAATGCAATCTATAAAGTAGAAGCACTACAACTACAATTCGTCTCAAATGGACTACAAAGTGCTGTCGTAGTTATTCAAGATAGAGATGGAAATACGTATCAAGACTCAAGTATTGGTACTGGCTCAATTGTTTCTGTATACAATGCGGTAGATCGAATTTTTGATCGCAAAACTGAACTTATAGATTATCGCATTGACTCTGTAACTGAAGGTACTGATGCACAAGCAGAAGTTCACGTGCAAATTAAAATAGGAGATCAAATTGTTACAGGTGTAGGTATTGACCATGACATCTTATTAGCGTCATGTAAATCTTATGTTGAAGCACATGCTAAATACGTTTCTAATTCAGAAGTGAAAGAAGGTATTCACTCATGAGTTATAAGATTGTAGCACTTCCCGGGGATGGGATTGGGCCAGAAATTTTAAATGGTTCACTAGAAATTCTTTCACAACTAAGTGATATCTATAATTTTAACTATGAAATAGAAACACATGATTTTGGCGGTATCGCTATTGATAATCATGGTACACCACTACCAGATACGACGCTAAATGCTTGTAAACAAGCCGATGCAATTCTATTAGGTGCTGTTGGTGGCCCAAAATGGACAGACCCTAACAATAGACCTGAACAAGGTCTATTAGGTATTCGAAAAGCATTAGGTCTATTTGCTAATATTCGCCCCACTATTGTAACAAGCGGTACCAGCAATTTATCACCTATTAAAAAAGAACGTGTAGCTGGTACAGATTTTATTTTAGTGAGAGAGTTAACAGGTGGTATTTACTTTGGCGAACCAAAACATTGGGATGAAGATAAAGCTTTAGATTCCTTAACTTATACACGCACAGAAATAGAACGAATTGCAAGGGTTGCTTTTGATTTAGCCCAAAATCGTCATAAAAAATTAACTTCAGTAGATAAGGAAAATGTACTATCTTCTAGTAAATTATGGAGAAAAGTTATAAATGATGTATCTAAAGAATATCCAGAGGTTGAGGTTAATCATTTACTTGTAGATGCTTGCGCAATGCACATCATTACAAATCCTTCTCAATTTGACGTCATTGTAACTGAAAATTTATTTGGAGATATTTTAAGTGATGAGGCATCTGTAATTCCTGGTTCACTCGGTCTTTCGCCATCAGCGAGTTTTAGTGAAAAAGGACCAAGACTCTATGAACCAATTCATGGTTCTGCACCGGATATTGCAAATAAAGATATTGCAAATCCATTCGGCATGCTTTTATCAGTGGTTATGTGTTTAAGAGAAAGTCTTAATGCTCCTGAAGCAGCTCAAAAATTAGAATCAGTCATATACCAACTTATCGAAGATGAAAAAACGACTCAAGATCTCAATGGTAAATATAAAACAACAGATATTTTTAAATTTATTAAACAAAATCTTTAAAAAGGAGGAGATGTCATATGGGTAAAACACTATTTGATAAAGTTTGGAATAAGCATGTCTTAACTGGTAAAGAAGGTGACCCACAATTATTATATATAGACCTACATCTTATACACGAAGTCACATCTCCTCAAGCCTTTGAAGGGCTCAGACTACAAAATAGAAAGTTGCGCAGACCAGATTTAACATATGCAACACTAGATCATAACGTCCCTACGATTGATATTTTTAATATCAAAGATGAAATTGCTAATAAACAAATAACAACACTTCAAAAAAATGCAAAAGAATTTGATGTGCATATATTTGATATGGGTTCTGATGAACAAGGCATCGTGCATATGGTTGGTCCTGAAACCGGACTTACACAACCTGGAAAAACAATCGTATGTGGAGACTCACATACTGCCACACACGGTGCTTTTGGTGCAATTGCATTTGGTATTGGAACTAGTGAAGTAGAACATGTTTTTGCAACACAAACATTATGGCAAACAAAGCCTAAAAATTTAAAAATTGATGTAACTGGTAAATTACCTACAGGTGTATATGCAAAAGATATTATCTTACATCTTATTAACCAACATGGTGTTGACTTTGGTACTGGATATGCACTTGAGTTTTCAGGTGAAACTATAAGTAGTCTATCAATGGAAGCTAGAATGACTATTTGTAATATGGCAATCGAAGCAGGTGCAAAATATGGCATGATGGCTCCTGATGAAACTACATTTGAATATGTTAAAGGAAGACCCTATGCAACAAACTATGCGTACTCTGTGGATGAATGGCGTGAATTATACACAGATGAAGATGCAAATTTTGATAAAATCATACAACTAGATGTATCTGATTTAGAACCACAAGTGACTTGGGGTACTAGCCCTGAAATGGGTGTTAGCTTTAATACACCATTCCCCGAAATCAATGACGTTAATGATGAACGTGCCTACAACTATATGGGGTTAAAACCAGGCCAAAAAGCAGAAGACATTGATTTAGGTTATGTATTTTTAGGTTCTTGTACGAACGCCCGACTATCTGACCTAATAGAAGCGAGCCATATTGTAAAAGGAAATCAAGTGCATCCTAATATTACAGCAATCGTTGTTCCAGGGTCTAGAACTGTAAAGATAGAAGCAGAAAAGCTAGGGCTTGATAAAGTATTTAAAAATGCTGGATTTGAATGGAGAGAACCTGGTTGTTCGATGTGTCTTGGTATGAACCCAGATCAAGTACCTGCTGGTGTGCATTGTGCATCAACAAGTAATCGTAACTTTGAAGGACGTCAAGGCAAAGGTGCACGAACACATCTAGTCTCCCCTGCTATGGCAGCTGCTGCAGCCATTAACGGTAAGTTTGTAGACGTAAGAAAGGTGGTTGTATAATATGGAAATTCAACCAATCACAACCTATACTGGTAAAGTTGTGCCACTGTTCCATGATAATATAGATACTGACCAAATCATTCCAAAAGTGCACCTAAAACGAATTTCTAAATCTGGTTTTGGACCTTTTGCCTTTGATGAATGGCGCTACTTAGAGGATGGATCCGACAATCCAGATTTCAATCCAAATAAACCAGAATACCAAGATGCCACTATTTTAGTAACGGGTGATAATTTTGGTTGTGGCTCGAGCCGTGAACATGCAGCTTGGGCAATTAAAGATTATGGGTTTGATATTATAATTGCTGGTAGTTATAGCGATATATTTTATATGAATTGTACTAAAAATGCGATGTTACCTATCGTATTAAATGCAGATGAACGTCAATATATTGCCAATGCAGGCAAAGTCACTGTTGACTTACCTAATCAAACTGTAACTGCAAATAATAAATCATTTCACTTTGACATTGATGGAACGTGGAAAAATAAACTTGTTAATGGACTTGATGATGTTGCGGTAACACTACAATACGAAGATGAAATTCAAGCTTATGAAACGTCAAAAATTTTTTAACGAAACTTAAATAAAGGTGTGAAATTTATGGCTGTTAAAACAACTGTTTCTTCAAAAGATATAGATGAAGCTTTCTTACAATTGAAAGATGTTGTTAAAGAAACTCCTTTGCAAAAGGATCATTACTTATCGCATAAATATGATTGTGATGTCTATTTAAAAAGAGAGGACTTACAATGGGTTAGATCATTTAAATTAAGAGGTGCTTATAACGCAATTATAGCGTTAAATGAAAGTGATAGACAAAACGGTATTACATGTGCAAGCGCAGGTAACCATGCACAAGGTGTTGCATACACGGCTAACAAACTTAATTTAAATGCTGTTATATTTATGCCTGTGACTACGCCTCTTCAAAAGATAAATCAAGTGAAATTTTTTGGTGGAAGTAACACTGAAGTCGTACTCACCGGTGATACATTTGATGATTGTCTAAAAAAGGCGCTCACGTATACACAAGATCATAAAATGAATTTCATCGATCCATTTAATAATATTTATACAATCGCTGGCCAAGGTACACTAGCTAAAGAAATTTTAGAACAATCTAAAGAGGATAACGTACAATTTGATTATTTATTTGCAGCTATAGGTGGTGGTGGATTAATTTCAGGGGTAGGTACTTACTTTAAAGAACATTCACCACAAACTTCAATCATTGGCGTAGAGCCTGCTGGTGCTAGTAGCATGTATGCTTCGGTTGTGCTAGAAAATCAAATTGTGACTTTACCTGAAATTGATAAATTTGTGGATGGTGCATCTGTAGCAAAAGTCGGTGAAATCACATATGATATCGCCAAAAATGTAGTTGATGACTACGTACAAGTCCATGAAGGTGCTGTATGTTCAACAATCTTAGACATGTATTCTAAACAAGCAATTATAGCTGAACCTGCTGGTGCTTTGAGTGTTTCAGCATTAGAACAATATCGTTCAGAAATTAAAGGTAAGACAGTTGTTTGTGTTGTAAGTGGTGGTAACAATGATATTAACCGCATGAAAGAAATCGAAGAACGTTCTTTATTATTTGAGGAAATGAAACATTATTTCATTCTCAACTTCCCACAAAGACCTGGAGCTTTAAGAGAATTTGTAAATGATGTGCTTGGACCAAAAGATGACATTACTAAATTTGAGTATCTTAAGAAAAGTTCTCAAAATACAGGGACTGTTATCATCGGTATCCAATTAAATAATCATCAAGATTTAGATAACTTAAAGTTAAATGTAGATGAATTTGACCCTTCAAATATCTACATCAATGAGAATAAAATGCTTTATTCACTATTAATTTAAAAAAGTCTAGCTTATGCTAGACTTTTTATTTTATGTTCAATACGAATTTAACATTTTCAATTTATTGTTCTAATGGTACTTATGCATGAGCTTTTGCTCATGCCATGTATTTCCGTTTCCTTTCTCTTACAGAACGTAAGTCGGCTACCTTCGGCGCTAAGGACCTTTCCTGACTTTAGACAAGCGCTCGCATCTTTTCTCAGTTTCACGCTTTCCTCACTCACTTACCACTTGTAAGCTCGTTTCGTCTTTCGCTCACTTCGTCAGCTTCAAACGCTTTCTTTTGTCAGTTTACAGTTCTTCGAACTGGAAGTTAAGCTCCTTTTTGATGCAAAAAAAAGAGACCCTTTCGGGTCTTAATTGCCTGGCAACGTCCTACTCTTGCGGAACGTAAGTCGGCTACCTTCGGCGCTAAGGACCTTTCCTGACTTTAGACAAGC
>NZ_JAESJQ010000020.1:0-8826 GCF_017891615.1 Staphylococcus sp. GDY8P198P
ACAGTATTTGAACACTTTTAGTATATCATAATTCTAACCCTTTTAAAACAATACCCCTAAAGACTACTAAGGGGACTTAGATTATCAATAGATAAATGAACATTTTTATTGTGTATACGCTGTTTACTCAATTTACTCTGTATACAATGTTTACAGAGTATACAGCATATACTAAAATTATCGACTCATTCCTTTAGTTCGCTTTTTCTTGTTTTCTCTATCAAATTCTTTCTTGAAACTACTATCTAATCCCTTTTCTCTTGATATATTAGATATACTATCAGCTAACTCTTTAAATACTTCTTTAAAGGCTTTAAAATCGCTTATACGGTCTTTAAAGAATCTTTTAGTAGATTGGTATATTAACTTAATTTCTTCTTTTAAATCGCCAATCTGGTTCTTTAAAGAAGTATTTTCTTCATATAAATTATTATATCTTTTAACAAGATCATTATAATCATCAATATCTTTATCATTTTTATCTATCTGATCTTTTAATTCATTTTTTAGCTCTTTGTTTTCCTGGTAAACATCAGTTTCTAAAATAGCTTCTAATTTTCCTTCTGCTTGTTTTCCTTTATTGACTTTTTGCCTTAATTTTAAATAGTCTTTTTCAGATAAAACTATATTGCCAGTCCATTGTCTAACTGTTTTAGTTTTAGTTATTCCAAATAGAGATTTCTCATCAGTTTCAATCTCCACATCTTCCATTTCTTTTATTGGTGTTATATCAATTTCTTTATCAATTTTATTTTCTTTTGTGTAAGCCATTAATTCATCTTTTTTTATTTCTAATTCTTTTTTTATTTCTCTTTCTTCTTCTTTTAATTTTTTAAATTCTGGAACAGTTAAATTTTTTCTTTCAGATCCTTTTTGTCCTCTTTCAATTTCAAATTGAAAATCTTGTAAGTACTTAGGCAATTCTTCGTGAACATCACGAAGAGCTTGTCGATTAAAAACTCTCTTAGCACTTAATTTATTATCTTTATCAAAGGGAACAATACCCATATGCATATGTGGAGTGCTTTCATCTAAATGAACAGTTGCATATCGAATATTTTTCTCTCCAAATTTTTCAGCAAAATAATCTTTTGACCTTTCAAAAAAATTCTCTATTTCACTTTCAGTTAGATTATCAAAAAAATCTTTATCACTTGAAATAATCCATTCATTAACTAAAACTGCATCTTTTCTAACTGCCCTGGTAGTAGTTTTATTTTCATTTATAAAATTTTCAATATCAGTTTTATAATTTTGAGTACGATCTACTAAATCGTAATTCAGTTTTGAAAGAGAAGTATCTATATCAGGATTAGAATGATTTTTTGTTTTTCTTTGATTATGGTTTCCAATTCCTACTAAATTTTCAGCTTTCATTTTCTGCATTCTAGCAACAATCATTGACATAAATAACAACTCCTTTCTTGATATGTACGGACACACCTTCCATGTAAAGTATAACACACTATACTTTATATTCATAAAGTGTGTGCTCTGCGAGGCTGTCGGCAGTGCCGACCAAAACCATAAAACCTTTAAGACCTTTCTTTTTTTTACGAGAAAAAAGAAACAAAAAAACCTGCCCTCTGCCACCTCAGCAAAGGGGGGTTTTGCTCTCGTGCTCGTTTAAAAATCAGCAAGGGACAGGTAGTATTTTTTGAGAAGATCACTCAAAAAATCTCCACCTTTAAACCCTTGCCAATTTTTATTTTGTCCGTTTTGTCTAGCTTACCGAAAGCCAGACTCAGCAAGAATAAAATTTTTATTGTCTTTCGGTTTTCTAGTGTAACGGACAAAACCACTCAAAATAAAAAAGATACAAGAGAGGTCTCTCGTATCTTTTATTCAGCAATCGCGCCCTTTAATGGAACAAAAAGATTTGAATTCCTGTTATAAAAAAAGGATCAATTTTGAACTCTCTCCCAAAGTTGATCCCTTAACGATTTAGAAATCCCTTTGAGAATGTTTATATACATTCAAGGTAACCAGCCAACTAATGACAATGATTCCTGAAAAAAGTAATAACAAATTACTATACAGATAAGTTGACTGATCAACTTCCATAGGTAACAACCTTTGATCAAGTAAGGGTATGGATAATAAACCACCTACAATTGCAATACCTGTTCCCTCTGATAAAAAGCTGGTAAAGTTAAGCAAACTCATTCCAGCACCAGCTTCCTGCTGTTTCAAGCTACTTGAAACAATTGTTGATATAACTGTTTTGGTGAACGAAAGCCCACCTAAAACAAATACGATTATAATTGTCATGAACCATGATGTTGTTTCTAAAAGAAAGGAAGCAGTTAAAAAGCTAACAGAAAGAAATGTAACTCCGATGTTTAACACGTATAAAGGACCTCTTCTATCAACAAGTATCCCACCAATGTAGCCGAAAATAATGACACTCATTGTTCCAGGGAAAATAATTACACTTCCGATTTCGGCAGTACTTAGCTGGTGAACATCTTTCATCATATAAGGAACCATAGAGACAAACCCTGCTACTGTTCCAAATATAATTCCCCCACAAAGAACTCCAATCATAAAAGGTATATTTTTCCCTAATCCGGGATCAACAAAAGGATCTGTTACTTTCCTGATATGTTTTACAAATATCAGGAATGACAGCACGCTAACGATAAGAAAAGAAATGCTATATGATGTTGTAAACAACATAAAAAATACAATGCCTACAGACATTAGTATAATTCCTTTGATATCAAAATGACCTTTTATCCTTACTTCTTTCTTTAATAATTTCATAAGAAACGGAACAGTGATAATTGTTATCATAGGAATGAGTAGAAGATAGGACCAATGAATATAATGGGCTATCATTCCACCAATCGCTGGACCGACTCCTTCTCCCATGGCTACTATCGATCCAATAAGACCAAATGCTTTACCCCTATTTTCCTTTGGAATATAGCGCGCAACTACAACCATTACGAGTGCTGGAAATGCAGCTGCACCAGCCCCTTGAATAAAACGAGCCATAATAAGTAAGGAAAAGAAAGAATGGCCAACAAACCCAATTACCGACCCGAAACAATTTATTATAATTCCAAATAGGAGTAACCTTTTGATGCCTAATTGATCAGATAGCTTTCCATATACAGCTGTTCCAATGGAAAAGGTTAACATAAAGGCTGTGTTCACCCAGTTTGTACTCGCAGGTGGTTTATTAAAATCATTTGCAATATCAGGTAATGAGACGTTCAAAACCATTTCATTTAATACGCTAAAAAAAGATAAAATGCAAAGCCAAATTAAAATTTGGTTGTGTCGTAAATTCGATTGTGAATAGGATGTATTCACATTTCACCCTCCAATAATGAGGGCAGACGTAGTTTATAGGGTTAATGATACGCTTCCCTCTTTTAATTGAACCCTGTTACATTCATTACACTTCATAATTAATTCCTCCTAAACTTGATTAAAACATTTTACCACATATAAACTAAGTTTTAAATTCAGTATTTCATCACTTATACAACAATATGGCCCGATTTAAGCACACCCTTTATTCCGTTAATGCGCCATGACAGCCATGATAATTACTAATACTAGGAGAAGTTAATAAATACGTAACCAACATGATTAACAATTATTAGAGGTCATCGTTCAAAATGGTATGCGTTTTGACACATCCACTATATATCCGTGTCGTTCTGTCCACTCCTGAATCCCATTCCAGAAATTCTCTAGCGATTCCAGAAGTTTCTCAGAGTCGGAAAGTTGACCAGACATTACGAACTGGCACAGATGGTCATAACCTGAAGGAAGATCTGATTGCTTAACTGCTTCAGTTAAGACCGAAGCGCTCGTCGTATAACAGATGCGATGATGCAGACCAATCAACATGGCACCTGCCATTGCTACCTGTACAGTCAAGGATGGTAGAAATGTTGTCGGTCCTTGCACACGAATATTACGCCATTTGCCTGCATATTCAAACAGCTCTTCTACGATAAGGGCACAAATCGCATCGTGGAACGTTTGGGCTTCTACCGATTTAGCAGTTTGATACACTTTCTCTAAGTATCCACCTGAATCATAAATCGGCAAAATAGAGAAAAATTGACCATGTGTAAGCGGCCAATCTGATTCCACCTGAGATGCATAATCTAGTAGAATCTCTTCGCTATCAAAATTCACTTCCACCTTCCACTCACCGGTTGTCCATTCATGGCTGAACTCTGCTTCCTCTGTTGACATGACACACATCATCTCAATATCCGAATAGGGCCCATCAGTCTGACGACCAAGAGAGCCATAAACACCAATAGCCTTAACATCATCCCCATATTTATCCAATATTCGTTCCTTAATTTCATGAACAATCTTCATTCTTTCTTCTCTAGTCATTATTATTGGTCCATTCACTATTCTCATTCCCTTTTCAGATAATTTTAGATTTGCTTTTCTAAATAAGAATATTTGGAGAGCACCGTTCTTATTCAGCTATTAATAACCCGTCTTCCTAAGATCTTAAAGTATCCTCTGCTATAGCATATATATAAAACCTTATTTAGTATCCATAGTTATATACTACCACCATTTCTTGTTTTACGTATTGATGTTTATCCCATGGTTCATTTTTTTGTACATATGGTGAAAACCTTTATAGATATAGGTTTTATCCATATTTAACTGATAATTGCACTTAAGCTCCTTTCAAATTTCACTTTGTTTCTGAAATAAATATCTCAGTCCTTCTTTGCTACTATCATTATCATTATTTCTAATATCATTAGTTATAGACTCACCATTATATATATCATAACCATAAGGCTCAGTAATAAAAATACCTTTCCCATTTGAGTAGGAAAGCAATTCTGACTGATAGGACTTCGATGTATCAACAGGTATCTTTCCACTTAAAGTTGTCTCCTCTCCCTTGGCTATTATATCTTCAATAGAAGCCCTCATCTTTCTAAGATCACTCATAACCCTTCCGCAGAAATCATTTGGAACTTGAACTGTATATTTTAAATAAGGTTCTAATATTTCAGTTCCTGCTTTTCGAAGAGCTTCCCAAAATACATATGGTGTTAAATTCCTAAAGTCAGAGGGGGTACTTACCGGGCTATAGTATAATCCGTAGTCAAAAGTTACCTTTAAGTCTGTAACTTCCCATCCATAAAGCCCTTCTTTACAAGCCTTCTCTACAGCATCTTTTACTGCATTTTGAAATGAATTATTTAAATATCCATAGGACACCTCTGTCTTATATAATAATCCTGACCCTATTGGTAGTGGTTCTATTGACAGTCCAATAGATGCCCAATAAGGATTTGGTGGAACCTCTATATGGATTACTGCTTTAGAGTTTCTCTTAGGTCGTTCTTTATATATTGTTTTCAATTCACCAAATTTAGCATCTATTTTGTATCTGTTTTTAAGTAGTGATTCTATTATTTCCATTTGAATATTTCCAAATAGTTTCAATATGATTTCTCCAGTATCTCCGTTAATTTCACAATCTAGAAATGGATCTTCTTCAGTTAATTCAAATAACGCTCCTATCAGTTTACTTCTTTTACTTAAATCATAAGGTTTAATTGATGCCCTCAATGCTGGTTGGGCTATCTTTATATCTAGAACCCTATCATATTTCTCACCAATAAAATCACCTATTTTAAGAGAATTAGCATTAGAAATAATAGCAATATCCCCGCTATTAACCTGATCTACCTTTACAATTTCTCCATTCATAATTGATTCCAGACTTTTTATTTTAAAGGTTTCCTCTGTGTCATTTATGGGAACTTCTTGACGTGTCTTTATATTCCCACTGAATACTCTTAAGAAAGTAATCTTACGCGATTCTTCATCCCTATCTATCTTATAAACATACGCAGATAGGTTATCTGTAATATTATCATTATTTACAGGAAGATAGTTTGTAATAGCAAATAGCAACTCATCAATCCCAATATCTTTTAAAGCAGAACCATGCAAAACAGGATAAAGATTGCAACTATTTACCTCATCCAGAAATACATTATCATACTCTTTTTCTGTAATGACATCGCCATTTATATATTTTTCTGCTAGATAATCATTTATATCCAGTAACTTCTCTATTATTTGACTTTGAATTACTTTATCATCCCTTACATTTGTCAATTCAAAATCACCTTTATCTTTTATTTTAACTGATTGCATTATTGCAAGATTAGGAGTTAATTTCCTCTTTATCTGAGTATATATTTCATCTAAACATACTCCCTTTCTGTCTATTTTATTCACAAATATGAGTGTTGGAATATTTAATTTCGCCAAAGTATTAAAAATTATTTTGGTTTGAACTTGAATTCCTTCTTTCGCCGAAATTACTAAAACAGCTCCATCTAACACTCTCAGGGTTCGTTCGACTTCAGCTATAAAATCCATATGTCCGGGGGTATCTATGATATTAACCTTTGTATCATTGTAATTAAATGAAACTGTAGATGCTCGTATAGTTATCCCCCTATCTCTTTCCAGTTCCATTGAATCTGTTATTGTTGTACCATTATCGACCCTTCCTATTTTATTAATTGCACTACTTTTATACAATAAACCTTCTGTAACAGTTGTTTTTCCTGCATCAACATGTGCTAAGATTCCTATATTAATAATTTTCATTTTATACCTCCATAATTATATAACATATCTCTTGTTCCATATTCCCCCTGTTATTCTATAAACTCTTTTGGGATTATGCCTTCTGAAAATCTTACTCTTTTATGTAAGAAGTTATCAGCTTTTAACTATTAAAATTATCACTAAACCCAAAAGATTTGTTGCACATTCTCCTTTATATCTATCTAAAAAATTGCCACCACTTCTTTTTTTCATCTTTTTTTATTTCTTCTTTATTTATTCCTTCATCAATCTGTTTTTCTGATTCTTTTTCTTCAAGTTCTAATCTTAATAATTCGATTTTTTTATTAGAAACCAAAGTTAATTGTTGTTGTTGATCTAAAAGTTTTTCTAAATTTGCTCTTGATTTATTCGCTTCTTCTAATTGTTTTTCTAACACCTTTATTAGCTTATCTTTACTTGTTTCTTCTGCTGTACGGTGCTGTTCATTTGCTGTACGGTGCTGTACACTTGCTGTACACTCTGTATTATTGATCTGCACATCAAACTCTTTTGCTAATTTCAAAAAAGCTTGGTGATCATACTCCAGAGGTTCATTTTCGTGGATTCTCGTATCTTCATTAATTGCCTTAATATCAAGCTTTTCAATCCTTCTTCTTACCTTTTGTCTTGGCTGATTTAATTCATTACACAAGTTTTTTATTGTATAAATTTTCTCCTTCATATGCCACCTCACTTATAAATCATTGTATCATAATGCTGTACAAATCGTTGTACGCTGTTGTACAGTGCTGTACACTCCACTAAATATATTTATAAACTGTTGTACGACTAATTTTTAAGTTTTTAGCTATTTCTGTTGGGGTATGATCAGGATTTTCCGCTATATATTCCTTGACAAGATTTTCTTTTGAAGGTCTGCCTTCTTGATTTCTCCAATTACCTTCTGGATCATTTATTTCCTGTATTGCTCTTGCACCTTTTAAATGTATCTCTTGTTTTCTGTAATTTCTTTTATTTTTTTCAATAGGAATATCTGTTAATTTTACAATGTCATCAATGGTAAAATTATAGTATTGTCTATCATAAGTTTCTAAAGCCGATTTAATATCATCTTCTTCTAAAGGATTGGAATGTTCTATTTCTTTTAATTCATCAAATATTTTATACATATCTTCTCGAACTTCACTTTTCGGAATATTACACTTTACAGCATAAATTGCCATACACATTAAATAAAAATAACGATGTCCACCCTTAACCTTATAAGACTGTCTTAACCACCAGTCATATAGATCTCTCTTTATATCCCATTTCTTAGCTCTCTTATTTCCTTGAACAATCACTCTTTCATACCAGTCTGGAAACTTTTCTTCTGCTTCTTCTAAACTATATTGAGTGGGTCTAAAAGGCACATTTATATCTACTTTATTCTTTTCTTCATCTGCATAAGAGTTAATATAGTCTAAAGTAACTCTCTCTCCAGTTTTAAAAGCTTTTACTGGTAAATCATATTTATCATTTCTAGAACCAACCATTCTAAATCCTTGATTGATTGACTGATACTGTATCTGCTTTTCTTGTGAAGTTGCCTTATACTCCCACATCTTGAAGGTCAAATCATACTTTAACTGCTTCATCTGAAGCTTAATATTTGGATATAAAGCAATCGGTTTTTCAAATATATAGTAAATATGAAGACCTGTACCACTCATTACAATAAAAGTCGGCTGAGGGAGTGTTCTAAGGCCTGGTTTTTTACCTATTCTTGAAAATAAATTCATTAACTCATTTTTACCTACTGCATCAAGATCAAAGACTAAAGCATTCATCTGCTGAGCATACTCTAAACGATTTACACGACCTCTATAAGCTAAACCTGAGCATAGGGTCATAGGATTATTCTCTACAAACTCTTTATAGTCTTCTTCCCAGGTATCATTAAGCATTATTCTCCTTCTTAACTTTCTTTCTGTACCCTCATCTTTAGAATCCTTATATAAATAAATAGCATTAGGTTTAGAATAATCTGCCGGCATTTCTCCTTCATCTTGATTATTAGGGAATATATATCTATAAAATTCTTCTCCTTCTATTTCTTCATAATGAAAACTCAATAACTCTTCTACTTCCTTATAATTCTTCTTCTTATTCTTTATATTATTACTCATATAAATCACCCCTTTTAAAACAATACCCCTAAAGACTACTCAATACAGTATTTGAACACTT
>NZ_JAESJQ010000021.1:0-1431 GCF_017891615.1 Staphylococcus sp. GDY8P198P
AGTCAAGTCCAGACTCCTGTGTAAAATGCTATACAATGTTTTTACCATTTCTACTTATCAAAATTGATGTATTTTCTTGAAGAATAAATCCATTCATCATGTAGGTCCATAAGAACGGCTCCAATTAAGCGATTGGCTGATGTTTGATTGGGGAAGATGCGAATAATCTTTTCTCTTCTGCGTACTTCTTGATTCAGTCGTTCAATTAGATTGGTACTCTTTAGTCGATTGTGGGAATTTCCTTGTACGGTATATTGAAAGGCGTCTTCGAATCCATCATCCAATGATGCGCAAGCTTTTGAATATTTTGGTTGATCGATATAATCATGAATCAATCGATTTTTAGCCTCACGCGCTAAGTTAATATCTGTGAACTTAAAAATTCCTTTAACAGCTTCTCTGAAAGATTTTGAATTTTTTTTAGGAATGGTGGTAAAGATATTTCTTAGGAAGTGAACTTGGCATCTTTGCCAACTTACGTTGGTGAAGGATTTTCTAATGGCAGAGACTAATCCTTTGTGCGCATCAGAAATAACGAGTTCCGTACCTTGTAAACCGCGTTCTTTTAGGTATTCAAAAAATGTTGTCCAGGTCTCTTCGCTTTCGCCACTTTGAATCATGAAGCCGATAATTTCACGGTCGCCATCTTTGGTTATTCCAATCGCTATATGACAGCTTTTTGAGAGTACTCGATTTTCTTCTCGTACTTTTATATAGAGTACATCGGTCATTAAGTAAGGATAATTTTTTTCTGATAATAAACGATTCTGCCACTCGTTAACCATAGGTTCTAGCTGTTCTGTTAAGCTAGAAACGAAGGACTTAGAGACGGATTTACCACAAAGTTCTTCCACAATTTTTGATACTTTACGAGTTGAAACGCCTGATACATACATTTCCAACATTGAAGCCATGAGGGCTTTTTCGTTTCGTTGATAACGTTCAAACACTGTGGGTGAAAAATGGCCATCACGTGTTCTGGGTACTTTTAATTCTAGCGTGCCTACACGTGTCGTAAAGCTGCGCTCATAATAGCCATTTCGTTGACTTTGTCGGTTTTCTGTTCGTTCATATTCTTTTGCTTGAATATATTCTGTTCGTTGATTTTCCATTAGTTGATTAAATACCGTTGTTAAAATATTTTTAGAAACGTCATCCTTTACAGAATATTCAATAATGCTTTGAATCTCTTCGCTTTTCAGTGTAAAATGTACTTGGGTCATGTAAAAGTCCTCCTGGGTATGTTTTTGTCGTTAAAAACATTGTACCGTAAAAGGACTGTTATATGGCCTTTTTACTTTTACACAATTATACGGACTTTATCTTTTTTAGTCAAGTCCAGACTCCTGTGTAAAATGCTATACAATGTTTTTACCATTTCTACTTATCAAAATTGATGTATTTTCTTGAAGAATAAATCCATTCATCATG
>NZ_JAESJQ010000022.1:0-5584 GCF_017891615.1 Staphylococcus sp. GDY8P198P
CGTTCTGGATGTTTAAAACTAAGTGTTTTACCCCTCAATTTCGTTTCGACCCCGTAAACGTCATTTAAATGCTTTTTAAAGCTATCAAAGTTTGTTGAATTATTTCGAGAGTATTCAATCGCTTCACGCAATTCATCTTTCCAAGATGGTTTATTTTTTTCTAGTAAATGTTGTTCTGCCAAAGTATGACGAACACTAGCGTTATGCTCTGTAACTATTGATAAATCATGATTTTTGCATACTTCATCGCTCAATGATCTAGCACGCTCAATTGCTTCCTTTCCATGTGCTTGATACTTTTTACCAGTTTCAAAGTTAACTGAATTTATCACGATATGATTATGAATATGGTCTTTATCTGCATGTGTGTAAACAGCTACTTCATGGTTTTTAGCTAATTTCTCAGCTAATTCTAAACCTACTTGATTCGCTTTCTCTGGTGTAACCTCGTTAGGTTTGAATGACTGGATAACATGATGTGCTTGTATTCCATCATTTTTAGAAAAAAGTTCCCTTGTTTGCTTCATTTGTGACTTTGCATAATCAATATCAAGATTATAGCCATCTTTCACAACTGCCCTTTTTTCTGCATAGTTGCATAATCGACTAGCAGAACGAGTTGTACCTAGCTGAATTGTTGCCATATTGCATGCAACTCCTTTTTGATAGCTTGTAATTCTTCGCTATCAATCGCCCCAGCGCTTGCATTTGCTCGCCTAGTCAATTGATTCACGTTGTTCCCAATTGCTCGCAACTGCTTTGCTATCTCAATTGCCCCCGATTTATCAATTTTCGATGGCTTCATTCGATAGCCCATTGCCCGCTTTTTTGCAAAAGCTGGCACGCTCATATGAAACGTATCAGCAATTTGCTGTAACCTTTCATATTCGCTGTCGTCCACTCGAAATTTAATCTGCCGACTACTCGCCCGATTTTCTTTCCTCGTTCCCGACATACAACCACCTCACTATGCTCATTTTTCAATCGCATATCATACAAATTAAATGCTCGCTATTCACTCTCATTGTAACTTGTATTGTGAGGATTGGCAAGCTCTATATTTGGTACCCAAATAAGCTTGTTTTTGCTGTCGCAAAAATGCCCCCTAACCCCCATTTACATGGGGGGATTAAGACCTTGCCTTTTTGAAAAAAGGCAACCCCAAAAACTTTCACATATCAAGCCCCCAACCCCCGAATCTTCGGGGGCTCCCTCGCCGGTAGGCAGGTCGAAAAAATGGTTTTTCGACAAGCCAAGAGGGTACTTTTGCGAATGTGTCAATTCCTTAAATTCTCACTTCATGGATCAGCAAAAACCGCTGACCCATTCCGTTGCGATTTACCATTGACACATACCATATTTAGCTTTCTTCCAGTCAGAAAGCTTTTAACCATATTTCGCAATGCCTTTGAACTTGGTCTTTCCCCCCTATTTCGGTTGAGGGAGTGAGGCTGGGGGTGTGGGGGCTAGCCCCCGCATAACGAATTCTATACATAGCGAAAGAATCACATTATCGCCGACACTCTTAACGGTTTTTCGGCTACACTGGACAAGCGAACGAGCGAATACTCAATATCCCTATTTCGTATATCGGTCGTTCGGCGAAGCCTAGACAGCCGAAAAATTTCGGAATGCAAGGGGTAAAGGCGTGGAGATTTTTTAGGTGGTTTTCCTAAAAAATACTACCCGACCCTTGCATGTAGAAAAGTGCCTTATAGAAGATATAAGAGTGAATATAAGCTAGTTGTTGTCATATCAATGGATAGAGCGTTTTTTACTAGTCATGGTGTGATTACTATACTAGTCATGGGGTGACTAGTATTAGAGCACTAGATAGTCACTATAAGACTTGACTTTAGTCAAACAATATCATAGAATGGTCATTAATGACGATAGAATAACCATAAATGAGCAGTATACTAATCACACCATGGTCAGTAATGATACAAGTTGTATCAAAAATGATACATATACGTATCACAGCGTGTTACATATTCGAAAAAGGGGAGAAAGTAATAATGGCTGAAATACATGTAGGAGCAGAAAGAGAAGTTCTAAAACCTAATTCTATGAGTTTTGAAGAGCGTAAGATCCAAATGGAGAAGGAAGAAGAAATCGAAAAGGAAATTCGCAAGAGAGATAAAAACAGTCCTTACAAGAGGTGGATACAGTTAAATAAAGACGCTTATAAAGCAGAAGATTGGCTAATGGCAAAATCACCAATAGCATATAGAATTTTTAAATTCTTAATAAATAATATGGATTCATACAACGCTGTAATGTGCTCTTATAAAGTCTTAGAGGAACAATTCGAAGTAAGTACTTCAACGGTAACAAGAGCCGTTAAATTGCTTAAAGATAAGCAATACATTGATGTATATAAATCAGGTACATCAAACGTATATGCAGTTAATAAACAAATTGCTTGGAACAGTTGGGGAAGTAATTTCAAGCATGGTAAATTTAGTGCGAATGTTATTCTTTCTGAAAGCGAACAAGATAAACAAACTAAATTAAAAATTCAAAGACATAAAGAGGTTACTTTAGAAGAAATTTAACATCACGTTAAATCAATATAACATACAGGTTGGAGATGGTAGATAAAGAACCTTATCTCTATTCACAGCTTATCGTAACAAAAATTGAACACTTAGGTGAAAAATGTTTGTCTAAGCGTTATTAGTAGCCAATGTTAGACTAGAAATGTTCGTGATAATAGTTAAGCAAGTTTGCTGTACGAGAAGCGAGAAAATGAATTAAGAGAAAACATTACAAGTAGTTTAGAAAACATTCCAGAAAGATGGCTCGGGAATCTCTTAAATTGTAGCTCCCATCCGATTAGTTATTTTCGCTTTGATCAGAATAAGATTTAATTTCTTATCTAAGTAAAGCATAGAAATATTGACAGAGACATATAGAAAGCTTATATTTAGATTAAATGATACGAGAAAGGGTGTTACTATATCACAATGAACAATTAATCCTATTTATTAAAGAAAATCAACATAAAATAGTGAGTCAATAACTTAAGCTAGGTTATTTGTGGAGCGTTTTATGTATCATTTTCAGAATAGGATTGTATTGTGCAATGTGGTTTACCCTAATTTTGTAATGCTTTTTTAGGTGTATACTTACAAATTTTACTGACCTCCTATTCTGAATGGAATTAGGGGGTTTTTATATCCCCTCAAAATAAGGAGATGGGATTATGCTATTATTTGAAGGAACATCAATCAAAAAACAATTACATGACAGAGTGCTATTTGATATTGATTTAATACAAGTGCATGATAATCAACGTATAGGCTTAGTAGGTAGGAATGGAACAGGAAAAACAAGCCTATTAAAAATTATTACAGGTGAAGAATTACCTGATGAAGGTAATATCTCTCCTTTTACCTCTGTGAAATTAGTGCCACAATTTAAAGAATCAAGATTGGAGAAAAGTGGTGGCGAAATAACACAGCAATATTTACAGAACGCATTCAATGGGAATCCAGGCTTACTGCTTTTAGATGAACCGACAACACACTTAGATACGGAAAGAATTGCTTGGCTAGAAAAAAAGATAAGAAACTATCAAGGAGCAGCTGTCGTAGTATCTCATGATCGGACATTTTTAAATAATGTATGTACTGACATATGGGAAATTGAAAAAAATACGTTAAAAATATTTAAAGGAAATTATGATGAATATGCAAAGCAAAAAGAAATACTTAAAAAACAAAAACAAACTGAATTTGAAAAGTATGAACGTGAGAAACAAAAATTAGAAAGAGCAATACGTCAAAAAGAAGAAAGAGCTCAACGAGCAACAAAAAAACCTAAGAATCTAAGTTCATCTGAAGCGAGAATAGTGGGTGCTAAAACCCACTACGCCAACATACAGAAAAAGCTGAGAAGTTCGGCAAAAGCTTTAGAAACAAGACTGGAACAATTGGATAAGGTTGACAAGGTGAAAGAGCTGCCTGAAATTAAGATGGATATGTTAAATGAAGAAAACTTAACAAACCAATCTGTATTACGTGCTGAAAATATTAAGGGAGAGATTGAAGAACGTAAGCTCTGGGAACCCTTTAGCTTATATTTATATGGAGGAGATAAAGTTGCTATCATTGGAAAAAATGGCTCAGGTAAAACAACGTTGCTTAAAAAAATAGTGAAGCAAGATGAAGGAGTGACAATTCCAGAAAAAGTAAAGATAGGTTACTTCTCTCAACACTTAACCATCCTAAATGATGAGAAATCAATCATAGAAAATGTACAATCGACCTCTAGTCAAAATGAGACATTAATAAGAACAGTTTTAGCAAGAATGCATTTTTGGGATGAAGATGTCTATAAAAAGGTAGGCATATTAAGTGGTGGTGAAAAAGTAAAGCTAGCTTTAGCTAAACTATTTTTAAGTGAGGTGAATATGCTCGTTTTAGATGAGCCGACTAACTTTTTAGACATTGCAGCTTTAGAAGCGCTAGAAACATTAATGAAAAGTTATCATGGAACGATTCTATTTGTTACTCACGACCGAATGTTAGTAAAAAATATAGCTACAAAAATAATTGATATAAAAGATGGTAAGATAACAGTATTCGATGGATCGTACGAAGCATATGAAGAGTGGCTGGAGAATAAAACAAAGTCTAACAATGATGACCAACTTTTATTAATTGAAACTAAAATATCTGATGTTCTGGGTAGGTTGAGCTTGGAACCTTCGCAAGAGTTAGAAGATGAATTTCAAAGATTATTGAAAGAAAAGAAAGAACTGACTAGAGGGGAATAAAGCAAACCTATTGATATGTTCCCACGAACGTCCCATTAAGTCGACATGTCCTTGCATACGAGCCTTTCACTAAAATCGAAAATACATCCACTTTATCTATTCGTCCTATACAGACTTGACAATATTGGATAACATAGCTTACAACCCTCTAGAGCTAAAGCAGAAAGGACTGGCATAAAGCCAGTCTTTTTAATTAACTAAGGAGCAAATAGAGAATTGGAACAGTAATTGCACTTGTAGCAACACCATATTTTAAAGCATCAATGATATTCGTAACCAATGCCCCATGCTTTGCACTAGAGACTAAGTCCATCGTCTCTTGTCTTGCTTTTTTGACGACGCTGTTTAGATTGTTCTGCATGTTCCTCACGCTCGACTTGATTTCCTCGTTCATTTCTTCCAATTGAGCGTTGTTCGTCTTTTGAAGTTCCCCCAGTGCTTGAATGGTCCTGTTGTTGTTCCTTTGAATTTCCTCGTGTCCATCTATCAAAATCTTTTGCAAAACTTCGGTGTTTTCTTTCAACATCTTCTCTTGCTCGTTCAAGATTGACTGCATGTTCCTCATGACTTCGTCCGATTTCGACTGGATTTGATTCAATTGATTGTGAATCGTGACTTCTTTCGCCATTTCCTCGTTCATGTGAACTCTGATATAACTTTTCATTAGTTCGTTGAGTTCCCTGGTCTCTTGAAACAGTTCGCTCATGCTCCTGTTCTCGTTCAGCTTGTCTTGTAAAGACATTTTCTAGCCCCTCCTTTTCATAGTCAGCACCCAATTTATTAGCCCGTATAAAGCGTTCT
>NZ_JAESJQ010000023.1:0-20259 GCF_017891615.1 Staphylococcus sp. GDY8P198P
CAAAATTATAAAAAATATAAACCTGAGAATGAATTTTTAGAAAAGCAAAGTGTTGTTGATAATATGCTTATAACAGCAAATGGTACAGCATCACTTGAATTTACTGAATCAATTTTAAGAGAGATTGATTTTGATTCTGATAAAAGTATTGAAAAGACAATATTTATGAATAGGTTTGGTTTTTATAAGTATTGTGAAAAATACGGAAATCCATATTTATAAAGTTGGTTGTATTTGGGTTTTTAGAAACGAGTTGAAAACGAGTTTCTTCTTGTCTTGATATTATATAGAAATAACGTTCTTTTTGAAATAGGCATTCATCGATAAAATCGATGAATGCCTATTTATTTACTGACTTAATAATTTTTTAACTTTTACTTTTCAAATAGTCTTAAAAGACTTAAACAAGCCCATAAAACTAAAATAAAGAGTATATAAGGGACGATATAAGCGATATACCATAAGTAGCCCCATACTGATTGTGTATGTGTAATCGTATGATGTAAGGCACTGTACATGTTATCAATACCTAAAACGTTTCCAATCGGACCAGTCACAATGGAAACTAAGGCCATTAATAAAATAACGAAGTATAGGGCACCAATACCATGCGTCATACTTTTGATACTTGATTTAAACGTACTATTCAACTTTTGATTTTCTTTTAAACTGTTGTTCAATACTTCATGATGTTCTTGGTTGGCCATTCGAATCCCTTTAAGATCCTCATACATCCCATCTTTTTCTTGTCTAAACGCCTTTGCGACATCCTCAGTTATATGTTTGGTATCAATTTTTGCTAACATTTGATTGGAAATTTTAATCACTTTGGTTTCTGTTTTATCTAAGTAGTTTTTAAAGTTCGAGGTCGAAGCCTTTAGTTCGCTTACTAATTGTTGGTTCTGATTCGATCTGTTTTGCTCTCGCTGCTCGAGCTCGATCATCCTGTTCCCGAGCTTCGCGTTCTGCTCTTTCAGCTCGTTCACGACGTTTTCGTTCATTGAAGAGGGCTTGGGTTGATTGGTCGAAAGATGACCAGTTAAGCGTTGTTCTAGATTGTCTATGCGTTGATTGATCTGTTGGAGTTCGTTCAGGAGTTGTTGATTTTGATTCGTATTTTCTTCTTCTACGTTGTTTCTCGGCTTCAAAGCCATGTGTAATACCTCCTTTGTCATAAATATCACCTAGTTTGCTGCCACGTACTTTTTTATCTGCTTCTATATGTCTATATGTGATGGTTTTATCCGTCACACGTTCAACAATGATGCCTTTCGGACGTAATTGTTCTTGGAAACTTTTCATATCTGTCGCTTGTGTTTCATCAACGGCTAACCGGATATCATTTTTCCATGACGATTTCCCTTTATCTATGAGATTTTGTTCAGCTTGGGTGTAGCGCATTTCTGCTTGATTGTTGGGAATAGATAAACCATGATGACGGCAGACCTCATCATTTGCTTGTCTGATGTCTTTAAGTGCTTGTTTATTATTATTGAATTTTTTACCTGTTTCTAAGTTGATGGCATTAATCACGATATGATTATGCACATGATCGGTATCACTATGCGTATAAATCGCAACTTGATGATCAGGGGCAATTTTTTCGGCGAGTTCTAAACCGAGGGCATTACACTGTTCAGGGGTTACTTCTCCTGGTTTGAATGACTGGATAATCACATGACCTTGGTTGCCGTCTGTTTTACCGTAAACTTCGCGAGAAGCTTTAAACGCACTTTTCGCATAATCGATGTCGCAATTTAAACCACTTTTTTCCTCAGCGCGTTTTTCTGCATAGTTAATGGCCCGTGATGTTGATTTTGTAGCACTTATTTTAGTTGTTGCCATATATGATTCAACTCCTCACGCATGATGGCGATATCTTGTTGCATTTGTTCCATATTTGCGCGTTCGCCATACGTATTTAAAGCTTTAGCGATTTGGTTTAAGTTGCTCCCCAACTTACCCATATCTTTGGCCATCGATTGGCGCGTGACTTTGTCTAATTTGGGCGCCACTAATCGAGCCCCTTGTGCTTTGTTTTTAACAAACAAAGGCACACTCATATTCAAAGTTTCAGCCGAAGCCTGTAACTTTGAATATTCGGATTCGCTCACACGAAAACTAATTTGTTTCGGTGCCTTGCGGTCGGGGATTTGGTTTTTCCCGACAGCTTCGTTACCTTCAATCATTGTTTTACGTTCGCTCATAATCCCACCTCGCTTTCTAACGAAAGACACGTTGTTCCGTTGATTGTATTATAACATAATACAATCTTTCTCACATCGTTTCAGAGGTTTGGCAAGCAGTGGGAATGCTAGCCACTTCGTGCCTAGATACCCTGCTTGTTGGTGGATAAATCCCCCAAGCCCCCTGGGATTTTTTCTGCGAAAAAATAGCAAATACTCATGAGTATTTGCTTAGTGGAACGCGCAAAAATGTGCGCGTTAAACAGTGAGTAATTACTAATTATTTAAATGAAGTTTAATATTAGTAATTACTCATTAAATATCCCCTCATATGTTAAAATAGTAACTAAGCAATCACTCAATAAAAATAGTGTTTATTTTTTGAGTATTTACTTAGTTATGGAGGGGATATCAATGCCAAATCAAAATCATAAAAAAGCTAAAACAATCAATATCAATTTAACTGAAGCCGAGTACGAAAAAGTAAAGCAACTTGCTGAAATCAGAGATTTAAATCCAACGGCATATACACGACTTACTGCATTAGGTAATCGGATTAAACCGACGGTTGTATATCCTGCCGATGAACGCATTGATGCACTTGAAAAAGAGAATCAAGATCTTAAAAAGCAACTTATGGCAGGTTATGGTCAATATGAAGTGACAAGAGAAGATTTCGATAATCTAGAAGAGCAATATTATCATTATGCAGGCTATGTGAATACATTTAAAGACTTCTTAAAGTATGTGCAAAACGATGCGGAATATATAAATTTGAAAGGCTATAAAAATGATGAAAAATTAAAAGAAGAGATTAGGGATGTTATTGAAAAGCTGAAATAAAGAGTTTGAAATTAAATTAATTAAAAATTTAGAATTACTTGTTTAAGTCGAAAAGAGGAGCATATCATGGTAGCAATTGTAGTACATGCGTTTAAGACATTATTAAAATTTGTGGATTTTGAAAAAAAGGTTGATTATTATTTTATATTATTGATGAATATCCTTATTGTTGGGATATGTTTTATGATTCCAGTATTTATAGATTATTTACTTTTATTAAAAATAAAAGACGAATTTCTTTCTATTATATTATCTATCACTACATATGCTCTTCTTTTTGTGTATTACTTAATGTGCATTTTATTAATAAAAAAATCATTGAATTTCTTCATTGTTTTTATAGATAAAGATAAACGGTATTTTATAAAACGCAGTTTTAATAGAAATTATTATGAAGAAATGATTAGACTAGATACAGTTAGAGATATAGAAAAACAGATTAATAGTCAAGATGTAGATTATCCTTTAAGAAGATTATATAAGAGCTTACATTATAGATACTATAATCATCATGGAGAAAAATTTGAAGAAATAGCATGTATATTCAATAAATTTTTTTATAAAAGATTTATATTCTCTAAAGAACATAAAAAGAAAAAAATAGCATGGTTGATACTGAGTGTATTTACAATTGTACTAACATTGTTATATTCTATCATCTCTAATATTACTTTTTTGAATGATTCAAGCGCTGCAATGTTAAATTTAATAATTTACAATATCTATTATTTTTTAAGCTTTGGGATACTTTCAATGATTATTGATAGTATAGATAAAAAGAATAATAGGGCGAAAATACTTTTATTAAATTATTTTTCTAAAAAAGATAAGAAATGTTAATGTAATTAAAATACATAATTCAACTTATCGGAAGTTATCTGTAACTCAATGATTAGAAATGATATAATACAAAGGTCGTCGTTCACTTCTGTGCTGTATTTAGCATGGAAGGAGGTGACATCATGTTCAGTACACTATTTGTAACTATTATAGCTCCTATCGTAGTAGGAATTATACTCACATTATTTTCTTATTGGCTAAATAATCGTGAGAAGTAGTTTAGCGACGACATATAGCTAATACACCAAAAAGAGCCCGATAACTATTCGCAGTAGTTATCGGGCTCGGTGTTTATCATGTTAGTACACTATTTGTTAATTGCATTATAACATCATAGTGGAGAGGAATGCAAAATTAAGATCTATATAGTAGGATAAAATAATAAAAAGAGTATTATAGGATTACTAATAATCGTTTTCTTTTCTTTTTTATTTATTTTTAGTGAAACGATAAATATATTAATATGTATTTAGATATTTTTAATTTTAAGTACACTTTATTCATATAATAATTTAGAAACAATATATTAAAAGATTAATTTATTTGAAAACAGCTTTTAAAAGGAATACTATTAAATTAACTAAAACAAGGAGGTTTTATCAATGAAAGCAGCAGTTTGGTATAGCCAAAAAGATGTACGAGTTGAAGACCGGGAATCTAAAGAGTTACAAGATAATGAGGTTAAAGTTAAAGTGTCTTGGGCTGGCATTTGTGGTACAGATTTACATGAATACTTAGAAGGCCCTATATTTATTTCAACAGACAAACCTGACCCGTTCCTTGGCCAAAAAGCGCCCGTTACATTAGGCCACGAATTTGCAGGTGTAGTAGATGATATTGGTTCTAAGGTTACAAAATTTAATAAAGGCGATCGTGTTGTCATTAATCCTACAGTTTCAAATCGTGAAAAAGAAGAAAATATTGATCTTTATGATGGTTATTCATTTATAGGTTTAGGTTCTGATGGTGGATTTGCAGAATTTACAAATGCCCCAGAAGAGAACGTTTATAAGTTACCAGATAACGTTTCTGATAAAGAAGGCGCCCTTGTAGAGCCAACAGCTGTTGCAGTTCAAGCAATTAAAGAAGGTGAAGTTCTATTTGGCGATACTGTTGCTATTTTTGGTGCAGGTCCAATCGGTTTATTAACAGTCATAGCAGCTAAAGCTGCAGGTGCAAGTAAGATATTTGTTTTTGATTTATCAGAAGAAAGATTGAATAAAGCTAAAGCGATTGGTGCTACTCATACTATAAATTCCGGTGAATCAGATCCAAGTGATGTTATTAATAAACATACAGATAATGGAGTTGATGTAGCATTTGAAGTAGCTGGTGTAGCACCAACACTTAAATCTGCTATAGACGTTACTAAAGCAAGAGGTACTGTCGTTATAGTGTCTATATTTGGTCATCCTATTGAATGGAATCCAATGCAATTAACAAATACAGGTGTAAAGCTCACTTCGACAATTGCTTATACACCTACTACATTTCAACAAACAATAGATTTAATTAATGAAGGTAATTTAAAAGTTAAAGATGTCGTTACTGATGAGATAGAGTTAGATGATATTGTGGAGTCAGGATTTAAACAGCTTGTAAACGATAAATCACAAGCAAAAATTCTCGTTAAGTTATAAAAGCTAATAAAAGAGCCACTCTAAAAAATCAGAGCGGCTCTTTTATTAGCTAAAATATAGTTTCATTTAGTCAAATAATTTGTGAATTTTTATAATTTTTTAGTCTAAGCATTCTTAATGAATTTATTATTTATTATTTAATAATTGTATTATTAAATACAAAACCAGGTTCGGCACCTAAAATGATAAGAAATATTTGTGAGTAGTCCACATTTTGGAATTTTAATATCATATCTTTAAAAAACACAAAATTAGTATCTTTTTTAACTTTTGCAACTTCTTGTTCATATAATTTCAAAACAGATTCTCTTATTAAAGTTGGTCTCTCATTTTGAATATTTTCACGGTTATCTGAAAACATAAGTACTCCTAAATATTTATAATGGATACTTAATTGTCTTGTCAAACTAGCTATATATTCTAACTTTTCATACATACTAGGAAATTCGTTTCTTAGTTTTTTCAAATCTAACTTAATTTGGTTTAATTCTTCCATTTCATTAATCATTTTATCACTACTCCAATTCCCATGGCTTATTAATATCAAGAGAGTCAATTATATTTTTAGTTTGTGATCGTTTAATTTTTCGCATTTTAGCTCTTTCTTCGCCATCCATAAATAATAATTTTTCTTCTTTGGACTGAGGAGAGATTTTGGGTATTTTAATTGGTTTTTTATTTTCATCCAAAGCTACAAAAGTAAGAAAAGCTACAGCAGCAATTTTTCTTTCTGCAGTAATCATATCTTCTGAAATGACTTTACAAAATATTTCCATAGATTTTTCTCCTGTATAAACTACATAAGATTCTATACAAACGGAATCAGATTGGGTGATTGGATATAAAAATTCTACTGAATCTGTAGAAGCTGTAACACATTCTTTAACTCTTGCATGTCTTCTAGCTGATAGCGTTGCGTTATTATCAATTTTTTTCATTAATACCCCCCCAAACAGTGTATTATAATTGTTTAAATCATTAATTAATACTTGATCCGTACTGACAATTTTACTATCTCTAGGAAATTTATAATTTTCCATAAAAAACTCCCGTTTCTATAATATTTTACATTCTAATTATAGAGCGAGAGTGTATAAATATAAAATATCCTTTTTTTATATAGCTATAAATTTCTCAAATGCTTTTATATTTAATAGTTAATTAAGAAGTTTTCTTGGAGAAATTTAATCCAATTTTTTGTTAAAGAATCAACTATAATATCTTTTCTCCAAATAATACCAAGTTCCCATTTCATGGAAGGTTCATTAATATCGATGGCTTGTAAATTATTATCTAATAAGCCTAGTATTCCTTCGGGTAATATACATATCCCTAGATTATTTAATAACATTTCTTCTATGAAGCTCCATTGGGTGGTTTCAAAAATTATATTAGGATTAAAGCCATAATTTCTACATGTATTTTTGATTTTATCGTTTAAATAGAAATCAGAATTGAATAAAATAAATTCTTGTTCTTGTAAATCTTCAATATCAATCTTTGTTTTTTTAGATAATGCATGATTTTTATGAACGACCAGTTTTAATTTTTCTTCTGAAAAAGAGAATATATCAAAGTTTTTATTATTTGTAGGAAGTACAGTAATTCCCATGTCCAAATCGCCATAATATACATCGTTTTCAATTTTTTTACTACCATTTTCAAAAAGTTGAAAAGTTATATTAGGATACATTTCATGAAATTCCGAAATTAAGCCAATTAATATTCTTATATTAATAATAGTAGGGATTCCAATTTTCAAATGTCCCTTTTTTAATTCTAATAAATTACTTAACTCATTAGGGATATTATCATACATTTTAAGCATTTCTTTACATTGGAAAAAGAAAGCTTCTCCTGCGTCAGTTAAGTATATTTGGTTTTTATACCTATTAAATAAATTTACATCTAATTCTTCTTCTAATAATTTAATTGTATTACTAATTGTGGGTTGTGTGATAAAAAGATTAGATGCTGCTTTGGTCATACTTTTTTGCTTTACGACTTCTACAAAATACTGCATATGTCTAAGTTCCAATAAATTTCCTCCCTTTTTATTATTTCTTCACGTTACCAGTTTTTTTAAACTAATTATTTTTTATTATTCTGTATACCGTTGAACGACTAACATCTGTCTGTTTAGCAATCTCTTCCCCAGTTAGTTTTTGTTCATCGTATAAGAATTTGATTTCTCTTTTCTTATAATCTGGCAAAGAAGGACGGCCGCCTTTTCTCCCTCTTGCTCTCGCAGCTTCTAGACCTTTTTTCGTACGTTCACTTAATAAGTTAGCTTCAAGTTCTGCAAATGCACTCATCATGGTAAAAAACATCATGCCCATAGCATCTTTGGTCGATACATTCATATCAATAATATGTAAATCAATGCTGTTTTCATCGAAGATTTACAAGAAAATAATTGGAATATTGTCCAAAGTAATGGTAATTCAGGTGAAGCAGATTTCGCTGATGACACCGTTATATTTTCTTCTTCTAATATTTTATCAATAACAACAGCTTATCAATATACATTAAATGAAGAAGAAACAGAAATAACATTTACACTTAATAAACCTAGTTATACTGGAAATAAATCAGAAGAAGTAGTTATGAAATATACTATTGAGAAAAAAGATAATGAATATTTACTTACTTTAATTAGTGATAGTTCAGAATATTTTGAAAAGGGGTTTACAATTATATTAATCCCTCAAGAATTAGAAAGTACAAGTTAAAAACAATAATAAAAAGAAAACGGCTAGCATTGCGACTGCTAGCCGTTTAGAGAATAAGCTTAAGATGAATGAGCATTTGAGCTATAAAAAGGAATTAAATGCTAACAAAAATTATATGAAAGAGTAAATAGTCAATAATAAAAATAATTAGGTCATGAGTATATGTCCTAGTTATTTATATATATCTATCTGTTTAAGCCTAAATATTATTCGCTATATTTATTAGATAAGATTGATATAGGTCAAGTTTATATTTCTTAAAAACGAATACACTATGGTTAAACTAAAGTGTAGGAGAGGTTTATATGCAACAGACTATTTTGAAACATAAAAATCATATTACTGTTATTAGTGGTTTACTTATTATTATAGGTTTTATTGCGCATTTTATCTTTAGCAATATGGTTATCTTTAATAGTGCTTTTATAATTGCTTCTATATTGGGTGTTATACCAATCGCAATACAGGCTTATCAGGCTATGAAAGTAAAAGTAGTGAGTATTGATGTTTTAGTAACTATAGCGGTTATTGGTGCTTTCTTTATTCAAAATTACGAAGAGTCAGCTATTGTTACTTTCTTATTTTTATTTGGATCATATTTAGAACAGCGTACACTTAAGCAAACACGGTCTGCTATTAAAGAGTTGACGGAAATGGCTCCAGAGACTGCTTTTAAGCAATTGTACGACGGACAATTTGAAGAAGTAGATATTGATGAAGTAGAGGAAGGAGATATTCTCATAGTAAAAACTGGGGCTAAGATTCCAGTAGATGGTAGGGTAACTACTGGAAAAGGACATGTAAATGAGGCTAATATCACCGGTGAATCTTTACCTCTAAAGAAAGAGAAAGGTGATGAAGTATTTGCCGGTACCATTATGGATAATGGGACTATTCAAATAGTTGCTGATAGAATTGGGGAAGATTCTACATTTGGTCGAATTATTGAGTTAGTAGAAGAAGCACAAGATTCTAAATCGGAAGCTGAACGATTTATTGACCAGTTCTCTCGTTGGTATACACCTGTAGTACTTATCATTGGGCTATTAGTTTGGGTATTAACTAAAGATACAGCACTTGCAGTTACTGTATTAGTACTTGGTTGCCCAGGGGCCTTGGTCATTGGTGTACCTGTTTCAAATGTCGCGGGTATAGGAAATGGTGCAAAGAATGGTATTTTGTTTAAAGGTTCTGAAGTGATTAGTCATTTTGCGAATGTAGATACAGTCCTATTTGATAAAACAGGTACCTTAACTGAAGGAAAGCCTGAAGTTAGCGAATTCGTTTACTATGGAAATAATCAAGAGGAGGATTTATCTTTATTATACTCGATTGAAAGGGAATCTGACCATCCCTTAGCTGTCGCTATTACAAATAAATTAGCGCAATATAAACTAAGACCTGTAGAGAGTACACAGGTTATAAAAGGTGGGGGTATAATTGCTCACGTTGACGGACACATTGTTGCAGTAGGGAATAAAACCTTAATGGAACAAGAAAGTATTCCACTATCTAATGATGTTCTTAAAGAATTAGATAAATTAGAAAGAGCCGGTAGTTCAATTGTATTAACGGCAGTTGATCGTCAGTTAATCATTTTAATGGAAATCCGTGACCAAGTTCGACCAAGCGTTAAACAAGACCTACAAAAATTAAAATCACTTGGTGTTAAAAATCTCATTGTATTATCAGGGGATAATCAAGGTACAGTTAATTTAGTTAAAAAGGAGCTAGGATTAACCGAGGCCCATGGCGATATGCTACCAGAGGACAAGCAAGCATTTTTAAAAGAAAGACAGTCTACTGGTGAAATTGTTGCTTTTATTGGTGATGGTGTGAATGATAGCCCTTCTCTAGCTATTGCAGAAGTAGGGATAGCTATGGGAAATGGGACAGATGTGGCTATTGAAAGTTCAGATATTGTTCTAATGAATTCCAATTTTAATCGTCTCCCCCATGCTTTAGGTTTAGCTAAAGGGACATACGCGAATATGCAACAAAATATTCTCATTGCTGTTGGTGTGGTGATAATATTATTGGGTAGTTTAATATTTAGTGAATGGATGTCTATGTCAATTGGTATGTTAGTTCATGAGGCAAGTATTTTGGTCGTTATTTTAAATGCAATGAGATTAAGAAGTTATCAATTAAGATAATTGATCCGTGTCAATTATTTTTAAAAAAATACCTTATATAATTTATTTAAAGGAGTGATAGATATGACTAAAGCAACATTAAAATTAGAAACATTAACTTGTCCATCATGTTTACAAAAAATTGAAAGTGGTTTAAAACAGACTGCTGGTGTAGAAAAAGATTCTGTAAAAGTGCTGTTCAATGCAAGTAAGGTAAAAGTGGATTTTGATGAAGAACAAGTCAATTTGAATACAATTGAAAAAGCTATTGAAAACTTAGGATATTCCGTTATTAGTTCAAAAGTAAAGGAAGGTGTATAAAATGACAACAGTAAATGAAAGACAAGAAAAATTAGCTGCTGAACAAGCCTATAAAGAACACATTCATCATACTAAGATTAATGCAGCAGCTGTTACAGATCATGTACTGGCTAATATTCATACCTTGCATGTAAAATTACACCAATATCATTGGTATGTAAAAGGCACAAATTTTTATTCATTGCATGAGGTATTTGAAAAACTATATAATGAAAATGAAACATGGTTTGATAAAATTGCAGAACGTTTACTAGCTTCAGGATTTAAGCCAGCATCAACAACTACCGAATTCCAAAAATTTACAACGATTTCTGAAGATTTGTCTGAAAAATATTATTCTGCTGAAGAAATGGTCTTACAGTTAGTAGAGGATTTTAGATCTAACCGTGAATTTACCATTCGTGCAATGCGTTTAGCCCAAGAAGAAGCAGATGATGCGTTAGAGGATTTACTAATTAGTTATAAAGATTATTTAGATGTAAATATTTGGCAACTTCAAGCCTTTGTTAACAAGGATGCGCTAGAAGACGATGACTATATAGATAATGATTAATTAGGAGGAAAGTTGTATGGCACACCATCATCACCATAGTCATGTAGATTGTATACGTTTAGTTCCGATTTTTAACCACCTAAATGAAGAACAAATGAGTTTAATTGCACAATCAGCGCATGAAGTACATTATGAAAAGAATGCGTTGTTATTTGGAAGTGGTGATAAAGATGACACACTATATATCGTAAATAATGGGCGTGTACGTATTTATAACTTAAATGAATCCGGTCGTGAACAAACTGTACGCATACTAAATCCTGGTGATTTTATGGGAGAAGTGGCTATTTTTCAAACTGAAAGTTACCATTCTAATTATGCTGAAGCAATATCAGAAGTAAGTATATGTAGAATTCATAAAAAGGATATGAATGACTATTTAGATGCTTACCCAGAAATTATGAGAAGAATCCTATCAGACGTTACGAAACGTTTACAGGTATCAGAAAAGCAAACGATGCAGGTTGGTATGGAGCAAGTAGAGTCTCGTATTATTGATTTTCTATCAGAATACGTTGAGAATGAAGAAAATCATACTTATGTGACCTTACCAATGTCAAAGAAGGATCTAGCTTCTTATTTGGGTACAACTCCTGAAACAATAAGTCGAAAGTTTTCAGCATTGGAAGAAAAAGGTTTAATTAAACAACATACGCATAAATATATTGAGATATTTGATTTAGATGAATTATTATTTTCATCAAGTTAAAGTGCCGAAAAAACCGTAAGAGGATAATTGTTATTTTACTTGCTATATGAGAATGTTTTAACTTTATAAATAAGAAAGAGAAGTACAACTAATATTAGTTGTACTTCTCTTTCTTATTTATAAAACAATTTGAATAATTGCAATAATAATTAAAATACTGATAATCCACTTTTGTACAAAACTAGGGACCTTTTTACCTAATTTTAAACCTAACGGAGCGAAAATAATACTCCCTATTATTAAAAATAACGCATCTTCTAAAGGAATGTAACCTTGTATAAGTTTAATGATAAAGGCGCCAATTGAAGATATAAAAGCAATTACTATACTATTAGCAACTACCGTATTCATTGGTAATTTGAATAAAACTAGCAATATAGGAATAATAATAAAAGCGCCGCCTGCTCCAACTATACCTGAAATGATACCAACGAAAAGACCAACCATAACTAATAATGGCTTGTTAAAGGAAGATTGATCTAAACTCGGTTTTATGTTAATAAACATTAAAATTAATGCGAGTAAAGCAATGATAATATATATCGTATTTACAAATGTAGCATTAAATAAATTTGCTAACAGTCCACCTAACATGCTGCCTATAATCATGCCACTACCCATGTAAAGCACTAATAGTGGCGAAAATTCTGGTTTTTTTCGCGCTTTTAATGACCCACTTAAAGTACTGAAAAAGACTTGACTGGAAGTAAGTCCTGATGCCATGTATGCACTGTACGCAGGAGCGCCAAATAGTGGTGGTAATAATAAAATAGCTGGATAAATAATGATGGCGCCACCTATACCTACTAGACCCGAAATAAAGCCTCCGAATACCCCAATAAGTAACATCATAATAATAGTTGAAATATCCATTATTTACTTTTTACCAATAAGTTAACGGCTTCATTAATCAATTCTTCAGAATTTTCACCATTATCCTCTGCTGCTTTTACACATTCTATTAAATTTTCACTAATGATAATTCCCATCAAACGTTGGATTGAACTTTTTGATGCACTGATTTGAGTAATGACATCTTTACAATCTTTTTCTTCTTCCATCATTTTAATAACGCCATTGAGTTGTCCTTGTATTCTATTAATACGATTAATCATTTTTTTATCATAATTCATAGTTATTTCCTCCACTTTTAATTGAATAAAGTCATAATAAACGATAAAAGTAAACATGTCAAATACCCCCTACCGTATTTGACATAATATAAATAATTAGTTAATATACCCGTATAGGTATTTATTAGGAGGTTAATATGAAACAATATAACGAAAATCATATCAATAATTTCAGTAAACAAGAATTAGAAAAATTGGGTGCACAAGGTCAACTGATTGACGTTAGAACACAAGAAGAATATGAGCTTGCACATATAAATGGTGCGACATTACATCCTGTAGATAAGATTGAATCGTTCAATAAAGATAAAAACACAACCTATTTTGTACACTGTAAAAGTGGTACCAGAAGTGCTAAAGCGAGCGAATATTTAGCTAAACAAGGCTACGACATTGTTAATTTAGACGGTGGCTATAAAGCGTATGAAGCAAAAAACGACGATGATAATACATTCGAAGAAAATACTAATGTAGAAATTAAAGCAGAGCGTAAACAATTTAACTATAGTGGTCTTCAATGTCCAGGTCCAATTGTAAACATCAGTAAAGAAGTGAAAAATATTGAAGTAGGCGAGCAAATCGAAGTTACAGTCACAGATCCTGGATTCCTTAGCGACATTAAAAGCTGGGTCAAACAAACTGGTCATACTTTAGTTAAACTTGATGAAAGTAATCATGGAATTAATGCCATTATTCAAAAAGAAAAACCAAAAGACTTACAAGTGAATCATACTGCTAAAGGTACGACAATTGTACTATTTAGTGGAGAGTTAGATAAAGCAGTGGCAGCAATGATTATTGCAAATGGCGCTAGAGCTGCAGGAAGAGATGTAACTATCTTCTTTACGTTTTGGGGACTCAACGCGTTGAAAAAAGCGCAAACAGTTAACGTTAAAAAGAAAGGTATCGCAAAAATGTTTGATTTGATGTTGCCAAAAACACCTTTGAAAATGCCACTATCTAAAATGAATATGTTCGGTTTAGGTAATATCATGATGCGATACGTAATGAAAAAGAAAAACGTTGATTCATTACCATCACTCATTAATCAAGCGATAGCTCAAGATATTAAATTAATCGCATGTACCATGAGCATGGATGTCATGGGTATTACAAAAGAAGAATTAAGAGATGAAGTTGAGTACGGCGGTGTAGGCACTTATATAGGTGATACTGAAAACGCGAGTCATAATTTATTTATTTAATTAAATCTATCAAAATAAGGAGTTCTTTATATGTTTTTCAAACAATTTTACGATAATCATTTATCTCAAGCATCTTATTTAGTTGGCTGTCAACGTACGGGAGAGGCAATAGTAATTGATCCTGTTCGTGATTTAACAAAATATATGGAAGTTGCAGATAGCGAAGGTTTTAAAATTACACAAGCTGCTGAAACACATATTCACGCTGATTTTGCTTCTGGAATTCGGGATGTGGCAAAACGTTTAAACGCCAATATATATGTATCTGGCGAAGGTGATGATCAATTAAGTTATAAAAATATGCCGGAACATACAAATTTTGTTAAAAATCAAGATATTATTCAAGTAGGTAATATTAAATTAGAAGTCTTGCATACACCTGGTCATACCCCTGAGAGTATCAGTTTCTTACTCACTGATGAAGGTGGCGGCTCAAGTGTTCCAATGGGTTTATTTAGTGGTGACTTTATTTTTGTTGGTGATATCGGTAGACCTGATTTACTAGAAAAATCAGTACAAATGGAAGGTACTACAGAGATTGGTGCAAAACAGATGTACCAATCTATAGAAGGTGTTAAAAATTTACCAGATTATATTCAAATATGGCCTGGACACGGTGCTGGAAGTCCTTGTGGTAAAGCATTAGGTGCCATACCAATGTCTACGCTAGGTTACGAAAAAATTAATAACTGGGCATTTAATGTAACAGATGAATCTAAATTTGTTGAAACATTAACATCAAATCAACCAGCGCCACCCCATCACTTTGCACAGATGAAAAAAATTAATCAGTTTGGTATGAAAATGTATCAACCATACAACGTTTATCCTAGTTTAGATAATGAAAGAATAGCATTTGATCTTCGTAGCAAAGAAGCCTTTCACGGTGGACATACACAAGGAACAATCAATATTCCTTATAACAAAAACTTTATTAACCAGATCGGTTGGTATTTAGATTTTGAAAAAGATGTAGATTTAATCGGAGATAAATCTACAGTTGAACAAGCAACGCATACTTTACAATTAATTGGTTTTGATAATGTAGCAGGCTATCGTTTACCAACATCAGAAATTCTAACACAATCCATCCACAGCGCTGATATTACTGGTGAAGAAGCAAATGTACTCGACGTACGTAATGAAGAAGAGTGGAATAATGGGCACTTAGATCAAGCAGTCAATATTCCGCATGGTAAATTATTAAATGAAAATATTCCATTTAATAAAGAGGATAAAATATACGTACATTGTCAGTCAGGTGTTAGAAGTTCAATCGCAGTGGGTATCTTAGAAAATAAAGGATTTGAAAATGTCGTGAATATTAGAGAAGGCTATCAAGATTTTCCAGAATCATTAAAATAATTTAAGGGTGTGGAAAAATGAGTAAGTATTATCAAATTGTTATTGTAGGTGGCGGTACAGCAGGTATTACCGTGGCATCAAGACTATTAAGAAAAAATCAAAGCTTAAAAGGAAAAATAGCAATTATAGACCCGGCTGAATATCATTATTATCAACCGTTATGGACTTTGGTTGGTGCTGGGGTATCGAGTTTAAAAAGTTCTCGTAAAGATATGAAAAGTGTTATGCCTGAAGGTGTTCAATGGATAAAAAATGCTGTTTCAAGCTTTCAACCTGAAAACAATAGCATTATTTTAGGAGATAATTCGGTCGTTAGTTACGAATTTTTAGTGGTAGCCCCTGGATTACAGATTAATTGGTCTTCTATTAAAGGATTAAAAGAGAATATAGGTAAAAATGGTGTTTGTTCTAACTATTCACCTAACTATGTTCGCGAAACTTGGAGACAAATTTCTAAATTTAAACAAGGGAACGCGATTTTCACGCATCCTAATACGCCTATCAAATGTGGAGGCGCACCTATGAAAATTATGTATTTAGCTGAAGATTATTTTAGAAAACATAATATCCGTTCTAATGCTAATGTGATATACGAAACGCCAAAAGATGCTTTATTTGACGTAGGCAAATATAATAAAGAATTAGAGAAAATTGTTGAAGAAAGGGATATAATTGTCAATTATAATTATAATCTTGTTGAAATTGACGGAGACAAAAAAGAGGCTACATTTGAACACATTAAAACAGACGATAGAAAGACAATAGATTATGAAATGTTACATGTAACACCACCCATGGGTCCCTTAGGTGTACTTAAAGAAAGTACACTTTCAGATAGTGATGGTTGGGTAGATGTTAACCCAACCACATTACAGCATAAAAGCTACTCTAACATATTTGGGCTTGGTGATGCTTCAAATGCACCTACTTCCAAAACAGGAGCAGCAATTCGTAAACAAGCGCCTATAGTTGTTAATAACCTATTGCAAGTAATGGATAATGAAATGTTGACGCATCATTATGATGGTTATACTTCGTGCCCTATCGTTACCGGGTACAATAAATTAATACTTGCCGAGTTTGATTATAATAAAAAACCAAAAGAAACATTGCCTTTTAACCAGGCCAAAGAACGAAGAAGTATGTATATTTTTAAAAAAGATTTATTACCTAAAATGTATTGGTACGGTATGTTAAAGGGTCTTATGTAAATAACAATAGTGTACAGAAAATAACCATTTTCTGTACACTCTTTTTTTATGTCGAAATAAGTGAGTATTTCATATATTCTTGTGTTCAAAAACCCAACAAAAAATCTATGTCCACAAAAGACCTTGAAATTAAGTTATGGTACACTGGATATGTATATAGGAGGTTTGTATTTTGAAAATAGGTTATGCAAGAGTTTCAACTGGATTACAAAATTTGAATTTACAGGAGGATCGATTAAACGCATATGGTTGTGAAAAGATATTTAGCGACCATATTAGTGGTTCAAAAAGTAAAAGGCCTGGTTTAGATAAAGCAATTGAATTTGCGAGATCAGGAGACACGATTGTTGTTTGGAGACTAGATAGACTAGGACGTAACATGGAAGATTTAATCACATTAGTTAATGAACTTAACGAACGAGGCGTCAGTTTTCATAGTTTAGAAGAAAATATAACTATGGATAAATCAAGTTCTACAGGACAATTATTATTTCATTTATTCGCAGCGTTTGCAGAATTTGAACGTAACTTAATTTTAGAACGTTCTTCGGCTGGTCGAATTGCAGCTCGTGCCAGAGGACGTTATGGTGGAAGACCTGAAAAATTAAGCAATCAAGATTTGAATTTACTCAAAACACTTTATGATAATGGTACACCAATTAAGACAATTGCAGAACAATGGCAAGTTTCACGTACAACGATTTATCGTTACCTCAATAAATTGGAGGAAAAGGAAGATGAAAAACAAGGAGAAGTATCTAACTAATTTTTCTGAAGCCAAACGT
This sequence comes from Staphylococcus sp. GDY8P198P, assembly GCF_017891615.1. NCBI lineage: Bacteria > Bacillati > Bacillota > Bacilli > Caryophanales > Staphylococcaceae > Staphylococcus > Staphylococcus sp. GDY8P198P. The sequence continues at coordinate 17,659 of NZ_JAESJQ010000023.1, forward strand.
AAAGAAGCTACTCAAAAGTACAATATTATAAAACCTTTTATCTTGGGCAAGCAATCTTTATCAAGCATTTCTAAAAGCAAAGGTATTGCGTTAAGTACACTTTATAGGTGGAATAAGTCATATAAAGAACGTGGACTTAAAGGGCTAATATATATGACAAGATCCGATAAAGGAATACGTAAAATAGAAACAAAGATAATTGATGAGATTGAACGTCTTGCACTTAAGAATAAAAGAAATAGTATTGCTACAATTCATAGGAAAATCGCTAATTATTGTATGGAGAATAATTTTGATAAACCCAGCTATAAACAAGTTTATAGTGTTATTAAAGCAATGCCTAAGTCTGTTATTGATTTCTCTCACAAAGGTGAAAAATACTATCAAAATAAGTATGATTTAATACAAATAAGAGAATCCTCAAGACCCAATGAAATATGGCAAGCCGACCATACTTTACTAGATATTTATATATTAGATCAAAAAGGTAATATCAATAGACCATGGCTAACCATTATTATGGATGACTATAGTCGTGCTATTGCAGGCTACTTTATAAGTTTTGATGCTCCTAATGCTCAAAATACAGCATTAACACTACACCAAGCAATATGGAATAAGAATGATACCAACTGGCCAGTGTGTGGTATACCCGAAAAATTCTATACAGATCACGGAAGTGACTTTACCTCAAATCACATGGAACAAGTCGCTATTGACTTGAAAATAAATTTGATGTTTTCAAAAGTTGGTGTCCCTCGTGGTCGCGGAAAAATAGAACGCTTTTTTCAGACAGTTAACCAAACTTTCCTAGAACAACTGCCTGGATATATAAACAATAATGATACTCCTAGTAATCTAATGAATTTTCACAATTTTGAAGAAAAATTACGTTACTTTTTAATTGAAGATTATAATCAAAAAGAACATAGTGCTATTCATACCACGCCTATCAGTCGTTGGAATAGTAATCACTTTTTCCCTAATATGCCAAGTAGCTTAGAACAACTTGATTTATTATTGTTGGAAATACCTAAATCTAGAAAAGTTCATTCAGATGGCATTCATTTTCAAGGTTTTCGATACAGTAATACTAATCTAGCAGCTTATGTAGGTGAATATGTACTGATTCGTTATAACCCAAATGATATGGCTGAAATACGTGTGTTTTATAGAGATGAATTTCTTTGTACTGCTATATGTCCAGAAATAGCTGATTACTCCATAGATATAAAAGACATACAGCACGCTCGTAGTCAGAGAAGAAAACACTTAAAACAAAATATTGCTAGTCCAAGTACCACGGAATTAATTAAGGAAGAAAAAAATTATGGTTATTCACCTCAAGAAACTACTAAAAACGTCAAAAAATTAAAGAGGTATCGTAATGACTAAAAATCAGAATTTTATTGAAACGAAAGAGTATGAAAGGTTTGCTGAATTTTGTGACGCTTGCATTAAATATCAATATATTGGTATCTGTTATGGTCAACCTGGAGTTGGGAAAACTTTATCTTCAAGATATTATACAAATTGGGATACTATCGAAAAACAAGTTAACCATAGAGGTTGGGAAGATTTAGCTAGTAAAACGACCGATGACATACTATCGGTGGATAAAATATTTTATACTGCACCAGCAGAAAAACAAACTAAATTAAGGAATGATTTATATAGTATTACTGCAAGCATTGATTTGGGTCAAAAATTACATGTTGTAAATAAGTATGGACATGAACATAGCAAACATTATAGTGATATGTTTAAATATATTGATTTAATTATAGTAGATGAGATTGATCGCCTTAAAGTGCAACATTTAGAGCAATTAAGAGCTATTTATGATGAACATAATTTAGCAATGATATTTATTGGTATGCCGGGCATAGAGAAAAAACTATCTCGTTATCCTCAACTATATTCGCGTATAGGTTTTGCACATGAATTTGATAATCTAAGTAAAGATGAGACGCATCATATATTAGAATATAAGTGGCAAGATTTAGGATTTGATTTAAAACTCGAAGACTTTACTGATTATGAGGCAATAACGACGATTATTAAAATTACAAAAGGGAATTTTAGGCTGATTCATCGTTTATTTGCGCAGATAGATAGAATTATGGATATAAATGGTTTAGATAAAATAAGTACAGAAGTCGTAGAAACAGCTAGAGATAGTTTAGTTATTGGTATTCGTTAGTAGAAAAGCACCGTACATTTTAATAAAGTACGATGCTTTTTCTCATTTATTAGATAAAACCATTCTCATATATTAAGTAAAGTGACACTCTTAATATTAAGTTAAGAGGTTTTGTGTCAAAAACGATCGATTTAGGTTATTGTTTTTACGGTTCTGTTGCAAAGTTAGAAAAATATAGCTAATTACCATTTTATCATGTCTTTGTTCCCTTAACTGGCTAACATATGCCTAATTTCGTGGCATGGCGAAAATCCGTAGATCTGAAGAGACCTGCGGTTCTTTTTATTAAAATTATGCTATAAATTCAACTTTGCAACAGAACCTAGTTATGTATATCTCCTGAAGTTTATTCAACTACTATCTGACAGTAATTAACATAATCGATGATTATCAGAAGT
>NZ_JAESJQ010000024.1:0-39208 GCF_017891615.1 Staphylococcus sp. GDY8P198P
GCTTGTCTAAAGTCAGGAAAGCTCCTTAGCGCCGAAGGTAGCTGACTTACGTTCCGCAAGAGTAGGACGTTGCCAGGCAATTAAGACCCGAAAGGGTCTTTTTTTGCATCAAAAGAATTTTAACTGCATGGGTTGATGTATAAATACTATTAATTTTAAAAAAGTAATCATGATACTTTGACGGTATGGTCTTCAAGTGCGCTCATTTTTTTATGTTATTATGTTAAAATGTAGAAGATTAAAACGTTATACTGTTGTATAAGCAGATGTGTATTTTACTATATAATAGTAGTATTGTAATGAAACAAAAATATAGAAATAGAAATTGAAAAGTGAGGATAAGTATGAGTGAATCATTGTTACATAAATTGAAAGGATTATTAGCTGAAGAACCTATTTCATTACATGTACCTGGACATAAAAATATGACTATCGGATACTTAAACCAATTGAATTTTAAAATGGATATGACAGAAATTACAGGACTTGATGACTTACATTCCCCTGAGTCTGTAATAGCTGAAAGTATGCAAAGAGTTACCAAACATCCTGATTATGACGCTTATTATTTAGTAAATGGTACCACTTCAGGAATATTGTCTGTAATTCAAGCATTTTCCTCAAAAAAAGGGGATTATGCGATAGTGCGGAATGCACATAAATCTGTATTTCATGCATTAGATTTAATAAAGGCAAAAGCACAATTATTAAAAATGGATATTAGTGATGCTACGAATCAATATCTAGGACCTAACAAAACGTCATTATATGATCAAGTTAAAGATAGTAAGCTAGCGGTATTTACTTATCCTAATTATTATGGTGAATGTTTTGATATTAAATTTGTTATGGAATGTTTAAAGTCATTGAAAATACCAACGCTAATCGATGAAGCACATGGTGCACATCTAGGTTTAGAACATTTCCCTGAGACAACATTAAACTTGGGCGCGGATTATGTTGTGCAATCATATCATAAAACATTGCCATCACTAACGATGAGTTCAGTGATATTTATTCATAAAAATGCACCTTATAGAGAAGAGGTCATAAAATATTTATCTTATTTTCAATCTTCTAGTCCATCTTATCTATTAATGAGTAGTTTAGAACTCGCGCAAAAATTTTATGAAGACTATAATAGTGAACATTTTTTTCAAAAAAGAGAACAACTGATTCAACGATTAAAAAGCAAAGGGTTAGAAGTTGTTGAGGTTGATGATCCACTGAAAATAAATGTAAGATGTAAGGGATATAATGGCTATGAATTGCAATCATACTTTGAAACACAGCATATTTATGTTGAATTGGCTGATGACCTTCAAGTATTAATGGTCTTGCCATTATGGCATGAAGATGATCAATACCCATTTGATGAACTATTATCAAGGATTGAAAAAATCCAATTAGTAGAGAGACCGCGGGATATAAATACTAGCATACCGTATAGAACTGAAAGTAGTGTGTACTATGGTGGCGAAATACAGCATGTGCGAAAAATAGACATTAAACATGCTGGAAATAAAATATTAGCCAATCACATTGTGCCATATCCTCCTGGCGTTCCGTTAATGTTTAAGGGAGAAAAAATAACAGAAGATATGGTAAAATTAATGGATTATTGGTGTGAACATCATCAAAGAGTTGAAGGAATTAAAAATTTAAAAATAGAAATTAAGGATGAATAAGATGTCAGCTTTTATAACTTTTGAAGGACCAGAAGGTTCTGGAAAAACAACTGTGATACAACAAGTTGCAGAAAAACTAAAACATGAATATCATATTGTACTTACGAGAGAGCCAGGAGGCGTAAAGACAGGAGAGCAGATAAGAGAAGTATTACTCGAGGGAGAAGACATGGATGATCGGACTGAAGCATTATTATTTGCTGCATCAAGACGCGAACATCTTGTAGGCAAAGTTATCCCAGCATTAGATAATGGTAATATTGTTTTATGTGATCGCTATATTGATAGTTCATTAGCATATCAAGGGTATGCAAGGGGTATAGGTATAGAAGAAGTTAAATCTATTAATGAATTTGCGATTAATGGATTATATCCAGATTTAACTATCTATCTAGATGTAAGTGTCGAAGTTGGTAGAGAGAGAATACTAAAAAATCAAAGAAATCAAAATCGTTTAGATCAAGAAGATGTAAAATTTCATGAAAAAGTAGTTGAAGGTTATAAAAAGATTATTCATAATGAGTCTGAACGCTTTATTGTAATTAATGCGGATCAAAGTATAGATAAAGTAGTGAATACAACGTATGAATCTATCACCAATTATTTAGAAAAATTATGATATAATATTCAAAAGAGGTGTTTAGTATGAAAATGATTATAGCAATCGTACAAGACCAGGATAGTCAGGAACTTTCGGACAAACTTGTTAAACATAATTTTAGAGCGACAAAACTTGCAACAACAGGCGGATTTTTAAGAGCAGGCAACACAACGTTCTTATCAGGTGTAGAAGATAATCGTGTCGATGAAATGCTACAGGTTATTAATGATACTTGTGGTAATAGAGAACAACTTGTATCGCCGATTACCCCGATGGGTGGAAGCGCTGATTCATATATACCTTATCCAGTTGAAGTGGAAGTTGGCGGCGCAACGGTATTTGTTATGCCAGTAGAAGCGTTCCATCAATTCTAAAAATATGGTTGCTGTATATGGTAACTTTTCGAATTACATGTTGCTAAGTGATTAGCTAATGTTAAATGTAATTTGTTAAGGCACTGTGTATTAGCAGCCTTTTTATATAAAGGAGCAACATTATCATGGATGAATTAGAAAGACTGACAAAAGCATATCAATCTAATAAACTATCGCATGCATATTTATTTGAAGGTGACGATGGACAGACAATGCAACAAGTTGCTATCGATTTTTCTAAAATGATTTTATGTGGTGAAGAAAATCAATGTCAGTTAAAAGTAGAAACATTTAATCATCCAGATTTTATGTATGTGTCTTCTGAAGAAACGACAATAAAAAAGGATCAAATAGAGCAATTAGTACATCATATGAATCAATTGCCTATTGAAGGAAATTATAAAGTATATATTATAGAATCCTTTGAAAAATTAACGATTCAAGGTGAAAATAGTATATTAAAATTTCTAGAAGAGCCTCCAGATAATACAATTGCCATTTTATTAACTACGAAACCAGAGCAAATTTTAGACACAATTCACTCGAGATGTCAGCATGTTTATTTTAAACCAATTAATAAATTAAATTTTATAGATAGATTAGTGGAGCGAGAAATCACACGACCTGTTGCGGAATTGTTAAGCGCCTATACAACACAGATAGAGACTGCAGTTGCGTTAAACGAAGACTCAGACTTAATGGCACTGCGAAAGAGTATCATTAAATGGTGTCAGTTAATATTGAAAAATCGTTCTATGGCATTAATAGCAATTGTTGATTTATTGAAACAAGCTAAAAACAGACGCTTACAGTTATTATCATTGGCAGCAGTTAACAGTTTCTTTGAAGATATTATGCATGCTAAAGTAGGATTAGAAGATGAAATGATATTTCAAGATTTACAGGTGGAAATTAAACAATACGCACAAAATTTAACATATAATCAGATTGTTTTAATGTTTGATCAGTTAACTGAAGCACATAAAAAATTAAATCAAAATGTAAATCCAACATTAGTATTTGAACAAATCGTTATAAAAGGGGTGAAATAATTATGCAAAACGTAGTAGGTATACACTTTCAACACGCAGGTAAAATGGAATATTACTCACCACAAAATTTTGACTTAAGTTTGGGTGAGTGGGTTGTTGTTGAATCAAAACGAGGATTAGAAGTTGGAAGAGTGAAGTATGAACCTTTAAATGTAGCTGATGAAGATGTCGCATTACCTTTAAAACAGATTGTTCGTAAAGCTACAGAAAAAGATATAGTACAATACGAACAAAATGAACATGATGCAAAAGATGCTTTGAATTTGTGCAAAGATATCATTCAACAACAGCATTTGGATATGCGTTTAGTAAATTGTGAATTTACTTTGGATAAATCGAAAGTTATTTTTAATTTTACATCAGATGAGCGTGTAGATTTTAGAAAATTAGTGAAGGTATTAGCTCAAAAATTGAGAACAAGAATAGAATTAAGACAAATCGGTGTTAGAGATGAAGCAAAATTATTGGGGGGCATTGGACCTTGTGGTCGTTCGTTATGTTGTTCGACTTTTTTAGGTGACTTTGAACCAGTTTCGATAAAAATGGCTAAAGATCAGAATTTATCATTAAATCCTTCAAAGATTTCTGGTGCTTGTGGTCGGCTTATGTGCTGTTTAAAATATGAAAATGACTATTATGAAGAAGCAAGAGCTCAGTTACCAGATGTTGGGGATGTCATTGAAACGCCGGAAGGTAATGGTAGAGTTGTGGGCTTAAATATTTTAGATATATCTATGCAGGTTAAAATAGAGGGTCTTGAACAACCATTAGAATATAAAATGGAAGAATTAGAAACATTAAATTAGGAGGCCGTGACAACATTGAATCGAAGCGACATATTTGAAAATCTAGCTCATTTAGAGGAAAACATTAATCAAATTAATCGTGACATGTTAAATTTAAAAAATCTTACAGTAGCATTAATTGAAGAAAATGTCGCATTACAAATAGAGAATGAGAATTTAAAAACATTAATAGGTAAAGAAGAAAAAACTAAAAAAATAGAAAATGATAAAAAAGATCAACCTAAACGCCCATTACGTAGCAAAGATAATTTAGCGATGCTATACAAAGAAGGCTTTCATATATGCAATGGAGAGCTATTTGGCAAACATAGAAAAGGCGACGACTGTCTGTTTTGTCTCGAAGTATTAAGTGAGTAGTATAAATATCATTTATAAAAATAGAAAAATATGGAGTTGAGGATGAGAAAAGCGATAGGCTTCATTAGCGAAGCATCGTAAACTCATCCTCTTTTTTGGAGGTTACAAAAATGTTAATGGAAAATGAGAGGTATGATTTTTTATTAAAAGAGAAATTAGAAATTATACAAAATGATGATGTTTTTTCTTTTTCAACGGATGCTTTGTTACTCGCGCATTTTACAAAAGTAAAGAAAAAAGATGTCATTATGGATCTGTGTTCCGGTAATGGTGTTATTCCTTTGTTACTATCTCATAAAGGAAATCAATTTATTGAAGGTATCGAAATACAAGCACAATTAGTGAACATGGCTAAAAGAAGTATTGCTCACAATCATCTGAACAAAAGAATTCATATGTATCATATGGATTTGAAGCAAGCACATCATACGTTTAAACCATCACAGTATAGTCTTGTTACATGTAATCCTCCGTATTTTAAAGTGAATCAACAATTTCAGCATCAAAAAGATGCACATAAAATTGCGAGACATGAGATAATGTGTACATTGGATGATTGTTGTTTTGAGGCGCGGCATTTATTGAAAGAAGGCGGTAGGTTTTTAATTGTCCATCGTGCTGACCGTCTTATGGATGTCTTAAGTAGTATGAGACATTATCGAATAGAACCTAAGAAGCTTTATTTTATTTATAGTAAACCTGGTAAAGTAGCTCAAACAATTGTAGTTGAGGGTAGAAAAGGTGGTAACCAAGGTTTAGACATACAGCAACCATTCTATATATATAATGAAGATGGAACATATTCAGAAGAAATGAGAGAAATCTATTATGGATAAGCATTTTATTTATATCGTTAGATGTAAAGATGGAAGTTTATATACTGGTTATGCAAAAGATATAGAACAAAGAATAGCAAAACATAATAGCGGTCAAGGTGCTAAATATACTAAAATAAGACGGCCAGTAGAGTTAGTTTATCAAGAAATGTTTGATACTAAATCAGAAGCTATGAAGCGTGAATATGAAATCAAAACATTTTCTAGACAGAAAAAATTACAGCTGATAAGTGAGGGATAGAAGTATGGCGACATTGTATTTAGTAGGTACACCAATTGGAAATTTAGCTGATATTACATATAGAGCAGTTGATATTTTACGAACAGTAGACTTGATTGCATGTGAAGATACACGTGTGACAAAAAAGCTTTGTGCACATTATGATATACACGCACCGTTGAAATCATATCATGACCATAATAAAGCACAGCAGACGGAATACCTCATTCAGCAATTACAGGAAGGGGTTAATATTGCGTTAGTGTCAGATGCTGGGCTACCTTTGATAAGTGATCCTGGATACGAACTTGTAGTAGCTGCTAGAAATAATGGAATCAGAGTTGAGACCGTACCTGGGCCAAATGCCGGGTTAACCGCATTGATGGCAAGTGGGTTACCCTCATTTACATACACGTTTCTTGGGTTTTTACCAAGGAAAGAAAAGGCGAAATATGATTTATTAGAACAACGCATGTTTCAAGATAGTACCTTGATTATTTATGAATCACCGCACCGTGTTAAAGATACATTAAAGACCATTTATAAAATAGATGCGCAAAGAAATGTATCATTAGGTAGGGAATTGACCAAAAAATTCGAAGAAATTATCACGGATAAAGTGGAAAACTTACTAATGAAACTAGATGAAGGAGAAATACTTACAAAAGGCGAATTTGTCATCATCATTGAAGGGGACATTGCAGCAGAAGATACGTCTTGGTTTGAAAATATGTCTATACATGAACACGTTGGACATTATATTAATAAGAATATGAAACCTAAAGCAGCGATTAAACAAGTTGCTGAAGACAGGCAAATGAAGACAAGTGAAGTATATGATGTATATCATAATGTATAAAACGCAAGCTTACAAAATGCAATGCTAAAAAGAAAATTAAATAATAACTTTTTTGAAATTTTATCAATAAAACCAAGCGAAAAATTCCCATAACAAGCTTGATTTATGGTAATGTAGATAAGATAGAGATTATTTATCATGTTGTAAAATGAGTGAAAATTGCTAACGGACAAATACTTAATTTTATGCTAAATCAAACGTATTAAAATGATTAATAAATATAAATTGAACACTTATCTGCTTCATTGAAAATAAAAATAAATTTAGATATATTTGAAGTGAAAGAAACGAGGAGGAACATTGATGGCGAAAGAAACATTTTATATCACTACACCTATATATTATCCGAGTGGGAATTTACATATCGGTCATGCATATACAACTACAGCTGGTGATGTCATCGCACGTTATAAAAGAATGCAAGGCTATGATGTTCGATATTTAACAGGAACGGATGAACATGGTCAAAAAATACAGGAAAAAGCGCAAAAAGCAGGGAAATCAGAATTAGATTATTTGGGTGAAATGATTTCAGGCATCAAAGCGTTATGGAAAAAGTTAGAGATATCCAATGATGACTTTATTCGTACAACTGAAGCGCGTCATAAAGAAGTTGTACAACAAATATTTGAACGCTTATTGGCACAAGGTGACATATATCTTGGTGAATACGAAGGCTGGTATTCTGTACCGGATGAAACGTATTATACGGAAACACAACTTGTTGATCCTGTATATGAGAATGGTGCAATTGTCGGAGGTAAAAGCCCTGATTCTGGACACGAAGTAGAATTGGTAAAAGAAGAAAGCTATTTCTTTAATTTATCAAAATATACTGACCGCTTATTAGAATTTTATGATGAAAATCCAGATTTTATTCAACCACCGTCTCGTAAAAATGAGATGATTAATAATTTCATCAAACCAGGATTAGAAGATTTAGCAGTATCTCGTACATCATTTGACTGGGGTATTCATGTTAAATCGAATCCAAAGCATGTTGTTTATGTGTGGATTGATGCGCTAGTAAACTACATATCATCACTTGGTTATTTATCAGATGATGATAGCTTGTTTAAAAAATATTGGCCTGCAGATATCCATATTATGGCGAAGGAAATTGTTAGATTCCATTCCATTATCTGGCCGATTTTATTGATGGCCTTAGATATTCCATTACCTAAAAAAGTATTTGCTCATGGTTGGATTTTAATGAAAGATGGCAAAATGAGTAAATCAAAAGGAAACGTAGTAGATCCTAACGTATTGATTGATCGTTATGGCTTAGATGCAACACGTTATTATTTAATGCGTGAATTACCATTTGGTTCTGACGGCGTATTTACTCCAGAAGGCTTCGTAGAACGTACAAATTATGATTTAGCTAATGATTTAGGTAACCTAGTTAACCGTACAATTTCAATGGTTAATAAATATTTTAATGGCGAACTACCAGCTTATGAAGGTCCTAAACACGAATTAGACGAAGAAATGGAACAATTGGCACTTGATACAGTGAAAATGTTCCATGAAAATATGGATAATTTACAATTCTCAGTGGCACTTTCAACAATATGGAAATTTATAAGTAGAACGAATAAATATATCGATGAAACAACACCTTGGATTTTAGCAAAAGATGAGAATCAGAAAGACATGCTTGGCAATGTTATGGCTCATTTAGTAGAGAATATTCGTATCATTGCAGTGCTATTAAGACCATTCTTAACAAATGCGCCAAGACAAATTTTTGAACAGTTAAATATCAATTCACCTGAATTATATGAATTTAACAGTATAGAACAGTATGGTGCGTTAACAGAGCCTATTATGGTAAGTAGTAAACCGCAACCTATTTTCCCACGCTTAGAAAGTGATGCTGAAATAGAATATATCAAGCAATCTATGCAACCAGATAAGGTCGAAGAAGCGCAAGAAGAAGTACCTAGTAAAGCACAAATTGATATCAAAGATTTTGATAAGGTAGAAATCAAAGCGGCCACGATTATTGATGCTGAGAATGTAAAAAAATCTGATAAATTATTAAAAATCCAAGTTGATTTAGATAATGAACAACGTCAAATCGTTTCAGGCATTGCTAAGTTCTATCAACCTGAAGATATTATCGGGAAAAAAGTTGCGGTAGTTACCAACTTGAAGCCGGCTAAATTAATGGGTCGAAAATCAGAAGGTATGATTTTATCTGCTGAAAAAGATGGTGTACTTACACTGGTAAGCCTTCCGAATGCAATTCCAAATGGTGCAGTAATTAAGTAATCATTAGATAAAGGGAGCGATTTAATATGCTAATCGATACACATGTTCATTTAAATGCAGAACAATATGATGAAGATTTAGAAGCGGTTATTGAGCGCGCAAGAGATAATGGCGTAGATCGTATGTTTGTAGTAGGCTTTGATACACCGACTGTTGAACGTACAATGGAGCTAATTGATCAATACGACTTTATATACGGTATTATTGGATGGCACCCTGTAGATGCTATTGATTGCACAGAAGAAAGATTGGCATGGATAGAAAAGTTGGCAGCACACCCTAAAGTTATTGGAATTGGTGAGACTGGTTTAGATTATCACTGGGATAAATCTCCAAAAGATGTCCAACAAGCGCTGTTCAGAAAGCAAATTGCGTTAGCTAAGCGCGTTAATCTACCAATCATTATTCATAATAGAGAGGCAACACAAGACTGTGTAGATATTTTAAAAGAAGAGCATGCAGAAGAAATTGGCGGTATTATGCATAGCTTTAGTGCGTCACCTGAGATTGCAGATGATGTCATTAATAAATTGAATTTCTATGTATCTTTAGGAGGCCCTGTCACATTTAAAAATGCGAAGCAGCCTAAAGAAGTTGCTAAACATGTACCATTTGATAGATTATTAGTTGAAACAGACGCACCGTTCCTATCTCCACATCCATACAGAGGGAAGCGAAATGAACCAGCACGTGTAACTTTGGTAGCTGAACAAATTGCTGAGTTACGCGAAATTAGCTATGAGGAAGTTTGCCGTCAAACAACTGAAAATGCTGAACGGTTATTTAAATTAAAAGCATAAAGATATTATTTTAAAGGTATCGGTCTGAAATATGGCTTAGTTGGTATATGAATACTAAGAGTAACCATAATTTGAGCCGGTACCTTTTTATTTTTTCTGAAATGAAGTAAAAAATGAAAGGTGTCACAATAAATGAAGATAAATGAATTTATTGTAGTAGAGGGAAGAGATGATACAGAGCGGGTAAAAAACGCTGTTGATTGCGACACAATTGAAACAAATGGAAGTGCAATTGATGAAAAAACGTTGAATGTGATTGCACAAGCATATGAAACACGAGGTGTCATTGTTTTAACAGATCCTGATTTCCCAGGTGATAAAATTCGTAATACAATAAAAAAGCATATTCCAGGGGTTAAACATGCTTATATTGATCGAGATAAAGCCAAGAGTAAACGTGGTAAAATAGGTGTCGAACATGCAAAAATCGAAGATATCAAAGAAGCTTTGATTCATGTGAGCACGCCATTCGGAGAGGGATATGAAAGCATCAATAAGGATGTTTTGATTGATCTTGGATTAATTATAGGTAAAGACGCACGCAGAAAAAGGGAAATTTTAGGAAGAAAACTTCATATCGGCCATTCTAACGGGAAACAACTACTTAACAAGTTAAATGCTTTTGGTTATACAGAAGAAGACGTTAGAAATGCCTTGAAAGATAATAAAGGAAGTGAAGAATAATTGGATATGAAAGATATTGCCACACCATCGCGAACAAAAGCACTTCTAAATCATTATGGTTTTAGCTTCAAAAAAAGTTTAGGCCAAAACTTTTTAATTGATGTCAACATTATCCATAATATTATAGATGCGAGTAATATAGATGAACGTACGGGTGTTATTGAAGTAGGTCCAGGTATGGGGTCACTGACAGAACAATTGGCTAAAAGTGCAAAAAAAGTAATCGCTTTTGAAATTGATCAACGCTTAATACCAGTACTGAATGAAACAATGGCACCATATAAAAATGTTACGGTGATCAATGAAGATATATTGAAAGCGGATATTGCACATTATGTGACACATGAACTAGCAGATTGTGAGCAAATTTTAGTTGTTGCTAATTTACCATATTATATAACTACACCTATTTTATTAAACTTAATGCAACAAAAATTACCAATTGATGGTTATGTAGTAATGATGCAAAAAGAAGTTGGTGAACGATTAAACGCTGAGGTAGGAACAAAAGCTTATGGATCCTTATCTATAGTTGCGCAGTTTTATACCGAAACCAGCAAAGTGTTGACTGTACCGAAGACAGTATTCTTACCACCTCCAAACGTAGATTCAATCGTAGTGAAGTTAATGAAACGTGAACAACCACTTGTCGATGTAGACGACGAAGATAAATTTTTCAAATTGTCTAAAGCTGCATTCGGACAAAGAAGAAAAACCATCAACAATAATTATCAAAGTTTGTTTGTTGATGGAAAAGCAAATAAAGAGATAATTGTAAATTGGTTAGAAGCTAGTGGCATTAACCCTAAAAGACGTGGGGAAACGCTTTCTATAAAAGAATTTGCAAATTTATATAATGAATTGAAAAATTTCCCAGAATTGGAATTTTAAATGATTGACAACTGCGTATGACCTTGCTAAAATTGACGTTTATTTGACAAAATCGCGCTAAATGTGTTATTATACAATATGTAGCGAGGTGGAGCAATATGCCAAAATCTATTGGAGACATCAAAAATTCACTTGATTGTCAATTAGGAAACCGTATTGTACTGAAAGCGAATGGTGGTCGTAAAAAAACAATTGAGCGTAGCGGTGTTTTAAAAGAAACTTACCCATCCGTTTTTATTGTTGAACTAGACCAAGATATTCATAATTTTGAGCGTGTATCATATACATACACTGACGTTTTAACAGAAAACGTACAAGTTTCTTTTGAAGATGATAATCATCAAGAAGCAATTGCACACTAAATAGCAGTAATATAAATTGAAAATTTGGTTCAAGCAACCATATTTTTATTTCAGACATTAATATGAGATTGATTAGAAAAAGGTATGTTGGTGAATAGTCATCAATATACCTTTTTCTTTTGAAATATTATAGAATTCATCAGAATTAAAGAGATATAGTTTTATTACGTCAAAATATTATTGTAAAATAAGGAACTAACTGGTTGAATGATACGTTAAGGTGCTTAAAGTGATAAGCAAGGTAAATTGGGCAATAAACTTATAAAATTTTGAAAAAAGAATAACGCAAGTATAACAATATGTTAAAATCATTTTATTACCATATCGAATTGAAAGAGGGTGGGAATATGATTTATGAGACTGCGCCAGCAAAAATAAATTTAACGTTGGACACACTCTTCAAACGAGATGATGGTTTTCATGAAGTTGAAATGATTATGACAACGATTGATCTTAATGATCGTTTATCTTTTGAACTGCGCAAAGATAAAAAAATAGTTGTGGACGTAGAGCAAAGTTATGTTCCCTCCGATAATAAAAATTTAGCTTACAAAGCTGCAGAGTTAATGAAAGAAACTTATAATTTAAAGCAAGGTGTTACGATTACAATAGATAAAGATATACCAGTTTCAGCTGGCCTTGCAGGTGGATCGACAGACGCTGCTGCAACATTAAGAGGAATGAATCGACTATATAAGCTAAATAGACCTTTAGAAGAATTGTGTGAGTTAGGCATACAAATAGGAACTGATATTCCTTTTTGTATATATGGGAGAACCGCTTTTTGTAGAGGAAAAGGGGAATTGATTAGATTTATGAACAAGCCGCCTTCTGCATGGGTGATTGTTGCTAAGCCAGATTTAGGCATTTCCTCTCCTGATATTTTTAAAAAGTTAGATTTAACTCAAGAACATGAGGTTTATACTGAAACTTGTAAAGAAGCATTGGATACGGGGAATTATGAATTATTATGTAATAGTCTTTCAAACAGATTGGAACCCATCTCTGGAGAAATGTATTCAGATATTTATAAAATCAAAGAAAATATGCTTAAAAATGGAGCAGATGGTGCTCTAATGAGTGGGAGTGGTCCAACCGTTTATGGATTAACACAAAAAGAACGTCAAGCCAGGCATGTGTATAATGCGGTCAATGGCTGTTGTAACGAAGTATATATTGCAAGATTATTAGGTTAGTGAGAAGGGATGAATAAAATGCGCTATAAAAGAAGTGAACGTATTGTTTATATGACACAATACTTGATGAACAACCCCAATAAATTAATACCTTTAACATTTTTTGTACAAAAATTTAAACAAGCAAAATCATCCATCAGTGAAGATGTACAAATTATTAAATCTACTTTTCAAAAAGAAAAACTGGGCACGGTGATAACGACTGCCGGAGCAAGTGGTGGAGTTACTTATAAACCACAGATGAGTAAAGCAGAAGCAAGTGAAGTTGTAGATGAAGTCATCGAACTTCTGCAAGAAAAGGACAGACTTTTGCCAGGTGGTTATTTATTCTTATCGGATTTAATGGGTAATCCCACTTTATTGAATAAGGTTGGAAAATTAATTGCAACGCTTTATATGGATCAAGAGTTGGATGCGATTGTAACTATCGCTACAAAAGGGATCTCACTAGCAAATGCAGTAGCGAATGTTTTAAATTTACCTGTAGTAGTGATAAGGAAAGATAATAAAGTAACCGAAGGCTCTACGGTCTCTATAAATTATG
Organism: Staphylococcus sp. GDY8P198P; assembly: GCF_017891615.1. NCBI lineage: Bacteria > Bacillati > Bacillota > Bacilli > Caryophanales > Staphylococcaceae > Staphylococcus > Staphylococcus sp. GDY8P198P. The sequence continues at coordinate 13,548 of NZ_JAESJQ010000024.1, forward strand.
TGTCGGGTTCCACTAGAAAGATAGAAACGATGGTATTATCTAAGCGTACATTACCAGAAAACTCTAACGTTCTCGTTGTGGATGATTTTATGCGTGCAGGTGGTTCTATTAACGGTGTGATGAATTTAATGAATGAGTTTAAGGCACATGTTAAAGGGGTATCCGTATTAGTAGAATCAAAAGAAGTTAAGCAAAGATTAATTGAAGATTATACTTCCTTAGTTAGATTGTCTGATGTAGATGAATACAATCAGGAATTTAAAGTGGAAAAAGGCAACAGTTTAACTAAATTTACTTAAAGGAGCGGATCAACATCATGAAAGTAGTCAACACTTCAAAAGCACCAGAAGCATTGGGTCCATACTCACATGCAACGGTCATTAACGGGCTTGTGTTTACATCAGGACAAATCCCATTAAATTTAGATGGCGAAATTGTCAGTGATGATGTAAAAGCACAAACAAAGCAAGTCTTAGAAAATGTAAAAGTTGTATTAAATGAAGCTGGATCAAACATAGATTCAGTAATTAAAGCAACAATATTCATTGCTGATATGAATGAATTTCAAAATATAAATGAAGTTTATGGTGAATATTTTGCGGAACATCAACCGGCAAGAAGTTGTGTTGAAGTCGCAAGATTGCCTAAAGATGTAAAAGTTGAAATTGAAGTCATCGCAGAAGTGAAGTAATTTAAAGGATTTATAATTTTTGATGAAATTGTTAAGCTTCTAACAAAGAGATACTAGGGGGGCTCACTACATGAAAGTGACAGATGTAAGACTTAGAAAAATACAAACAGATGGAAGAATGAAAGCTTTAGTTTCAATAACTCTAGATGAATCATTTGTGGTGCATGATTTAAGAGTGATTGAAGGCAACTCAGGTCTATTCGTCGCAATGCCAAGTAAAAGAACACCAGATGGTGAATTTCGTGATATCGCGCATCCAATTAATTCAGAAATGAGACAAGAAATTCAAGATGCGGTTATGAAAGTTTATGACGAAACGGATGAAGTTATCCCTGATAAAAATGCTCAATCATCAGAAGAAACAAATGACGAAGCTTAATATATAAGACGAATCAAATTAAAAAAAGGGTTTGGGATATAAATCTCAATCTCAAAATAAAAAAGACTAATCCGTATACCAATGGATTAGTCTTTTTTTGTATTAAATATCTTGCGATTTCATCCGTGCATGCTTGCCTGGGGATATGGCTCGAGCCTGTAGTCTCTCGCTCATATCATTTCCTTGGGCGTCAGCACGATATAAAATCGCTATAAGTGATGTACTTATGTATAAAGAGAAAAATACTTTTACATTAGTAAATATCTATTGATAAATTTAAAAAGTATTTACCTTATAAAAATTTTAATGTGGTTTAATCTACGCTTCTAAGTGAAACTACCATTTTTACTTTCATTAAATATTATAAATATATATGATATGTTAGTTTTTTGTATTAAATATCTTGCGATTTCACCCGTGTATGCTTGCCTAGGGATATGGTTCGAGCCTGTAGTCTCTCACTCATATCATTTCCTTGGGCGTCAGCACGATATAAAATCGCTATAAGTGTAAAGAGAAATCACATTTATATAAAATGATTAATTACTTTAGTTGGATTTTCATTAACGAAAATCCAACCGTTTTGTGTATTAAACTAAAATATGAATATAAAGAATTGAAATAATTTATTATAATGAAAAGGTGACAAAAAATATATTTTTGCTTTTACAAATGAATAATAAATGGCTTAATATAATTACAAGTTATTTTAATAATTAGAAAAACTGACATTTAAATTAATAACGCCACGACCTCTGAAGCGCATTAGTATTTATAAAGTATGACATAAGTTTATGACAATCATTTTATTATGATTTATGGAAGTCAAAGATGACAATTATGAATATGTTTAGGAGAAAGAAAATAACTTGAATTGTTTCCATTGTATAACATTAGGGTTTTGAGCCTTGAAAGTGGTACTAGCGTTAAATTATAATAATATAGAAGTGTATAATTTAATGGAGGGTTACACACATGCAAAGACATGCAATAGTACTTGCAGCTGGAAAAGGTACACGTATGAAATCTAAGAAATACAAAGTACTACATGAGGTTGCGGGCAAATCAATGATTGAACATGTCGTTGATAACGTTAAACAATCTGGAGTAGAAAATCTTGTGACCATTGTTGGCCACGGTGCAGAAAGCGTGAAAGAAACGTTGGGAGATACATCTTTATATAGTTTCCAAAACGAACAACTCGGTACTGCACATGCCGTTAAAATGGCGAGTGAGCACTTGAAAGACGAACAAGGTACAACATTAGTGGTTTGTGGCGATACGCCGTTAATAAGTGCAGAAACGCTTAAATCACTATTAGAACACCATGAAAGCAATCAAGCTGATGCAACAGTTTTATCAGCGACGACAAGTAATCCTTATGGTTATGGTCGTATTGTGAGAGATGGCAATGATCACTTAGTTAAGATTGTAGAGCAGAAAGATGCTACAGTAGAAGAACAACAAATCAATGAAATTAGCTCAGGTATTTTTGCATTTGATAATAAATTGCTTTTTGAAAAATTAGAACTGGTAAAAAATGATAATGTTCAAGCTGAGTATTATTTACCTGATGTTTTGTCTCTTATTTTACAGGAGCAAGGAACGGTTGAAATCTATCGTACAGATGACTTTGAAGAAATTATGGGTGTCAACGATCGTGTAATGTTAAGTGAGGCAGAGGCAGCTTATAGAAAACGTATCAATGACTACCATATGAGAAATGGTGTAACACTTATTGATCCTGCTACTACATATATAGGTGCAGATGTGAAATTAGCTATGGATGTTACAATTGAGGCAAATGTGAAATTAGCTGGTAACTGTGTAATTGGTGAAGATACGATTGTTGGCCAAAACACAGAAATTCATAATAGTAAAATAGGTTCTAACGTTACAATTAAACAATCGGTTATCAACGAAGCGGTTGTAGGCGACAATACTACAATTGGTCCGTTTGCCCAGTTAAGACCTGGAGCAGACTTAGGTGAAAGTGTTAAAGTTGGAAACTTTGTAGAAGTTAAGAAATCAGTCGTTAAAACAGGTGCTAAATTACCACATTTAAGTTATATTGGTGATGCAGAAATTGGTGAACGTACCAACTTAGGTTGCGGTTCTATCACAGTGAATTATGACGGTAAGCATAAATCCAAAACGATCATCGGCAATGATTCATTTATAGGTTGTAATACCAACTTAGTAGCACCAGTAACTTTAGGTGATAGATCATTTATAGCTGCAGGTTCTACAATTACTGATAACGTGCCACATGACAGTTTAGCATTAGCAAGAGCGAGACAAACAACTAAAGAAGGTTATTTAAAAAAATAGACACGATTAGATTACGATTCTAATCATATATATACAATGTAGATGTAAGGAAGACCTCAATCGACATTTTGTAGATTAATGAGATAAATATAACTTTGTCTATGAACGAAACTAATTGAATGAATTAATTGGAGGACTATAAATGTTAAACAATGAGTATAAGAATTCTGCTTTGAAAATATTCTCTTTAAAAGGTAATGAACCCTTAGCCCAAGAAGTAGCAGATAATGTTGGAATCGAGCTAGGTAAATGTTCTGTAAAACGTTTTAGCGATGGAGAAATTCAAATTAATATTGAAGAAAGTATTCGTGGTTGTGATGTATTTATTATTCAACCGACTTCTAATCCAGTAAACTTACATTTAATGGAATTATTAATTATGATAGATGCTTGTAAACGTGCTTCAGCAGCTAATATTAATATTGTGGTGCCATACTATGGTTACGCTCGTCAAGATAGAAAAGCGCGCAGCCGTGAACCAATTACAGCGAAATTAGTTGCAAACTTAATTGAAACTGCTGGCGCAGATCGCATGATTGCATTAGACTTACATGCACCACAAATCCAAGGATTCTTTAATATGCCAATAGACCACTTAATGGGTGTTCCGATTTTAGCAGAATATTTCCAAAATGATACAGACATTGATCCAGAAGAATGTGTCGTAGTTTCTCCAGATCATGGTGGTGTAACTAGAGCACGTAAACTTGCAGATATTCTAAAAACACCAATTGCAATCATAGATAAACGACGTCCTAAACCTAATGTAGCTGAAGTAATGAATATCGTTGGAGAAATTGAAGGTCGCACAGCGATAATTATTGATGATATCATCGATACAGCTGGTACGATTACATTAGCAGCTCAAGCGCTAAAAGACAAAGGTGCTAAAGATGTTTACGCATGTTGTACACACCCTGTATTATCAGGCCCAGCTAAAGAACGTATTGAAAATTCAGCGATTAAAGAGTTAGTCGTTACAAATTCAATTCAATTAGATGAAAACCGTAAACCAGCTAATACTAAGGAACTGTCAGTAGCAGGTTTATTAGCACAAGCTATTGTGCGCGTATATGAAAGAGAATCTGTTAGTGTGCTATTTGACTAATTAGTGCAATAGTTGTATAATTATTCCGTTCGTGATTTCAATTCACGATTAAATAAACACTTGCAAGCAACATTGTGTTGATGGGTAAGTGAGGGGTTCTTATTATCATAATAAGAACAAAAAATGAAAGGTGGAAATAATATGGCTTCATTAAAGTCAATTATTCGTCAAGGTAAACAAACACGTTCAGACCTTAAAACACTTAGAAAAATTGGTAAAGTACCTGCAATCGTTTATGGTTACGGTACAAAAAATACTTCAGTAAAAGTTGATGAAGTAGAATTTATCAAAGTTATTCGTGAAGTTGGACGTAACGGTGTTATCGAATTAGGTGTAGGTTCTAAAACAATTAAAGTAATGGTTTCAGACTATCAATTCGATCCACTTAAAAACCAAATTACTCACATTGACTTCTTAGCAATCAATATGAGTGAAGAACGTACTGTTGAAGTACCAGTTCAACTTACTGGTGAGGCAGTAGGAGCTAAAGAAGGTGGCGTTGTTGAACAACCATTATTCGACCTTGAAGTAACTGCGACACCAGACAATATCCCTGAATCTATCGAAATTGACATCAGTGAATTAGATGTTAACGATAGCTACTCAGTTGCAGATATTAAAGTTTCAGGTGATTTCACAATCGAAAATGACCCTGAAGAATCTGTAGTAACAGTAGTTCCTCCAACTGAAGAACCTACTGAAGAAGAAATCGAAGCTATGGAAGGCGAATCAGAAACTGAAGAGCCAGAAGTTGTTGGTGAAGAAAAAGAAGACGAAGAAGAAGAGAAAGAAGAAGAGTAATTTCTCTGACGTCATTCTAATACACACGATTTCAATAAGAAAAAATAATCTTAAAAAGCACCATGCTTAATTCGTTAAGCTGGTGTTTTTTTATGTTAATATAGTGAATGATATGAAAATAAAAAAAACAAACGGTATAACGTTGTGAAATAATAAATGTTTTTGAGTGAATACAACAATTGGAGGTAACATAATGAAATGTATTGTAGGTTTGGGCAATATTGGTAAACGCTTTGAGCTGACAAAACATAATATCGGTTTTGAAGTTATTGATTATATGTTAGAACACAATCAATTTAAATTAGATAAACAAAAGTATAAAGGTGCCTATACAATAGAACGTTTAGCTGGTAAAAAAGTGATGTTTATAGAACCAATGACAATGATGAATTTGTCTGGTGATGCTGTAGGGCCACTGATGAAGTACTATGACATTGATATAGACGATTTACTTGTACTATATGATGATTTGGATTTACCACAAGGTGAAATTCGCTTACGACAAAAGGGTAGTGCCGGTGGTCATAATGGTATGAAGTCGATTATTCAAGCTTTAGGTACAGACCAATTCAAACGCATTCGTATTGGTGTTGATCGTCCTTCCAATGGCATGTCGATTGTTGATTATGTATTACAAAAATTTTCGAAGCAAGAAATGGATACAATGAATAAAGTAATAGAACATTCAGCACGTGCAGTAGAAGCTTATATTGAAAGTTCTCGTTTTGACCGTGTGATGAATGAGTTTAATGGTGAGGTCAAGTGAAATCAATAATTACAGAATATATTAAAAAAGATAAACGCTATCAAGAGTTAAATGAAGTATTTGGTGAAGCAAACGTATTGGTTACTGGACTATCTAGTTCGGCGAAGGCAACAATCATAGCCGAAAAGTTTATTCATAGTTCAAAACAATTACTTGTAGTAACGAACAACTTGTATCAAGCAGACAAACTAGAGAGTGACTTGCAACAATATGTTGATACAGATGATATTTACAAGTATCCAATGCAAGATATTATGACAGAAGAATTTTCAACCCAAAGCCCCCAATTCATGAGCGAACGTGTACGTACTTTAACGGCACTTGCTCAAGAAAAGAGAGGGTTATTTATCGTACCGCTAAATGGTTTTAAAAAATGGTTAACACCTGTTGAAATGTGGAGAGCACATCAACTCAAACTTTCCATTGGTGATGATATTGATATTGATGAATTTTTAAACAAACTTGTAAACATGGGATATCGCAGAGAGAGTGTCGTATCGCATATTGGTGAATTCTCGTTACGTGGTGGCATTATTGACATATATCCGTTAATAGGTTTACCAGTAAGAATCGAATTATTTGATACAGAAGTAGATTCAATTCGAAACTTTGATGTGGAGACGCAACGTTCGGAAGAAAATTTAGACCATGTAGACATTACAACTGCCAGTGATTACATCATTACAGATGAAGTATTAAAGCACACTAAATCAAAATTAAAAGAAGCATATGAGTATACACGTCCAAAAATAGATAAATCTGTACGTAATGACTTAAAAGAAACATATGAAAGTTTTCAACTTTTTGAATCTTCTTTATTTGACCATCAAGTATTACGTAGACTCGCTGCTTTTATGTACGAATCCCCTGCAACCATTATTGATTACTTTAAATCTGATGCGATTGTAGCAGTTGATGAATATAATAGAATCAAAGAAACTGAAACAACACTGGTTTCTGAAGCTGAAGAATTTATGCAGAGTTTAATTGAAAGCGGCAAAGGGTTTATCGGACAGAATTTCTTACAATATGACGGGTTTGAGTCACTATTAAATCGATATCCAGTTACGTATTTTACTTTGTTCACTGCAACGATGCCGGTAGAACTCAACACAATCATTAAATTTTCATGTAAGCCAGTACAACAATTTTATGGCCAATATGATATTATGCGTTCCGAATTCCAACGCTTTATCCAAAATGATTATACGATTGTTGTATTAGCAGAAACTGAATCAAAAAAAGAGCGCATTCAATCAATGTTAAATGAAATGCACATACCAACATTTACAGATACGCCAAGTGCACAAAGTGAAGGTGGTAGTGCAATCATCACTGAAGGTAGCCTATCAGAAGGTTTTGAATTACCATATATGCACCTTGTTGTTGTAACAGAACGTGAATTATTTAAATCAAAACAAAAGAAAAAAGCAAAACAACATAAGAAATTAACAAATGCAGAAAAAATTAAATCATATCAAGATTTGAAAGTCGGAGATTTTGTTGTTCATGTTCACCATGGTGTAGGTAAATATTTAGGTGTCGAAACACTTGAAGTTGGCGGCGTTCATAAAGATTATATAAAACTGCAATACAAAGGTACCGATCAATTATTTGTACCAGTAGATCAAATGGATCAAGTACAAAAATATGTTGCTTCCGAAGATAAATCACCCAAATTAAATAAACTTGGTGGTACAGAATGGAAGAAAACAAAAGCTAAAGTTCAACAAAATGTTGAAGATATGGCTGATGAATTAATAGAATTATATAAAGAAAGAGAAATGTCAGTTGGTTATAAATATGGACCAGATACACCACAACAAAATGATTTTGAAATTGACTTCCCTTATGAATTAACGCCAGACCAAGGCAAGTCCATTGAAGAGATTAAACAAGATATGGAAATTGAACGACCAATGGATAGATTATTATGTGGTGATGTTGGTTACGGAAAAACAGAAGTTGCGGTACGAGCAGCTTTTAAAGCTGTAATGGAAGGTAAACAAGTAGCCTTTCTTGTGCCTACGACAATCTTAGCGCAACAACACTATGAAACTTTAATCGAGCGCATGCAAGATTTTCCTATAGAAATCCAACTGATTAGTAGATTTAGAACTACTAAGGAAGTTAAAGAGGTTAAAGAGGGACTTAAATCAGGATATGTTGATATCGTTGTTGGTACGCATAAATTGTTAGGTAAAGATATTCATTATAAAGATTTGGGCTTACTCATCGTAGATGAAGAACAACGTTTTGGCGTAAGACACAAAGAAAAGATTAAGTCACTTAAGACAAATGTTGATGTATTAACTTTAACTGCAACACCGATTCCGAGAACCCTACATATGAGTATGTTGGGCGTGCGTGATTTATCGGTCATTGAAACACCACCAGAAAATCGTTTTCCTGTGCAAACGTATGTATTAGAGCAAAATATGAATTTTATTAAAGAAGCTTTAGAAAGAGAATTATCACGTGAGGGCCAGGTTTTTTACTTATACAATAAAGTGCAATCGATTTATGAAAAACGCGAACAATTGCAAATGTTAATGCCAGAAGCAAATATCGGTGTGGCACACGGTCAAATGAATGAACGTGATTTAGAAGAAACGATGTTGAGCTTTATCAACCATGAATTTGATATTCTTGTAACGACAACGATTATCGAAACTGGCGTAGACGTTCCAAATGCCAATACTTTAATTATCGAAGATGCCGATAAATTTGGATTGAGCCAATTATATCAATTACGAGGACGTGTGGGGCGTTCAAGTCGTATAGGTTATGCATATTTCTTACATCCATCTAACAAGGTATTATCAGAGACTGCTGAAGAAAGACTACAGGCAATCAAAGAATTTACTGAATTAGGTTCCGGTTTTAAAATTGCAATGCGGGATTTAAATATTCGAGGTGCAGGGAATCTTTTAGGTAAACAACAACATGGATTTATTGACTCCGTAGGCTTTGATTTATACTCACAAATGTTAGAAGAAGCGGTGAATGAAAAACGAGGTATTAAAGAAGAACAACCTGATGCTCCCGAAGTTGAAATTGAACTAAATATTGATGCTTATTTACCAGCTGAATATATTCCAAATGAACAGGCAAAAATAGAAATTTATAAAAAATTACGTAAAATTGAGACGGAATCGCAATTGATGGATGTTAAAGATGAGCTGATTGACCGCTTTAATGATTATCCAGTTGAGGTTGAAAGATTGCTAGAAATGATGGAAATAAAAGTGCATGCGTTGAATGCAGGTGTAACACTTATTAAAGATGTAGGTAAAAAAATAGAGATTTATTTATCCGAAAAAGGCACTACAGACATCAATGGTGAAGCACTCTTTAAACAAACCCAACCACTTGGACGTGCAATGAAAGTTGGTGTTCAAGATGGTAAAATGAAAGTGACACTCAATAAAGATAAAGTATGGTTAGATAGTTTGAAATTCTTAGCGAAATGTTTAGAAGAAAGTATGGTTATACCAGATGAACGTTAAATCTGAAACAAAAGGTGTTTTTAATGGCGTTGTTGTACTAACTATAGCGCTTATCATTGTTAAAGTATTAAGTGCGTTGTACCGTGTGCCTTATCAAAATATACTAGGAGATGAAGGTCTATACGCTTATCAACAAGTATATCCAATAGTAGCTTTAGGTGTTATTTTATCGATGAATGCCATTCCTAGTGCAGTCACTCAAACTTTTAGCGCAAGCGGACAACCCAATCAATATACACGCGTGTTATTAAGGTTACAATTTGCTGGTGTTATCTTTTTCTTAGTTTTATTTACTTGTGCACATTGGGTTGCTTTTCTAATGGGAGATGTCAATTTAGCACCTATGTTAAGGGCGGCAAGTGTCAGCTTTTTATTTGTTGGCATACTTGGTGTCTATAGGGGTTACTATCAGGCACACCATGAGATGAACATACCTGCAATTTCCCAGGTTATAGAACAATTTATTCGTGTCGTAATTATCATGATTGCCATTGTGATGTTTATGAGTCATTCATGGAGTATATATCGTGCAGGTACATTAGCGATTGTTGGTTCAGGTATTGGTTTTTTAGCATCTAGTTTGTTTCTAATACAACGGAAACCTTTTAAATTATCTAGAGCACATGCCAGTGTTGATGTTGCTTGGAAAAAGTTAACGCTAGGTATTGTTGTATTCGCGGTGAGCCAATTGATCGTTATTGTATGGCAAGTGGTGGATAGTTTTACAGTGATACATGCACTTCAAATGACTGGTTTAGATTTTGACGAAGCAACTATTTTTAAAGGCATTTATGACCGCGGTGCCTCTTTTATACAGATGGGGTTAATTGTAACGACGACGTTCTGTTTTGTGCTTATTCCATTACTAACAGATGCATTAAAAACAAAGCAACATATACTGGTGAATCGCTATGCTAATGCATCGATAAAGATTACGATTTTATTTAGTGTGGCAGCAGCTATAGGTTTGATCAATTTGCTCCCTGTAATGAACAGTGTGTTCTTCAAAAACGATAGTTTGAACGGAACGTTATCCGTATATATGCTTACAGTTATATGTGTATCTCTTATAATGATGGATATTGCTTTATTACAAGTGAAAAATCGCGTTAAAGTTATTTTGTTCGCATTTGGCATTGGTGTTGTGGTCAAAGCGATATTGAATATGGTTTTAATACCACAACTTTCAATTTTCGGTGCCAGTCTAAGTACTGTCATTTCATTGCTGTTATTTGTGTGGGTTTTACAGTATCAAGTATTAAAAATGTATCATTTCCAAACAATGAAAAAATTCATTGTTAAATTAGCGGGTACAATGATGCTATTATCTATCACAGTACAAATAGTCATGTTTCTTATTCCAGGAGAAGGTAGAATGCAAGGTTTAGTCGAATTAGCCATAGCAGCTACCATTGGCGTTATTGTAGTGATTTTTTCTATCGTACGCATGCAATTATTAAGTTTTAGAGAACTCAAACATCTACCTTTTGGAGATAAACTATTCCATATGAAAAGAGGGAAACATTAATGACAAATAAAATAACAGTTGTTGGATTAGGCAATTACGGTATTGAGGATTTACCATTAGGGATTTATAAATTTTTGAAAAAGCAAACATTAGTTTATACACGTACCTTTGACCACCCAGTCATCCAAGACTTAACAATGGAAGGTATCAATATTGAAAGCTTTGATCAAGAATATAAAAATCATGACGCTTTTCAAAATGTATATGAAGCTATTGTGTCAAAATTGATAAATACTGCAAAAGACAATAATATTGTATATACAGTACCAGGCCATCCACGTGTAGCTGAGACAACAACTGTGTATTTAGAACAATATGCACAAAAACATTCTGATATAGAAGTTGAAATATTAGGTGGTAAAAGCTTTATAGACGATATATTTGAAGCGGTGAAGGTTGATCCTAACGATGGTTTTACAATGTTAGATGCAACAGATCTTCAAAAAGAAAAATTGAATATTCGTACACATACACTTATCACACAAGTTTATAGTGGAATGGTCGCTGGTGATTTAAAAGTGACATTGATGGAACGTTATAGTGATGATCAACTTGTTTATATCGTAGATGGTGCCAGAAATAATTATGCCAACGTTATCAAAACACCGTTATATGAAATAGATCATTACGACGAAGTTTTTAACAATATAACTAGTGTATTTATTCCAAAAGTGGAAATTGAAGAAACATACTTTGGTGATTTTAACTATGCAGTTGGTATCATTGACCACTTAGTAGATGACGAGAAAGGTTGCCCATGGGATAAAGTTCAAACACATCATACTTTAAAACGTTATTTGTTGGAAGAAACATTCGAATTGTTTGAAGCGATAGATAATGAAGACGATTGGCACATGATAGAAGAGTTAGGAGACATTCTATTACAGGTATTACTACATGCAAGCATAGGAAAAAAAGAAGGTTATATGGATATTAATGAAGTGATACAAAGTCTTTCAGAAAAAATGATACGTAGACATCCACATGTTTTTGGTGATGCAAAAGCAGAAACAGAAGAAGATTTAAAAAATATTTGGTCTAATGCTAAGTCTAAGGAAGGTAAAGAACAGCGTGTGAAATTTGAGAAAGTATTTGCAGACCACTTCTTAGCATTGTATGATAAAACAAAAAATAAATCGTTAGATGAAAATGCTTTAAAACGAATTTTAGAGCAAGGAGGAAAATAATGATGAGATTAGATAAATATCTCAAAGTTTCAAGATTAGTAAAGCGTCGTACATTAGCAAAAGAAATCAGTGATCAAGGACGTATTACTGTAAATGGCGTAGTTGCTAAAGCAGGTACTGATGTAAAAGAAACAGATGAACTCGTTATTCGATTTGGACAAAAAATTGTAACAATTAAAGTCACAGGTTTGAGCGAACATGCAACAAAAGAAAATGCAAAAGGTATGTATGAACTCATTAAAGAAGAAAAAGTTAGTGAAATATAAACATAGGAGGTGACAAGCAAATGAATAAAAAAGTTGAAAATATAGGCAATACGTATACTTCAGCAGAAAACAAAAAAAAGCAGCAGCAACAAATGAGAAAGCGTGTTGTTCGTAAACGTATCACTTTATTTGGTGGTATTTTACTACTGATTATTATCATTTTAGCCATCATGCTTGTCACTCAAAAACAAAGTAACAATGAAGATTCAGTTGAACGTCAACAAAAAGAACAAAAGTATCAAAAGCAACAAGATGAAGAATTAGCACTAAAAGAACAATTAAATAATTTAAATGATAAAGATTATATTGAAAAAGTTGCACGTGATGATTACTATCTAAGTAATGATGGGGAAGTTATTTTCAAATTGCCTGGAGATAATAAATCTGACACTAAATCTAAGGCGCAAAATGATGATAAATAAGTGAATTTAATTTTTTGCATCATTATACCATTGTTAATTTATGCAAACAGGCATATAATAGGGTTAAAATCGAAACGAATCGGGAGGATTTATTTATAATATGTCAATCGAAGTAGGAAACAAGCTTAAAGGTAAAGTCACTGGAATTAAAAAGTTTGGCGCTTTTGTCGAACTTCCAGAAGGAAAGAGTGGCTTAGTTCACATAAGTGAAGTTGCAGATAACTACGTTGAAAACGTAGAAGATCACTTATCTGTTGGTGATGAAGTTGAAGTTAAAGTGCTTTCAATTGCTGATGATGGAAAAATTAGTTTATCTATCAAAAAAGCAAAAGATCGTCCACGTAGACCTCAAAGCAAACCAAATTATAAACAACCTCAACCTAAAGGTGAGGACTTTGAAAAGAAACTAACAAACTTCTTAAAAGATAGCGAAGATAAATTGACTTCTATTAAGCGTCAAACGGAATCTAGACGTGGTGGAAAAGGCGCTAGACGCTAAAATATATAAAATAAGACTGTTCCCAAGAGAACTGAAATTAATTGTTAAGTACAACATTTAATATGATTTTAATGACGTTTGACTTTGACAATAAATGACTGTTTTCTTACTTAAGGAAACAGTCTATTTTTTGTTGTGTACAGACGTTGCAACGTACATGTAAAACTCAAAGGTAAAAAATCTTTCGCATTGTGACATAGGAGGTAAGCTATGGTAGAAGTTAATGCTGATGGTTGGAATAAAGACCAACATATTGTGTTAGCCGTTTCAACGGGGATTGATAGCATGGTATTATTGCACAACTTAATTAATCAGTTGTCTCAATCGTATAGAAAATTAACTTGCTTACATGTGAATCATAATATTCGTGATATTGCACAAGAAGAAGAATCATTTATAAGAAAATATTGTGAGTCGTATCAAATTCCATTGTTCGTGCATCATTTAGATTTATCGAAAGTCATTGAACAAGGTAACAGCATTGAAAATATTGCAAGGAACGAACGATATCAATGGTTTGATGATATGATGGTGGAGCTGGATGCGGACGTCTTATTAACCGCACATCATCAAGATGATCAAATTGAGACTATCTTTTATCGGTTGATGACTGGACGTTCAACTAGAAGTAGTTTAGGTATGTCATATCTGACTTCACGAGACGCTTATATGTTGTGCAAACCATTGTTAGAAACAACAAAAGCGGACATTCGAAACTATCAGCAAAATTATGAGGTACCTTATTATGAAGACGAGACAAACGCTGAAAATCATTATGTAAGAAATGATATTCGTAATCGTATTTTACCTGCCATCGATAGCAATCTCCATTTATCTACAAAACAGTTACTTAAGTTGAAAGATTGGCATGATATGCAACTGCAAGCATTACATGACAATGCGTTACATTTTATAGAAACTCATGTTCATGAAAATGCTGATAAGACAGAAACAGTAATTCCAAGAGTTGCATTTTCTAATTTAAATCATAATATTAAAATAATTATTTTAGATAAAATATTTTCAAAATTACAGGTTACGACATCAATGACTGAAAAAATGTACGAATCCTGGTTTCAGCAACTCGAAGGCAAAGTTACTCAATGTACAATATATACAACGGATAAATGGAATATTTATATCGCTTATGATAAATTTATAATAATGGCAAATTATGATAAATGTCTTGTGCCAACAAAGATTTTGCAACCAGGCTTATATCACTATGGTCATTATAGTATAGACATAACAGATAATTTTCCAAAAGATGATTATCCGTTAGTCGTTAGAACTAGAAATAATGGAGATAAATTCAAACTAAATGGTGTAAAAGGACATAAAAAAGTTAGTCGATTACTTATTGATCGCAAAATTATACAAACTGAGCGAAACCAATTACCAATTTTAGTCAATGCAGATGAAACAATTATTGCTATAGGTACGTTATACTTAAATAATGAATATAAAGATACTATTTTCATACGAAATACGGGAGAGGAATGAAATTATGCGAGATGATTTAAAGGAAATATTAATGGATGAGCCAGAAATAGAACAAATATGTAAAGACTTGGGTGCAAAAATTACTGAAGCATATGCAGGTAAACCACTTGTCTGTATAGGTATCTTGAAAGGGTCAGTAATGTTTATGACAGACCTCATCAAACATATTGATACACATTTAGCTATCGATTTTATGGATGTTTCTAGTTACCATGGCGGTACTGAATCAACGGGTGAAGTACAAATACTTAAAGATTTAAGTGGTTCAATAGAAGGAAAAGACATCTTGATTATTGAAGACATTTTAGAAACAGGAACAACATTAAAATCAATAACTGAATTATTGGAATCAAGAAAAGTCAATTCACTGGAAATTGTAACATTATTAGACAAACCAAATCGTCGCAAAGCGGATATCGAAGCAAAATATGTAGGTAAAAAAATTCCAGATGAATTCGTAGTAGGCTACGGATTAGATTATGCTGAAAATTATAGAAACCTACCATATATTGGTACACTTAAACCAGAAATTTATTCAAAATAAGCAGTACAATTTAATCGTATGAAATATTGTTATATACTGTAAAACGTAATCGGATTAAATGAGTCGATATACATAGTATGTTGATAAAATACGAGGACATATACGTAAATCATTTAAAGAATAGATTATAAAGTATATGTTAACTGTTTGTATATCAAAATAAAAAAGTATAAAAATAACAGGAACTGTAACGTACATACAAAAGTAGAATTACTAGCCCAACACTTGTGTATTGTGTTACAATTTTTGTTAGTTTTATTATTGAAGTAGGAGGAAACGACGCATGCAGAAAGCCTTTCGTAACGTGCTAGTTATCGCAATCATTGGCGTTATTATATTTGGCTTGTTTTCGTGGCTAAATGGTAACGGAAATATGCCAAAACAGCTTACATATAATCAATTTGTTAAGCAATTAGATAAAGGTGAATTGAAATCCTTAGAAATTCAGCCAGAACAAAATGTATATATGGTAAGTGGTAAAACTAAAAAAGATGAAGATTATTCTTCAACTATTTTATATAATAATGATAAAGAGCTTGAAAAAATAACAGATAAAGCACAAAGTCAAGATGGATTGAAATTTACGGTTAAAGAAGAAGAAAAACAAAGCGTATTTGTAAGCATCTTAACTACGTTAATTCCAGTTTTAATCATAGCCTTATTATTTATTTTCTTCCTTAGTCAAGCACAAGGAGGCGGCGGTGGCGGCGGTCGCATGATGAACTTTGGTAAATCCAAAGCTAAAATGTACGACAGTCAGAAAAAACGTGTACGCTTCTCAGATGTAGCTGGCGCAGATGAAGAAAAACAAGAATTAATAGAAATTGTTGACTTCTTAAAAGATAATAAACAATTTAAACAAATGGGTTCTAGAATTCCTAAAGGTGTTTTACTAGTAGGACCTCCAGGTACAGGTAAAACCTTATTAGCTCGTGCAGTAGCTGGTGAAGCTGGTACACCATTCTTCTCAATCAGTGGTTCAGACTTCGTTGAGATGTTTGTAGGTGTCGGCGCAAGCCGTGTACGTGACCTATTTGAAAATGCTAAGAAAAACGCACCTTGTATTATCTTTATTGACGAAATCGACGCAGTTGGTCGTCAACGTGGTGCAGGTGTTGGTGGCGGACACGATGAACGTGAACAAACGTTAAACCAATTACTAGTTGAAATGGATGGATTCGGTGAAAATGAAGGCATCATTATGATTGCTGCTACAAACCGTCCTGATATTTTAGACCCAGCATTATTACGTCCTGGTCGTTTCGATAGACAAATTCAAGTTGGTCGTCCAGACGTAAAAGGACGTGAAGCTATTCTACATGTCCATGCTAGAAATAAACCACTTGATGAAACAGTAGACTTAAAAGCAGTATCTCAAAGAACACCTGGTTTCTCTGGTGCAGATTTAGAAAACTTGCTGAACGAAGCATCATTAGTTGCAGTACGTGAAGGTAAGAAGAAAATAGATATGCGTGATATTGAAGAAGCAACTGACCGTGTGATTGCTGGTCCTGCTAAAAAATCACGTGTCATTTCTGAAAAAGAACGTAATATCGTAGCACACCATGAGGCAGGCCATACTATTATTGGTATGGTGCTTGATGAAGCAGAGGTTGTCCATAAGGTTACCATCGTACCACGTGGCCAAGCTGGTGGTTATGCAATGATGTTACCAAAACAAGATCGCTTCCTAATGACTGAGCCAGAATTACTAGATAAAATTTGTGGTTTGCTAGGTGGGCGAGTTTCTGAAGATATTAATTTCAACGAAGTATCAACAGGTGCTTCAAATGACTTTGAACGTGCAACACAAATCGCACGTCAAATGGTTACTGAATATGGTATGAGTAAGAAACTTGGTACGGTACAATTCACAAGTAGCAGTAATGGACAAGTATTCTTAGGTAAAGACATGCAAGGCGATCCAGAATATTCTGGACAAATTGCGTATGAAATTGATAAAGAAGTTCAACGTATTATTAAAGAACAATACGAACGTTGTAAAAACATTCTTTTAGAACATCAATCACAATTACTTTTAATTGCTGAATCTTTATTAAAAGAAGAAACATTAGTTGCTGAGCAAATTCGTTCATTATTCTATGATGGTGTATTACCAGAAGTTGATTACGATGCAGCAGAAGTTGTTAGTGATCAAGAAAGTGAATTTAAAGAAGGTAAATACGGTAAATCTTATGAAGATGTACGAAAAGAACAACTAGAAGATGGTAAACAAGAAGAAGATCAACAAGAAGAAAAAGATATCGATAAAGAAAGTAAAGATAGCGAACATGACAATGATGACTCAGAAGATACAGGTCATGAGCAAGCGCCAAATATCGATAAACCTAGCAACCCAAGTGATCCTAACGATCCAAGCAATAGAAATTAATAACTGAACAAAAAGCTTCTTTCTGCTATCATATTGATGTGGAAAGAAGCTTTTTTAATATTTATCAATCGACCAAATTACAAACAGATATGTAGCAATTTTTTGACTGAACACTTACAATAAATTGCATTGATAAAAAGTATGATGAAATTCTATATAAAAATCAGAAAACAATTAAAACATTACAATGTATAAAAGGAGAAATTATAGAAATGACAAATGATTACATCGTTAAAGCATTGGCTTGCGAAGGACAAATAAGAGCATATAGTGCATTAACTACAGAAAGTATTCAAGAAGCACAATCAAGACATTATACTTGGCCGACAGCATCAGCTGCACTTGGCAGAACGATGACTGCAACGTTGATGATGGGTGCTATGTTAAAAGGTGAACAAAAATTAACAGTTACGGTTGATGGACAAGGACCAATCGGTAAAATTATAGCTGATGCTGATGCCAGTGGCCATGTAAGAGGGTACGTGACCCACCCACAGACTCACTTTCCTCTGAATAACGTTGGGAAGTTAGATGTTAGTAGAGCTGTTGGAACCAATGGTGCATTAACTGTAGTAAAAGACGTTGGAATGAAAGATTATTTCTCTGGTTCAAGTGAACTTGTATCCGGTGAATTAGGCGATGACTTCACTTATTACTTCGCAAAAAGTGAACAAGTGCCATCATCTGTAGGACTAGGCGTATTAGTAAATCCTGATAATTCTATAAAAGCTGCAGGTGGTTTTATCATTCAAGTGATGCCTGGTGCAGAAGAAAAAACAATTAATAAATTAGAAACAGCAATCAACAATATGACACCAGTTTCGAAATTAATTGATCAAGGTTTAGCGCCAGAAGAAATTTTATATGAAATACTTGGTGAAGATGAAGTTCAAATTTTAGAAGAAATGCCTGCAAGTTTTGAATGTAATTGTGGCCACGAAAAGTTTTTGAATGCAATTAAAGGACTAGGTCAAGCTGAAATTGAAAGTATGATTAATGAAGATCATGGTGCAGAAGCAGAATGCCACTTTTGTAGAAGTAAATATCAATATACAGAAAATGAATTACAGGAATTATTAGAAAAGATGTAAAAAATCCTTTAAAATAATGTTCAAATCAGTATAAATTATAAAAATATTGTAATTTTCAATCTTCTTAGTTGTATTCAAATCAAAATCTGATAAAATATAAAGTATATCCGATAGAAAAAGTAGGTTTTAAACTTTTTAATGAAAAGGAGCAATACTTATGACAAACAAACCAGTAAATAATATCGTTGAGGTAATTGGTAATACGCCAGTAGTTAAATTAAACAATGTGGTGGATGAAAATGCTGCAGATGTTTATGTAAAATTAGAATATCAAAATCCAGGTGGCTCAGTTAAAGACCGTATTGCATTAGCAATGATTGAAGAGGCAGAGAAAGATGGAAAAATCAAACCAGGAGATACAATTGTAGAACCAACGAGTGGTAATACAGGTATAGGTTTAGCTTTTGTATGTGCTGCTAAAGGTTATAACGCAGTATTTACTATGCCAGAAACAATGAGTCAAGAACGTCGTAATTTATTGAAAGCTTATGGTGCAGAAGTTGTTTTAACACCAGGTTCAGAAGCAATGAAAGGCGCTATTAAAAAAGCAAAAGAATTAAAAGAAGAATTCGGCTATTATGAACCACAACAATTTGAAAACCCAGCTAACCCACGTGTGCATGAATTGACAACTGGTCCAGAATTGGTTGAACAATTTGAAGGGAAAACAATTGATTCATTCTTAGCAGGTGTTGGTACTGGTGGTACATTAACTGGTGCAGGTAAAGTATTGAAAGAGAAATACCCTGATATTAATCTTGTAGCTATTGAACCAGAAGATTCACCAGTATTAAGTGGTGGAGAACCAGGACCACATAAATTACAAGGTTTAGGAGCTGGCTTTGTACCAGATACTTTAGATACGAATGTCTATGACGAAGTTATAAAAGTAGGTAATGAAACAGCGATGGATATGTCTCGTAAAGTTGCTAAAGAAGAAGGTATACTTGGAGGTATTTCTTCAGGTGCAGCAATTTATGCAGCTATCGAAAAAGCAAAATCTTTAGGTAAAGGTAAAACAGTCGTTACTGTATTGCCAAGTAATGGTGAACGTTACCTTTCAACACCTTTATATTCATTTGAAGATTAAAAATATATTTATAAAACCGATCATGTGTAGATTTGATCAGTTTCAGACTGTCGACAAGGTTACTGACTTTGTCGACAGTTTTTTTGTGTGCTTTCTGTGAAGATTTTGTCGTTTTCTAGATTTTAGTATAATAATACGCCCATACGGAATTACATGTACAGCAGCTAATGTTAAGTTGAAGTATTGTAATGATTGTTAATGACGTGCTGATAGCGTCTATAAAATTAAGTAATTCAATGGAAATAGGTCAAAATGCGAAATGATTAATATATTTGAATGCGTTCTTGCCAATTACTGATTATTTAAATGGGTAAAATGAATTAGACTTAAATTTTTTGTTATATGAGCATTGCTTACTGAAAATTTTATAAATTAGCGTTATTATAGAATAGTGATTACTAAGCTAGCGATGAGGTATTTAACAGTGAAAGGAAGAAAGTAACGATGGCACATACAAAAATTATGGGCATATTAAACGTAACTCCAGATTCATTTTCTGATGGTGGTAAATATAATTCAGTAGAAAAGGCTGTTAAAAGGGCGGAAGAAATGATTGAAGAAGGTGTAGATATTATAGATGTTGGCGGTATATCTACACGTCCTGGCTACGAAGAAATCAGTGTAACTGAAGAATTGCAACGCGTAGTCCCAGTTGTAAAAGCACTCAGCCAATTAGACGTGCAACTTTCTATTGATACATATAGAAGTGAAGTGGCAGAAGCAGCGATGAAATTAGGCGCTACAATGATTAATGATCAGTGGGCTGGATTATATGACGAAAAAATCTTTGATATTGTATCTAAATATGAAGGCGAGATCATATTGATGCACAATGGTGATGGTAATCGAACAATGCCAGTTGTGGATGAAATGCTTCTACATTTATTGAAACAAGCAAATAAAGCAGAAATGGCAGGTATTCCCCAAGAAAAAGTTTGGATAGATCCTGGCATTGGTTTTGCAAAAACAAGAGATGAAGAAAAAGAAGTAATGGCACGCTTGGACGAGTTAATAGCTACGGATTATCCTGTACTATTAGCGACAAGTAGAAAAAGATTTATTAAAGAAATGATAGATAGAGACACACAAGCAACTGAAAGAGATGAAGCAACAGCCGCCACTACTGCATATGGTATAATGAAAGGTGTTAAAGGTGTGAGGGTTCATAATGTTATGCTCAACGCCCGTTTGGCTCAAAGCATGGATTATTTAAAGGAGAATGAGGATGAGAGACACGATATTTCTTAGCGGTATGAAATTTTATTGTTATCACGGTGCTTTACCAGCCGAAAATGAAATTGGCCAAATATTCATCGTAGATGTGACAATGAAAGTTGATTTAAGTCTTGCAGGTGAAACAGATAAAGTTACTGACACTGTTCACTATGGTGAAGTATATGAAGATGTTAAATCAATCATGGAAAGTAAACCAGTGAATTTAGTAGAGCATCTAGCTGAACGTATTGCAAAACGTATAAATTCACACTATAATCGTGTAATGGAAACGAAAGTTAGAATCACTAAAGAAAATCCACCTATACCAGGCCATTATGAAGGTGTAGGCGTAGAAATAGTGAGGGAGAATTTCTAATGTCATATGCATACTTAGGTTTAGGAAGTAACGTTGGAGATAGAGAAACACAGCTTAATCAAGCGATTCATATTTTGAATGAAACAGAAGGTATCAATGTAACACAAACATCCCTAATTTATGAAACTGATCCTGTAGGATATGTTGAGCAACCTCAATTTTTAAATCAATGTATTGAAATACAAACGACACTGACACCTCGTGATTTATTAAATGCATGCCTAGAAACAGAACAACAGTTGCATAGAGTGAGAGATATCAGATGGGGTCCTAGAACATTAGATGTTGATATTTTATTATTTGATAAACAAATTATAAATGAAGATGACTTGGTTATACCGCATCCACGTATGCTGGAACGTTCTTTCGTGCTCATACCACTCAATGATATTGCGCCAGATTTTACTGAACCTCATACAAACAAAAAAATTAGAAATTTAGTAACGTTAGATAATTCAGTGAAACAATATAAGGGTTAAGAAAGCAACGATGTATAAATTCAATGAGAATGAGTCCTAGCAAAGCATTTTTATTGAATAGCTATACTTGCAATTTTATTATATATTAATTGTGAAATTCATTTGATTTCTTCTATCATTATTTGGACGCGGTAGAAGCATGTTAAATCATTAATACAACTGATATAACAAGATTAACTCTAACTAGAACAACATGTATTGTATAACAATTGCAGTAATAGTTATATACACTGAATTGCTGCACAGTAAAAATGCGTATTTTAAAAATTGTTTCATTCATAAAGATTAAACAGATACTTTAGCATACGCTGAAATATATAAGCTTAAATTACTTTATTACATTCATGACCTCTAGTAAAATTGAAAATTGAAAAATTAGTGCTGAGTACATAGGGAAATACCCATCTTTGTATTTAAAAGATAGGGTGGTCATGGTAAAGTAAGAAATGATTGGAACAAATCAAGATACAATAACCATAAATGATAGATATTCCTCGCATTCTAACAAAAAGTAGGGGCTAAAATTAAAATAGAACAAGAAGTATAAAGGAGAGAAAGTTATGTCAGAAGAAATGAACGACCAAATGCAGGTGCGTCGTCAAAAAATGCAAGAGCTATACGATTTAGGTATCGATCCATTCGGCGGAAAATTTGTACGAACTTCAATGGCTACTCCGTTACATGAAGATTGGGATCAATTCTCTAAAGAAGAATTACAAGAAAAAGAAGAAGAGAGTCATGTCAGCATAGCTGGACGTTTAATGACGAAACGTGGTAAAGGTAAAGCAGGCTTTGCACACGTGCAAGATTTATCAGGTCAAATTCAAATTTATGTAAGAAAAGATCAAGTTGGAGAAGAACAATTTGAACTATGGAAATCAGCAGACCTAGGAGATATCGTAGGTATTGAAGGTGTTATGTTCAAAACAAACACTGGTGAATTGTCAGTCAAAGCAAAATCATTCACGCTTTTAACAAAAGCATTACGACCATTACCAGATAAATTCCACGGTTTACAAGATATTGAACAACGCTATCGTCAACGTTATTTAGACTTAATAACAAACCAAGATAGCACGCAAACTTTTATTAATAGAAGTAAAATTTTACAAGAAATGCGTAATTACTTAAACAATCAAGGATTCTTAGAAGTAGAAACACCAATGATGCACCAAATTGCAGGTGGAGCGGCAGCAAGACCATTTGTAACACATCATAATGCCTTAGATGCAACATTATATATGAGAATTGCAATAGAATTACATTTAAAACGATTAATTGTTGGTGGTTTAGAGAAAGTATATGAAATTGGTCGCGTGTTTAGAAACGAAGGTGTATCTACACGTCATAATCCAGAGTTCACAATGATTGAACTTTACGAAGCATATGCAAACTATCACGATATTATGGACTTAACAGAAGATATGATTAGACATATATCTAATAAAGTACTTGGCACTGCAAAAATTAATTATGGTGAAGAAATTATTGACTTAGAATCAAACTGGAAACGAGTTCACATGGCAGATGCTGTCAAAGAAGTAACAGGTATTGATTTCTTTAACGTTCAGAGTGACGAAGAAGCTAAAACACTTGCTAAAGAGCACGGTGTTGAAATAACTGACAATATGAAATACGGTCATATTTTAAACGAATTCTTTGAACAAAAAGTTGAAGAAACATTAATACAACCTACATTTATATATGGTCATCCAATAGAAATATCACCATTAGCAAAGAAAAATCCAGAAGACCCTCGATTTACGGATCGTTTTGAGTTGTTTATTGTAGGTAGAGAACATGGTAATGCATTTACAGAATTAAATGATCCTATAGATCAAAGAGAAAGATTTGAAGCGCAATTAGTTGAAAAAGAACAAGGTAATGATGAAGCACATGAAATGGACGAAGATTTCATTGAAGCATTAGAATATGGTATGCCTCCAACAGGTGGTTTAGGTATAGGTATTGATAGACTTGTTATGTTACTTACTGATTCAGCTTCAATTAGAGATGTATTATTATTCCCATACATGAGACAAAAATAATATAGATCAACTTAAATTAAGGGATTAAATATTGTGACTCACAGATAAGAGGCATGATGTTTAATCCTTTTTAATTATAAATCTGAACTTTAAACAAATGGAATAGAGCGATTTTTTTAACAACAAACTAAAAATAATAAAGTAATAAGATACAATTATGCATATTTATGCTATTTAAATATAAAAATATACCAAAAAAGGTATGGTAAACTGAGATTTCTTATGGTAAGATAATTCAAGTCGAGTTAAGTAAACGCGAATACGTGCGAAATAAAATATATGTTTTAAATAAAAGTTACGAAAACCGTTGACTTTAATGAAAAAACATAGTATTATATAAAAGTCGTCAAAAACGAGCATTTACATAATGAGCATTAAGTAAAGAACTTGTGAATTTCTTTAAGATAGTGTAAAATTAACTATTGTAATTGATTAATAAACAATGTATCATACATTGAGTAAGTTATTTTGTCTGGTGGCTATAGTAAGGAGGTCACACCTGTTCCCATGCCGAACACAGAAGTTAAGCTCCTTAGCGCCGATGGTAGTCGGACTTACGTTCCGCAAGAGTAGGACGTTGCCAGGCTTTATAATAAATATGTGGAGGATTAGCTCAGCTGGGAGAGCATCTGCCTTACAAGCAGGGGGTCGGCGGTTCGAACCCGTCATCCTCCACCATTTTCAAAAGTGAATAGCCGGCCTAGCTCAACTGGTAGAGCAACTGACTTGTAATCAGTAGGTTGGGGGTTCAAGTCCTCTGGCCGGCACCATTTCATGAGCCATTAGCTCAGTTGGTAGAGCATCTGACTTTTAATCAGAGGGTCAGAGGTTCGAATCCTCTATGGCTCATCCAGTTTCATTTTGCAGAAGTAGTTCAGCGGTAGAATACGACCTTGCCAAGGTCGGGGTCGCGGGTTCGAATCCCGTCTTCTGCTCCATTATTTTGCCGGGGTGGCGGAACTGGCAGACGCACAGGACTTAAAATCCTGCGATGAGAGATCATCGTACCGGTTCGATTCCGGTCCTCGGCACCATCATTTTAATAGAGCGCCCATAGCTCAATTGGATAGAGTACTTGACTACGAATCAAGCGGTTATAGGTTCGACTCCTATTGGGCGCACCATTTTTAGAATGATTTTATGATAAATACGGGAAGTAGCTCAGCTTGGTAGAGCACTTGGTTTGGGACCAAGGGGTCGCAGGTTCGAATCCTGTCTTCCCGACTCTTATTTAAAAAGAATATGGGGGCTTAGCTCAGATGGGAGAGCGCCTGCTTTGCACGCAGGAGGTCAGCGGTTCGATCCCGCTAGTCTCCACCATATATATTTAAATGAACATTGAAAACTGAATTGCAATATGTCAACGTTAATTCCGATTTCAACATTAAATGTTGAATCAAAACAACGTGTTATTGATAACACAAATTAGTATTTTA
>NZ_JAESJQ010000025.1:0-13114 GCF_017891615.1 Staphylococcus sp. GDY8P198P
ACAATTATACGGACTTTATCTTTAATTGAATGAATTTAATGAAAAAGTAGTTGGTTATTTTACAAAGCTGTTATTTTTATTATTAAATCTTTGCATAGCGTTATTAGCAATAATTTTAATAGTATTTTTATTTAAAGAAATTATCGAAATGATTAATAGCTTTTTAATAAATAAAACAGTTAAATATAATTATGTAGTAGAAAAAATGTTAGTAGCATTTATGCATATTGAGTTCATAATATTGATTATTCAATATTTCAAAAGAAATTATCATTTTTCATTACAGTTTTTTATTTATGTCGGAATAACAGCAGTTATAAGGTTTATTATAGTGGAGCACTATAATGCAATAGAGACAATGATTTTATCTTTAACAATCGTTGTGTTAATCGTAGCATTATATTTATTGAAAAAAACTTCATTAGATTAATCCAATAAAGTTTGGAAGAAATCAAGATTTGATTTCTTCTCAATCACACATATCATCAAAAACGTCTAACTATGTTAGGCGTTTTTTTGATGAAAATATATAGGATAGAGTTAGATGCCCGTAAAAGTATTAATTGATTGGTTTAACTTCATCTAGTATTTCATCCTGTTTTTTTTTCATTGCTTCTATTTCCTTATCATTGTATTCTTCACCACCATACATCTGATCAGATAAATCGAAATATTCATTTTCTAATTCATATTTTTTTCATATGTTGTTCTTACCATTTATGTTGCTCATTTATCTATTTTCCATGCGTTTTTTCTTCCTTAGGTGTTCTATAAACACCATTCCCTTCATAGTCATACTCTTGTGGTTCTTGTACTTTTGTAATCTGTTGTGGCTGTTCACGATTAGGTTGTTCTGCGTTATTTTGATGTGTTTTAGTTGATTTCCTTCATTTAATTATCCTTTCCAAAAATATATTTTTAACATTTTATATTCAACTGAATTTTAAGTGAAAAAAGATAACAATATTGTAAGTACACTTAATTCATTTTGGTTGATAAAATAATTTTATATAACGAAAGGAATGAATATAAATGAAGAAGATATTGATTTTAATGCCAGTTGTAATACTAGCTTTAGCAATAATATTAATAGGAATGTATTTAGTATCAAATGGAAAAAAACAAGAAGGAGAAATAGCTGGTTTAATTGATCACATTAACCCCTTAGTTAAAAAGGAAAGCAGTTATGTAAAAACAAAAAAACCTGATGAATTTTTGGAATATGATAGAGTCAGTTACACACAAAAAGCTTATGATGAACAAGGCGAAAGTAGAAATCTTACTTTCACAGCCTCTCAAAGTTTAAAGCTAGATAAATATTTGAAAATAACGCATAAGGGAGCTCATGTAGCTACATATGAAGAAGTTAAGAAACAGGATATACCTAAAAAAGCAATTGAAGAAATTGAAAAGTAAAAAATGATAATTTGATAACTCACTTTAAAGGGACTTTCAAACAGTTCCTTTATTTTTATTGATGAACATGAATTAGAATTCTATAGTAAGCTGTATTTTTACTATGGATAAGGCACATTTCAATTTTTCAGAAACGAATTACTTTGACCATGTTTATAGTAATTCTTCCTTTGTCATCGACAAGTTCGTATACAAAATTTAAAAATAATATCGCATCGAATTTAAGTAATAAATAATTGACTTTTTGTAATGTAAGTGTAATATTACAATTGAATCAACCAAGATTCAAAATTTTTACAGGGAGTGTTTAATATGAATAAAGTGTCAAAGATAATGTTATCTTGCGGCCTCGTATTTAGTACAGCAGTAGGTGCAGCAGCAATCGATTCACATCAATCACAAACCCAAGCAGCAGAAACGCCATATTATAACTATACAGGTTATACATCAGCAAATAGTGAATTTATTTTGGATCAAGATTTTATTAATGCAATTAAATACGGTAATTTAACAATTAATGGTTATAAAATTACAAGTAGTGACGCAGAAACAGCTGAGATGGTAGACATATATGATCAATCATTTCGTAAAACTGGCGAAAATAAAGCAGATGCTGTTACTTTTGATTTAGATGGTAAATCTGTTTCAAAAAATGATTTATTAACAGTATATGGTCCTTCAGATGTAACCGACACACCAGCAGGACATATGTATGAACGTAATTATAACGGTACGTCAATTAAATTTTATGTAAACGATGGTTATGTAACCAAAGTACAAATTAATACTTAAAGTGAAATATAAAGGGAATACTAAACAATCAATCAAATTTAATAAATAATGTAGTTAATGAAAGTGTATTTTTATCACATGTATGTCATTCTTAAATTTTTTAGCAGTGTGTAATTTACAAATGTACAAGTCAAAAAGTGATTAATAGAAAATAGGTAATGCTAGTGGTTCTTTTTATAAAACTAAATTTCTAATAAACAAACGCTCACCAATTGGTGGGCGTTTTTGTAATAAAAAATATTTTTAGTGTGACTTTAATAGGTTAAGGATATAATTATATACACAATTTTGGAAGTAAGGATTTAAGCATGTTCTTTGAGAAGGAATTAACTTTTAATTATAAATTTAGTTTTAACAATTTTTATGCGTTGTCATAAAAGGTAAGTACGTTTGTCTAAAATTCATTTGGCATATTAGTCCTTCTGAGGTCTTAAAATATAAAAATAAAAAACCAAAAATATGATGATTGATGGTGGTAAACTTATAGATATTGTTTTTAAAAATTCGTTACTGATTAAAATCAATGTTTCGAAATTAGAAGCGTTCATAATTTTATTAATTCCTGTTTCTGATGGTCTGATTAAAATTGTAATAAATGTTATTATCAAGAAAAAAACAATGGAATATTTTAGACTTTTTTTAAATCTCATAAAGCACCTCTCTTTGATATAGCGTATCGTGATATTGAAACATGTATGACAAATGTATTATTTGCTCATATTATATAATAATGATGTATATATGTCACAGTGTTATCGAATTTTATTATAAAAGCGTTGTAAAATCTAATTTAGTATAATATTATAAAAATATGATTTATTTTAGAGCTCTATCATTTTTGCGGCCACCTTTAAAGGTGGTTATTTTAATGGATTTATAATTAATTTCTGTTTTTAAGATAGTTTGTAAAAAGGAGATATTAAATTGAAAAGAGTAATAGGCGTAGGTATTTTAAGTGGTATATTACTTTCTGGTTGTTCTCCAGATATGTTAAGTAAAAAATATTTAAATATTGCCCATCGAGGGGCTAGTGGATCGACACCTGAACATACTTTTGTCGCATATGATAAAGCAATTGAGTTGGATGCAGATTATATAGAAGTAGATTTACAAATGACTAAAGATAATAAGTTAATTGCAATGCATGATAGTAAAGTCGATAGAACTACTGATAACACAGGATATGTAAAAGATAAAAATATCTCTCAAATAAAAAAATTAGATGCTGGATCTTGGTTTGATAAAAAATACAAAAATGAAAAAGTACCGGAATTAGCAGAAATATTAAAAAAATATTATAAAAAGTCTAATTTTTATATTGAAACTAAAAATCCTGAAATGTACCCAGGTATGGATGAAAAACTAGTAGAAGAACTCAATAAAAAAGTTTTATTAGGTAAAAATAAATTAAAAAAAGGTAAAGTTATAATACAGTCATTTTCTGAAAGTAGTTTAGTGAACATACATAAAATAAATAAAAACATTCCATTAATAAAACTAATTGATGATAATGAAATTAATAGTTTATCAGATAAAGAATTGCAACGCTTATCAAAATTTATATATGGTATTGGGATGAATCATAAAAGCGTGAATCCTGAATTAGTAAAACGAGTACACGATAACGGATTAAAAGTTCATGTTTTTACTTTAAATAGTAAAGGAGAAGTTAAAAAAATGAAAAAAATGGGGGTTGATGGTGGGTTTAACAATAATCCATAGTATTTAATTAAAATAATATTTATGATCGTAGGCGTAATTCGAATAATATGCTTAAATAATGCCAACGACTATATAGAACCACAATGACGTTAAGTAGAGTTTTGAATCTTTAAGAAGCATAAATAATAAATTAGGATATTAAAATTTTAAATTATATGGTTATTTATAATGAACGGTAAATTATTTTAGGATAAATCGTTTATATGTATATTGTTTTGGTTATATTTAAGAAAGTCTGAAATTGGAAAGGTGTATTGTAAAATGGAGAAATTAAATCAGGTCATGCTATATGTAGATGATCAGTCAAAAGCTGTTGATTTTTGGAAAAATATAATGGAATTTGTCGTTTTATCAGAAGAAGCATTAGCAGAAGGATATAAAGCAGTAGAAATAGCACCCAATAATGAGGCCGAAACATCGATTTCTATTATGGAAAAAGCATTTATTAAAAAATATAGTCCAGAAGTTAATTTGGGTACACCATCACTTATGTTTAAAGCATCAAATTTCGATGAACTTTATGAAAAGTTAAAAGCTAAAGGCTTAACTGGACATGATATTATTGAAATGTCAGGAACTCGGGTATTTAATTTTCAAGATGGACAAGGTAACTATTTCGCCGTAAGTGAATAGCATTTATTATTTTCTTGAAATAAATAACTGCCGTCAATAGGACCAAAACCAAATCGATGAAATTCGTTTGGTTTTGGTCCTTTTTAATAATCGCAAGCATATTTATTATACCTTGTGGGGGTATATGTTATAATCATTAATGCTAAGAGAATAACGTTACACTCTATAAGGAGGATAAAACATGACAAATTCAAATAATCATGAATCACGCGATCATCATGATCATGGGATGCATGAGGAACATCATACACAGCATCATGAAGGACATGATATGCATGATCACCAGGGACATCACCATGGCAATTTTAAGCGTAAATTTTTTATATCACTGTTATTTGCTATACCAATCGTCATTTTATCACCAATGATGGGAATAAAATTACCGTTTCAATTCTCATTTAATGGTTCCGATTGGATCGTATTAGTGCTTGCCACAATATTGTTTTTCTATGGTGGTAAACCTTTTTTAACTGGTGCCAAAGATGAACTTTTATCTAAAAAGCCTGGTATGATGACGCTTGTTGCGTTAGGTATTTCTGTAGCATATATTTATAGTTTATATGCATTTTATATGAATCATTTTAGCCATGCATCTGGGCATGTTATGGATTTCTTCTGGGAATTAGCTACATTAATATTGATTATGTTGTTAGGACATTGGATTGAAATGAATGCAGTTGGTAATGCAGGTAATGCTTTGAAAAAAATGGCTGAACTTTTACCTAATAAAGCGATAAGAGTGATAGATTCGGAAGAAAAAGAAGAGGTTTCTATATCTGAAATTTCAGCGAATGATATTGTGGAAGTAAAAGCTGGAGAAAGCATACCGGCAGACGGAGTGATAACTCAAGGAAGTACCTCAGTAGATGAATCATTAGTAACAGGAGAATCTAAGCAAGTAGTTAAAAATGAACAAGATGAAGTTATCGGTGGTTCAATTAATGGTTCAGGCACGGTACATGTCAAAGTAACTGCTACAGGAGAGAATGGCTATTTATCACAAGTGATGGGATTAGTAAATCAAGCACAAAATGATAAGTCTGATGCGGAATTATTATCAGATAAAGTAGCGGGTTATCTATTTTATTTTGCAGTAAGTGTTGGTTTAATAGCATTTATCGTGTGGATGCTTATCCATAATAATATAGATTTTGCTTTGGAAAGATTAGTGACGGTATTGGTTATAGCTTGTCCTCATGCACTGGGATTAGCTATACCTCTAGTTACGGCGCGTTCTACTTCTATTGGCGCACATAATGGATTAATCATAAAAAATAGATCTTCTGTTGAATTAGCTCAACATATTGACTATATTATGATGGATAAAACAGGCACTTTAACAGAAGGTGATTTTTCAGTGAATCATTATGAAAGTTATACAGATCAAAGTGATAATGAAGCAATCTTATCTTTATTTGCTTCATTGGAAAGTAATTCCAATCATCCACTCGCTTTAGGTATCGTGACATTTGCTAAAAGTAAAGGTATCAAAATTAAAAATCCTCAAGAAGTTACCAATATACCAGGTGTTGGATTAGAAGGTATAATTGAAAATCAAAAATATAAAATTACAAATGTAAGCTATTTAGAAAATAACAACTTGAAATATAATATCAAAGAATTTGAAAACCTTGCGAAACAAGGTAACTCAGTTAGCTTTTTAATTAATAACGAAGAAGTAATAGGAGTTATTGCACAAGGGGATAAAATTAAAGAAAGTTCAAGAAAAATGGTTTCAGATTTATTATCAAGAAATATTACGCCAGTGATGTTAACAGGAGATAATAATGAAGTTGCAACTACAGTGGCTAAAGAATTAGGTATTAATGATGTCCATGCACAATTATTACCTGAGGATAAAGAAAAAATTATTCAAGATTATCAAAATAATGGACATAAAGTAATGATGGTTGGTGACGGTATCAATGATGCACCTAGTTTAATTAGAGCGGATATAGGTATGGCTATTGGTGCTGGTACGGACGTTGCTGTTGAATCAGGAGACGTGATTCTTGTTAAAAGTACACCATCAGATATAATTCATTTCCTTTCACTTTCTAAAAATACTATGAGAAAAATGGTTCAAAATTTATGGTGGGGAGCTGGATATAACATTGTTGCTGTACCACTCGCAGCTGGTGTTTTAGCATTTTTAGGGTTAATATTATCTCCTGCTGTCGGAGCAATTTTGATGTCTTTAAGTACGGTTATTGTTGCAATTAATGCAATGACATTAAAATTGAAGTAGAACCACAAAAATTTTGAATGAACGCGTACGAATATACTGGCTTGAATAAAGTGGAAAGACACAATCTTTTAAAGGTAAAGTGTTTGTTCCACTTTTTTTTAATTAGTAAACTAGAAATGAATTATGCTAAACTAGTGCTAATTAAAAAGGGGGTATGACATGTCGTTAAAACTGGAGCCTATGACGCAAAAAACTTTTGATGAAATTTATGAAAATAGCATTCATGAATATGCGCATGAACATATAAAAAGTGGTGATTGGGAAGCAGAAGGTGCCATTGAGAGGGCACGTTCAGATTTTGAAAAACTATTGCCTTATGGATTAGCTACTGAAAATCAGGATTTATTTTCTGTTAATTATTTGGATGAAATGATTGGATATTGTTGGTTACATTTTGAGGGGATTAAAAAGAAAACTAAATGTTTTATTTATGATGTACATATTTTTGACAGTTATAGAGGTCAAGGCTTAGGTGAAAAAACGATGCTTTGTATCGAAGATTATTGCCAAAAAAGAAATATACATCGTATTGGTTTACATGTGTTTGGTCACAACGAGAGGGCAGTATCCTTATACAATAAATTAGGGTTTCAAACTACTAATTATAGAATGGAAAAAGTGATAGGGAATGATACACATTAAAATAAGACGCTAATTTTTAAAAATTTATCAAAAGTTTTAAGTAGGGGAATTTAAAAATCGGTAATCTATGCAAATTGATAACGAAATATTTTTAGAATTAAGCAATTATTTTTAGATGTTTTAATGAATGTTGGTTGGCAATATAAATGAGGTTCAACCTCAACTTAGAATGATTCTATAGGTTTATTACCATAAAGGAAATAAGCGTCCAATGACTTATGACTTTTTATAAAAATAGAGAAGACGTCCCTTTCTATTGGACAGATATAGAAAGAGACGTTTTTTTATATGACTAAAGCTTTATGAAAGCCACTGAATTGTCTGTTTGCCAGCATTTGTATATTTATGACCAGCCAATTAATTGTGCAATTACTAATGAAATAATTGAAATAAGTCCCCACATAATAAATAAAGGGAAGAAAAACTTGATCCACTTAGTATAAGAAACGCCACCAATGGCTAATGCTGCCATGAAATAACCACTTGTAGGATAGAATACATGTGTGAAGCCATCGCCTAATTGAAAAGCTAAAACAGCTGTTTGACGAGTAATTCCTAGCATATCTGCTAATGGTGCCATGATAGGCATAGTGACAAGTGCTTGACCACTTCCTGATGAGATGATGAAGTTAATTAATACCTGAACGAGATACATTCCGATGACTGCGACAGTCGGTGTTGCACCGTCAATAACAGAACCTAAGCCATGCACGATACTGTCCATAATCTTACCGTCTTCAAGAACTACTGCGATAGAACGTGCGAGACCTACAATGATAGCTCCCATCAATACGTCTTTAAATCCGTCATTAAATGACTCGCAAATTTCACGCGTATTCAATCCAGTAATTAATCCAACAACAATTCCCATAATGATAAATAATCCGGACATTTCAACCATAAACCAACCCTGTGTAGTAACACCATAAACAAGTACAATAAAAAAGGCTAATACAACTGCAATGCCAATTTTTTGACGTTGAGTTGCAACTAGCGGTTCGTGCTTCGTAATGTCTTTATAGGTTTGTCTTTTTTCAGTGTCCTCTTGGTAAACTAAGCTAATATGTGGGTTTTGTTTTACTTTTCGTGCGTATCTCATTATAAATAATATCGTTATAATAAGCACAACAACAAAGATTATTAGTCGTAAGCCAATACCAGAAAAAACAGGAATACCAGATAATTTTTGTGCTAACCCAGTATTGATAGGGTTTAATACACCGACTGTAAAGCCTACAACAGTACCACATAGCGCAATCGCAGTAGCGGTTATAGAATCATAACCTAAAGCAATAATTAATGGAATGATAACGGGTATGTATACAAGTGAAAGTTCAGCAGTACCTATGAGAGTAGCAATAATTGCAAATACTGATGTCAGTACTGGAATGATAAAGATACTATGATTTAAAAACCTACGCGCGAGTTTATCAATTCCAATTTCAATAATGCCCGTACGTCTTAATACCATAAACATACCACCAATAATCAGTGTGAAAAATACAATTTCACCTGCTTCAATGAGACCTCTTGGAATAATGGATATAAAGTCAATAATATTCACTGGTGTAGCTTTTATGTAATGAAATGAGTCTGCATCAACCATTTCTCTACCTTCTGGTCCTTTAATTCGATCAAATTCTCCGGAAGGAATGAGGTAAGTTGAAATGGTGGCTAAGACACCAAATATAAATAATATGACATAAATATGTGGCATTTCGACCTTTTTCCTGTCTTTATTTGTTGTTTTCCCTTTATTTTTTGAAAATTTCATTGCTACACCCCTTTTAGCTAACATAAATAATGAAAATATATCATGGTTATATAAAAATTAAAATCTTAATTTTCTGAAAATTTTAATTTAAACATAATTATAACAAAATTTTTATAAAATTATTAAATAAATATGATTTTAGTTAAACAATTTAGTGTGAATTAATATAAAATAAAAAACCTAGTAATTGAACTGTGCAGCTCATTTACTAGATTTTACTAGAAACATTTTATTTATTTGATAACTAAAGACAGTAACAAGGCACTATCTTTAATTATAAGTGTTTATTACATTGCTCGATCAACATTACTACACAATATATTCAAATAGCGATGAACATTATGCGAAGTCGTATCTTTAGGTAGTGCATGAGAAAACGTATTACCTTTTGTCGTTTTAACAGTATAGATTATATCATAGTTACTAATTTTGAAATCAATAATTTTCATAAATATCCCCTTAACAATGGTCATTGTTTTAAAATTATGAAATTGCAAATGAAACTGTGAAATAGGTTGAAGTACAAAGTTGACCATTTATATAATTGTACTATACATAAATCTTTTAAGTAATAAAAAGTATAACATATTTATGAAATAAACTTAAATAATACAAATAAAAAACACATTCAAATTTAAGAATATGTTTAATCATTAAGTAAATTTATTATTTCATCGTACTTTTGTTCACTCAAGGTACCTAAAGGACTTTGATTTATTTCAAATATTAAAAAATCATCATTTGAATTGAATACACTTTTTATATTTTCACAAATCGTATTTTGATCTAAGTCACTTTTTAACAACCACAATCCTTTGTAGATGTACAAAGGTTTACCAACAAGATTTAACTTAGAAGGTAATTTTTCATACCCATAAGAAATAGCATTTAAATTATAGGATAATATATATTTCGCCATTTATATCGCCCTCCGATATAAGCATATCATTAACTAAGATTTAAAGGTTGGAAGAAGGTTGGGTTTAAACACCATTTATTTATTTTTGGAATATTATAGGCGGATTAAGTTTGTTTTTATTTTGGAAGGGGATTTTAATAATATAGGTAACTTTATTTTTAATACTATGGGGTGAAATAAAAATGAATTATATAAAGTATATAACATCAAAAGATAACACGAAGCTTTATGCAAAAATAAATGAAATTGAAAAGGCTAAAGCTAATATTATTATTGTCCATGGATTAGCTGAACATCTTGATCGTTATGATGAATTAGCTAATTACTTAAATAAAAATGAATTCAATGTTATTAGGTATGATCAGCGGGGACATGGTCGATCAGAAGGCAAGCAGACATTTTATAGTAATAAAGATGAGATTGTTGAAGATTTGACTGCTGTGGTTGATAAAGTTAAAGCAGACTATAAAGGGAAGATATATTTAATTGGTCATAGTATGGGCGGATATACAGTAACATTATTCGGTACACAATATCCTAATGAAGTAGACGGCATAATAACATCTGGCGCTTTAACGAGATATAATAAGAAAACGTTTGGTGAAGTAGACAATCATGTAGATAAGTATAGTTATTTTGATAACGAACTTAGTGAAGGACTATGTTCAGATCAAAATGTTGTTGAAAAATATGCATTAGATGATTTGAATGCAAAGCAAATTTCAATGGGATTAATAGTTAGTCTAATGGATGGTATAGCGTATTTAAAAGAAAATGCATCTAAATTTATTGAACATACACTTATATTACATGGTAAGGAAGATGGGTTGGTGAGTTACCAAGATTCATTACAATTATTTGATGAAATAGGTTCTGAACATAAATCAATTCATATTTATGATGGTTTACAACACGAAATATTTAATGAATCTTCTTTTAACAAGAATATTTTTAAAGAAATTGTTGATTGGTTAGATAATGAAATATAATTCACATGAATTTTTAAAGTAGATTTACAAATTTATTGTTGATTAAGTCCTCAAATATTTTAAAATGTTTGTTTCAGTAATTTGAAGGATTTATAATAAAAAAATAATTAAGACAAAATAATTGAAGGAGACAAATATGTTTATTAAAACCTTGCACATGGAATACGAAGAGAGTTTCGAAGAATTTGATACACGAGTGAACCAATTTTTACATGAAGTTGACGATAAACAGCATTGGGAACTTGTTTCAGTTACACCTTCAGTTACAAACACTGTGGAAGGCGTAGATTATTTTATTACAATTATTTATAAAAAGTAATGAATAACACGATAAAAAAAGAGCCTGAAAACTTTTTCAGGCTTAAACATAATATAGACAGTAATTAATCAGAAAATGTCTGATAATCATGATTTTAATCAATCACTCACATTCTAATCATTTCTGTTATTGCAAGTCGACTAGATTATTAAAAAAATGATGTTTATCTCGTCCATATATAAATTGTGATACATGATATCAATCTAATCACTAATTATATAAATTCAATATGTGTACTAAATTCATATAATTAGTGACTAAATGTTTTTTGAGGGACGTTGAAATAATCAGCTAAAATTTTAGTGTCATTTTCTGATGGTTCTCTATATCCATGTTCCCAATCCCATATTTGACATATTCTATAACTTTTCTCGTAGTCTTTGTTTAAATTAATTGCTAATTTAGACAAACTTAAATGCTCTTTTTCACGTAGCTCAGTTAAAATTTCCAAAATCTAAAACCTCCATCATTTAAATGTATAAGACTTATATTAATTATTTTAGTACAGATAAACTGTATGTTCAAATAGCTAAATATTTATTTGGAATTAATTGAAATGTTATTTCCAACAATTTTAATATTTTGAATAAAATATAAATCATTTTTTGATTGTATAAAGTGTCAGGATATAAGGATAGGGTATTAAAATATTAAAAATATTTATAATAAGGAGGAAAATAAATTGAAAATAATTGCTATGAGTATTTTTGTAGATGATCAAGAAAAGGCAAAACAATTTTATACAGAAAAGCTCGGTTTTGAACTTGTACATGACATGGAGATTGGTGGTGGGTTTAAATGGTTAACTGTAAAAGAAAACAATTCTAACAATCCGGTAGAAATCGTTCTTGAACCTAATGAGAATCCTATAGCAAAAACATATCAAGATGATTTGTTTAATGCAGGTATTCCCGTAACGATGTTTGGCGTTTCTAATTTAGAACAAACACACCAATCACTGTCAGATTTAGATGTGAAATTTCATACAGCACCAAAAGAGGTTGAAGGAATTAAATTAGCAATCATTGAAGACACTTGTGGTAATTTAATTCAATTAATTGAGCAATAAGTATATATTTTTCTAAGCACTAGATTTAATTTATCGTCAATTTTTATGATATAAGTTAAATTTGGTGCTTGTTACTTATTATATTAAAGCACTTTATAAAATATAATTTCTGTATTCATCACCGATGAAAATGAATAATCATTTTTTGTAGCCCTCTGAATTAAACGCTGGTTAACAAATTTTTGGATATGTTTATGAAGTATATTTTATTGGAGGGAACTTTACAGAAAGTTATGAGTTTGCAAAATGCATTCTTATACGAATTACAATCCAATAACGATGTAAACTAAGTAGTAAAGTAACGATGATCAATACGATATAACCCCTTTATCCGCCGTATTAATCATCGTTCAAAAACATGAGTATTTATTTTTTCATTTTATCAATATCTTCCGCAACAATTGTTAATAATTCTTCAGTTTCTGCGTCGGTTAACTCATCAGAACCTTTAATTCTAATGACAGAACCCTTATCCGTTTTAACATGGTAAATCGGTTCTTCGTCTTTATAAACTTTTCGTAATACTTTCATCTCATCACCCTTTTTTCTATAAAACAATTCACGATAATAAGTCAAGTCCAGACTCCTGTG
>NZ_JAESJQ010000026.1:0-9493 GCF_017891615.1 Staphylococcus sp. GDY8P198P
ATCTTATCAAGAGTAAATTACTAAAAATCCATTAACATCAATGTTTTTACTTTAAGAACATATATTTAACGTGTTAAATCAAATGAAAAAATACAATGTAATTATTAGATGACAATTGATTACGGTCAGAAGAATGTACCACAAATAAAAAAACTAATTCCTTTTTATTTTATCGAGGAATTAAGCTTTTGACCTGCAACAATCACGCCCAATTTCGGAATATCTATAATATGATTTCGATCTTAAATTATCTACTTTAACTGACGCTACCTGCTCGTTAAAGAAGACCTATTTAAAAAAGTTTATACTGCACCTGCCTTTATTATGTAAGTAAAAGTAGTAAAGCTTTAAATTGGTTTTCAAAAAAGTAGGGTTGATTATTTCTTTTTCATCAATTATTATTGTGTTATTATCACAATATGAGAAAGGAGGCAAAAAGTAATGGGAATTGATTTCATTAATGTCGAGTTTAGAAAGCATGTAAAAGTTTCAGGGGATTTAGGTACAACGGGATCAGTATGTCCTTTTTCACAAAAACAAAAAATGGAAACACTACCGGAAAACTTTTTGCCTCCTTTTATATAATGGGCAAAAATTTATGAATCTATTGCATTTGTAAAAATGCATACGAATGATTAGGCACCGGTTGTTAAACTGGTGCCTTTTTTTTGTTTGATCAGTTCAGTTAGTTTGGAGAACCGAATCTTTAATCATGCTGTAGAAATATGGTGAGTTCGTTGATTTGGTTTTACAATATAAATAGATATGAGGTGAGGTTTATGGTGAAAGCAGTGGATTTAGCCTCCTAAAATCACAATATATTTTAGGAGGAAATAAAATGAAAAAGGATAGTAAATCTAAAGAAATGATTCAATCTGAAAAAAGGGGTTCTACTAGGCTTTTAATGATGGTACTCTCCCTATCTGTACTTGTAGGTGCAATTACGGCTGATTCAGTCAATCCCGTACTTCCACTAATAAGCAAAGATTTAGAAGCTTCGAAATCTCAAGTGAGTTGGATAGTTAGTGGTATTGCACTTGTTCTTGCGATTGGAGTTCCGATTTATGGTCGAATCTCAGACTTTTTTGAGTTACGAAAGCTATATATCTTTGCCATTATGATTCTGGCAAGTGGTAGTCTTTTATGTGCAATTGCCCCGAACCTCCCATTGTTGGTTTTGGGAAGAATGGTTCAGGGTGCTGGGATGTCCGCAATTCCAGTTCTATCAGTCATTGCAATTTCGAAGGTTTTCCCACAAGGAAAACGTGGGGGAGCTTTGGGAATTATCGCAGGAAGTATTGGTGTTGGAACTGCTGCTGGTCCAATATTTGGTGGAGTAGTTGGTCAATATTTAGGGTGGAATGCCTTGTTTTGGTTCACATTTTTGTTAGCCATTATGATTGTTATTGGTGCCTACTACGCGTTACCGACAATTAAACCGGCAGAATCCGTAGGAAGCAATAAGAACTTTGATTTCATTGGTGGTTTATTCCTCGGCCTCACAGTAGGATTACTCCTTTTTGGCATCACTCAAGGAGAAACTTCTGGTTTTTCTTCGTTCTCATCGTTAACTAGCCTAATTGGTTCTGTTGTAGCTTTGGTGGGATTTATTTGGAGAATTGTTACCGCAGAAAATCCATTTGTACCACCTGTCCTGTTCAATAACAAGGATTATGTCAATACGGTCATAATTGCATTTTTTTCGATGTTTGCTTATTTCGCTGTTCTTATGTTCGTCCCATTACTAGTCGTTGAGGTGAATGGACTCTCTTCTGGACAGGCTGGAATGATATTGTTGCCAGGTGGTGTGGCTGTTGCAATCTTATCTCCCTTCGTTGGCCGTCTTTCTGATCGATTTGGGGATAAACGTCTGATAATTACTGGGATGACTCTGATGGGGCTGTCTACCTTATTCTTGTCCACCTATGCATCTGGTGCTTCACCTCTGTTAGTTTCCGTGGGGGTCCTCGGAGTAGGGATTGCTTTTGCATTCACGAATTCTCCCGCAAATAACGCCGCAGTAAGTGCACTCGATGCAGACAAGGTTGGTGTCGGAATGGGGATTTTCCAAGGTGCTTTGTACCTTGGATCAGGAACTGGAGCAGGTATGATTGGAGCATTATTATCCGCTCGACGTGATGCTACTGAGCCGATAAATCCATTATATATATTGGACGCTATGTCCTACTCAGATGCGTTCCTTGCAGCTACAGGGGCAATACTCATTGCCTTAATAGC
The DNA here is from genome assembly GCF_017891615.1 of Staphylococcus sp. GDY8P198P. Lineage (NCBI taxonomy): Bacteria > Bacillati > Bacillota > Bacilli > Caryophanales > Staphylococcaceae > Staphylococcus > Staphylococcus sp. GDY8P198P. The sequence goes on from NZ_JAESJQ010000026.1 coordinate 2,239, forward strand.
TGGATTAGGTTTAAAAAAGCGTGGGTAATAACTTAGTTATGTAAAGATTAGTTATTGTTTAGTTCATCTTCTATAGTTTAAGCTGTAAATAAATAGCTTAGGAATCACGCAAATTTGAATTTCTTAGAATAGAATACTTTTAAGTAACTCAACTTTCGTACACTGTTTTATTGGTGCGAAAGTTGAGTATGTTAAGGATGAAACAATGAAAACATTGGTGATCGTTTCTCACCCAGATATGCCAAATTCTCGAATCAATAAAGTTTGGGTAGAAAAAGCAGCGTCTTATTCAAACGAAATTACCATTCATGATCTTTATAGAGAGTATCCTGATTTTATTATGAATGTAAAAAGAGAGCAGGAATTAGTTGAAAATCATGATAATATTATTTTTCAATTTCCATTATATTGGTATAGTTCTCCTTCATTATTAAAAAAATGGATCGATGAAGTGATTATATATGGATGGGCTTACGGATCAAAGGGTAAAAGAATATTTTATAATCGAAAATTAGGATTAGCTATATCAGCTGGCGTAAAAAAAGGTGAATTTACAAGTATGGGTAAAAACAAGCATACATTAACCCAGATGTTAACACCATTCAAATCTTTATGTGCATAGATTCATGCTGAATATGTACCAGAGTTTGTACTTTACGGTGCTAATTCGGATATGAAGGGCGAAGAGATACAGAAAAGTGCTAATGAGTATTTGCAATATATTAAAAAGTATTATTTAAGAGCATAAAACACTTCTGCGATCATGCCAACAATACTAGAAGAAAGCCCATTTCCCCTTAACACATTTAGGGAAATGGGCTATTGAAGTTATTGAAGGTTTTAGCGATTTCATTTTAGGTAGCCAATTCAAAGTGCCCAATAAATTCCAAGAAACACAAATCTGCTAAAACAGCTTGCCATGTAATTTTTGAACTTGATCCTTTAACCGTTCATTCTCTTCTTCTAACGCCTTTATACGGCTTTTTAAGGTTTTTATTAATACGTCCTCTGAACGAGGGCTTTTACTAGGTTTACGGGGGGTTAACTCACTTATCTGCATCCCTCTTAATGTCTCCACTCTAGTTCTAATATCTTTTTGTTTGTAAAGCCATGACTTTGAAACATTTGCTTTTTGTGCAACGGAATTAAAATTAATCTTCTCTTCTTTCAATGCCATCTCTGAAATTGTCTTTTCAACCCTAATTCTTGTTTTCTCCGACTTGTCTTTAGCTAGCTGAACTATGGCAGTTGTGTTACCTTTTCTAATCATTTTAATTCGTCTCCTTTAACGAATGAATAATCTGTTCTAATCTATTTTTAACACGTTCATTGGTTTCAACCTGACGCTGCCATTGGTTTTGTTTAGCCCTATTTAGTATTTCTTTAGTTCGCTCTAAGTGCTCTTCATGTTCAGTAAGAAATTGTTTACTTGTACAGAAATTCGTACAATCTAAACATGCATTTGCGTGAGGACATGGTCCTGCAATTACTGGTAACCGACAATAGCCATTAGGAAGTGCCTGTGCATTGATATTCTTTTTAAACCATTGAAGATCTGTATTGTCAGCTTCAGTATTTTCCTCACTTAAATCCAGAATGCTACCGTTATTCGTTACTAAGGTTTCCTTAAATTTCGTAAATTCCTTCTTTAGGGTTTCATCAAAAATATGTGCATATCTTGCCGTCATTTCCGGTGATTCGTGACCCAAGAACTTCTGGACAATATGTTGTGGCACTCCGTTATTTATCATTCTAGTGCCAACTGTATGCCGAAAGGCATGAGCATGAAAACGAAAAATTTCTCCGTTGCTGTCCGTTATCTTTTCTTCATAAGCTAGTTCATTTAATTTAACCCTAAAGGTATCTTGTTTCAATGGTGAGCAATCTTTTCGGGGAAACACATATACACATCCATCATCGAGTTCATCAGCCACCCTTTGCTCTTGAACTAATATCAATGCAGCAATTTCTTTAGAAATAGGAATGATATGCTCTTTCTTCATTTTATCAAGAAACGTTCGTAAAAGTATATGTAAATTAGAGAACGTTCACAATTTATTTTCATATGTTTATGAACGGTACTTTCTCTTTATATAGGGTCACTTAAATAGTGTTCGTAAAAGTGTACTTTTACGAACGCTAATAAAGTGAGAAATCAAATGATATTAAAAGGTTTTCAAAAAGTTGAAGAAGAACTTAGCAAGAGGGTTTCAGATTATATAATTGAGGAGGGTTTTATGAAGCTGAACGCATTCCCGAATACTTTCAAGTTGTTCTCTAGAGAGACTACATAAATTAACTGCCAAAGACTACATTTTTAGAATGCCATAAACATCTTCAAGTATATATTTCATTAACTTACATTTGTATTTAGGGAGAATAAAAAATCCTCCCAATTATTATTGGAAGGATTATCTATTCATTTATACTAAATAAGAGTTTTTTGTCATTCGACAAACAAAACATCTAGTTAAACTGATTTAAAAAAAATGGATGACTAATCCTATATCTTAGTACTTTGAAACTTATTCATTTCAAATTAGAAGAATACAGATTAGTTAATTATCTTCCACCCAGTAGTCCATTCATATTTGAAGAAAATACTAGCATAATTGAGTTATCAAAATAATATTAATTGCATTAATATTATTTAAAAATTCACCTTATTATATCAGCTATATACCTTGTTCAATACTATTGGCTATTTTGATAATTACCATATAATTGACCACAAGCAGCGTCAATATCAATCCCAAATTGACTTCTAATTGTGACATGGATACCAGCAGACTTCAAAACTTTGTAAAAGGCTTCTACCTGCCCTTCGTTTGCTTCTCCATACATCTCAGGTGCACTTATTGTAGGATTGTATCGTATCAAATTTACATGATATAACTTCCCTGATTTATAGCGACTTTTAAGAAGGCTAACAACTTCGTTTGCATGCTCAAGAGAATCATTTACACCAGGCAACATGATATAAGCTATATATACTTTCCTTGAAGTTAATCTTATATGTTCATCGAGTATATTCATTACCTCATCTATTGGGTATCTATCATTTATTGGCATCAATTTGCTGCGTTCCTCACTATAAGGTGAGTGTAATGAAAATGTAAGATTTACTTGAGGATATTCCTGGGTTATTTTTTTGATACTAGGTATAATACCAATCGTTGATATAGAAAGTCTACGAGGACTTAATGCAAATAAATTAGGATCCGTAAACGAATCAAGAGCATCAAATACTTGACGGTTGGCTAGAGCTTCACCCATTCCCATAAAAGAAATGCTATCAATTTGATGACCTAATAAATGGAAGTATAAAACTTGATCTGTTATCTCATCTACAGTTAGGTTTTTTTTCAATCCAATGTCGCCTGTAGCACAAAATTTACACCCAAAATTACATCCGCATTGTGATGATATACAAAATGACTCCCAACCTGCTTTATACTTCATGTTTACCGTTTCTACTCTCTCATTCTTTGATACTTCAAAAAGCACTTTCGTAACTTGCTCTGAATTTTGCTCTGCTAAGAGCTTGATATTCAAAACTGTTTCTCCAAAATTATTTATTAAATCCTCCCTAAGTAATTTTGGAAGAACCTTCATATCCTCAAATCGACTAATTCTTTGTTTAAAAATCGCATTGGTTATTTGTTTTATTCTATAATCAGGCTCATTATTACTTCTTAAAAATTCCTGTATTTTACCATACTTTGTTTTATTATTAAAATTCATTTCTTTCATCCTTTCACAATTTGCTCTAGTTAAGAATCAATTTCTTTTTGCACACAAAAAAAACACAGATAAAAATTACCGGTGCCGAAAGTCAAAACATACAAATATGCATATTTCACTACATAAAACAAGTATGTTGATGATCTTGTTTTAAACTTATCCATAGTAGAGGCAAAGCTCCGGCAACTGTTTTTATATCATTGTTTAGTTTAAAAAAGGACAGACTACTCCCTTTAATAGCTAAACGGTTTCCGATTTTTGTATTTTCACCGAATAAGATTCTAAAAACAGTTAACATAGCTATTACCTCCTTTCACTAATTAATATACTTAGCCTGTACTGTAACATTTTAATATTCAAATGTAAATATTAAAGTTAGCAACATAATGTAAAACCTAAATCAACCAATTTTATAAAAACTTTTAGTGCCTTGTCTTCATCTGATATTTATGGACTGGGGAAACCAACTGGACGAGATAGAAGGTGGGGGTGTATTTCGCAACTGAAAATTGAGCCATTTCGCAATTTAATTTTGAGCCACTTATGAATGGCTATTTTCAAGCCACTTTTGCGTTTCTCTCATTCGGTAAGATGGGCCGATCATATTCACCACGTGCGATTTATGCGTCAAGCGATCCGTCAATGCGGCGGTCAAAATAGGATCATGGAATACCTCTTCCCATTTCGCAAAAGACAGGTTGCTCGTAATAATGGTTGAGGATCGACCAGCACGCAACGACAAATGTGTAAACAGTAATTCAGCCCCTTCTTTATCGAAGGAAATGTAGCCTAATTCATCAATGATAACGAGGTCATATTTCTCAAATCGCAATTCGAAAGAGCGTAAGGTCCTTTCGGACCGGCTTTCCTTCAACTGATTGATTAAGGACGAGACACTGGCGAAATAAACCTTGTAGCCCGCTAAACAAGCTTCTACCCCTAAGCCGATCGCCAGGTGGCTCTTGCCGGTTCCTGGAGAACCGGTCAGAATCACATTCTGTCCAGCTTTGATGAAATCGAGCGTCTGTAAGTTGGGCAGTTTTTGCTGCGCATCTGTCGGCAGCGCTCGAGTATCAATCTCCTCCAGCAGCTTTTTCTCCGGAAAGTTCGCACGGCGGATCCGTGTGGATTTAGACCGGATCCAGCGGTCATTCTTTTCCTTCGTTAACACGGTGTGTAACAGGTCAATCGCAGGTGTCGTTTCCTGGAATGCTACGTCTTCTTCGACCAACTCACGGATGCCAGGAAGACGTAATTCTTTGCACAGGTCGATGACGCTTTGCTTTTTATCCATGTTCAAGCACTCCTTCATCGACTTGATTGAACATCGCTGAAAAGGCCTTAATGTTTTGAAGCGCCTGTTCGACCGTCTCGTCTGGATGCAGCGGTACCGCAGGTACCAGATCTGTTTGTTCGCTCAGAAAGATTAGCTTTTCGGTCGTGATGTCGCCGAGACCTTTTGTCTCAATCTGTCGGACGGCAGCCATCACGTTATCCCACTGATTTTTCTCACGTACATAAAGGAGTAGCTCTAGAAAATCTTTCTCTTTTCCGATATAATGGTTTTCGAAGAGTTTTTTAATTTGATTTGGTGCTTGGCTCAAACATTCACTTTGAGCTAAAGCGCCTTTTTTCTTTGTGAAAGTTTTTATGTAATGATAGAGATCCATTTCCCATTGATGAACACCCCAATTTCTCCGATGTTCTGCGACGAATTCCCCTTCAATAAAGAGACGGACTGAATCCGCACTTACCTTTGCACGAATCCATGCGCCTACATGACCTTCAGGTACGGAATACCGATTTTGCTTAATCGTGACGGTGCTATATTTATCTACCCGACATTCCACGACTTCCGAAACATCGAATGGCAGAGGAAGCGCCTCTTGAGCAGCGGCAACTTTTTCCTGGTCTTTCAATTCTATATGAGCGAGTTTCTTTTCATGGTGAATCCGTTTATTGAGCGACAGAATGGTTTGGGCTAGACGTTTCTGGGCGTCTTCAAGAGAAGGGAATGCGATGTCATACGAAAATGCTTTTCTGCGAACAACCTCCACACTCCGTTCCACATGCCCCTTCTGGTTTCCTTTTCTTGGCTCGCAGAGCCGGATCCGGAATTCATAGTAATTGGAGAGGTTGATCATGCCATCCGTGATTTTCCGGTCTGTTCCGACAAACGATTTCACCACGGTTCGCATATTGTCGTAAGTGAAAACAGAGGGAACGAAACCTAAGTGGTCAATCAGTTTGGTATGTGCATCCTGTATGCAGATCATCGTCTCGGATTCATAAAGCAGCGCAAACCGGTAATTGCTGTAAGCCAAGGTGAAGACCGCCAGTGAATAGGACTTCTGTTTCCCGTCAATCACCAGTTTTACTTCTCCCCAATCAAATTCCACTTCCCAGGCCGCTGAATAGCGTTGGCGAATATAGACCTCTTTTGTTCGTCTCTCCTCGCTATTGACGAAATTCCGAACCGTTGTATAGCCGATATCGTACCCTTCTTCTTGCAGTTTTTCATACATATCAATCTTTTTCATTTGTTGCTTGCTCATGTTGTTTTTGCGTTTCCATTCATTGTCCTGAATGAACCCCTTGAGCCTTTCCACAATCTCTTCCGTCATTTTACGTTTCACTCCAGCCCTTTTCTTGTAGGAGGGAGGCGATAAAATATCTTCTGTAACCGGCAGGTTACGAACATCGGTCGCCTTACTCTTCTCAAAGGCTTCGATATATTTGGATACGGTGTTTCTAGAGACCTTCACTTCTGTGGAAATTTGTCTTTGGCTGACATCTTGAAGATGCAGCTGAATCACCTGTTGCTTCTTGTTCAACGTAATCACTCCTGTTTTCCCCCTAACGATTGTGCTAGGGTTATTTTCCTACAGAAGTGGCTCAGTTTTCAATTGCGTTGGTGGCTCAGTTTTAAGTTAACATATACAATGGTGAAGAAACCCCTTAAAGTTTCTTCCTCTTGCTTCTTTAGACATATCTATAGCTTTAAAATTTTCTGTGCGATTTAAATACTCTAAGAAACTAGTTACAGCGTTAAGTATGGAATTAACTGATGTTTCCTCTCTTTTAGCCTTCTTTGGTTGTATATCTATTACCTTTAAATGCCCTGCTGGATTTCTTAACCATCCTACAAAGTTTGCTAAATCCTCAAATTGTAAATCTCCTAATTCGATTCTACTTTGGCTCATAAATTCATAAAACAGCTTGAGATGATAACAATATGTTTTAATGGTATTTGGAGCTTTGCCCGTATTATCCAAGTACTTTATAAATCGCTTAACCGGTTCTATCACTTCAAATTCTTTATCTAGCAGTATGTATAACGGATATGATTTTTCCTCCACAATTACTTTCTGAACCTTCATCTTTCCACCACCTTTAAATACTTTAACTACTATTAATAATACCCTTATATATTTAATAGTTAAAGCACTGTAATTAAAAAATCCTAAACTTCGAGTACTTAGAGTACTCTAGTTTAGGATACTATGTTTAA